>CAZJTG010000222.1:0-6594 GCA_964548865.1 uncultured Solibacteraceae bacterium
CCTTAGCTCAGCTGGATAGAGCGTCTGGCTACGAACCAGGAGGTCGCACGTTCGAGTCGTGCAGGGCGCACCAAATCCTCCAACAACTTACGGCGATGGCAGCCGTGAACAATTCCCGTCCGGAGACCACCTGGTTGAACCAGGTGGTCATTCGCGGAATTGTTGGCAGTTTCGCGCCGTGTTTCGCTCCCTGAAGAACCCCAGGCAGCCCAACGACTCGGTGCGCATGACAGGGTGTTTGGAATCCCTTAAGCTGCAGGGGAAGGAGGCGCTGATGCCCGCACTTGATTGGTCCCAGTGCCCGGCTGTGGAAAGCATCCCAGGCAAGGTGAGCGGAGCCTGGGTGTTCAAGAACACCCGCACGCCAGTCGCGGTGGTGTTCGAGAATCTGGAAGACGGCATGACGATCGACGAGGTGATGGAGCAGTTCCCTGTCACCCGTGAGCAAGTGACGGCCGTCTTGGAATTCGCGGCCCGAAGTCTCGACGCCCCGGTCACGGGGCGATAATGCGGATCCTGTTTGACAACGGAACGCCCAGGGGTGTCGCGAGCGCACTTGTGGGCCACGCCGTTGAAGAAGCCTGCGCCCGCGGCTGGGACGCCCTGCGGAACGGCGAACTACTGACGGCCGCGGAGACCGCTGGATTCGACGTCTTGCTGACCACTGATCGGAACATCCGCTACCAGCAGAACCTGGCTGGTCGAAAGATCGCCGTCGTCGTGTTGAGCAAAGGCCGCTGGCGGCTCATCAAGCGAAGACTCCCGGAGACCCTCGCTGCGGTGTCCGCGGCTGCGCCAGGCAGTTTCCCCGAAGTCGAGATTCCAATCGATTGATCGCTGCTCTCCGAGCCGTGATGGGACTTCGTCCCCGCCGCACCCCTACTGCTCACTCGCGGCGATGCCGCTCGCGGCTTGGCGGAGCAGATCCGCAACCTTGGGATCGATTCCGGGTGCCTGAACCGCTGACGGGGCCACGGCGAGCAGACGCTGAAGGATGACCAGCGCGGCCAGGTAGGTTCCCGCGGGTGACGGATGAAATCCGTCGCTCGAATAGAGCGCCAGAGAGGCGTCCCGCTTCCACGCCGCCCGCCACGCATCACCCGCGGGCAGCAGAATCCCGCCCACGTCCCCTGCCGCGGCGGCATACGAGCGGCTGACGCCGTCGAAGTCCTGGGCGCGAGATCGCGCCGGCCACACCATGTACATCGCCGTCCGCGCCCCGGCCTTTCGAATTTCCGCGTCAAAGCGCTTCACGGACGCCCGCAGCATCACCTGAGATTCGGGCAGGGCAGACGGTCCCTGCTGAAGCACCACAAACGACCAGCCGCCCTGACGGATGGCCTTCAACGCCTCGCCCTGGTTCCAGTGATCGTCGAGGCTGACGTCAGGCCGCGCGATGGCGGCGCACGTCACGTCCTTGCCGGCCCCGCGTCCGAGCGCCTGCACTAGTGCAGGCAGCTCGTTCGCGTACGTGAGGCTGTTGCCGATGAACAGGATTCGCGTGGGCTCGCGCGCGGCCTCGGGGGACGACGGCGCGGTGGGCGCGAACGCCAGCGCGAGAGTCAGGACAGTCAGACCACGCATGTCGTATTGTGGCGTCATGTCCTGCCCCCTGTATCAAATTGATGCCTTTGCCGATGGTCCTTTCACCGGCAACCCCGCCGCGGTCGTCCTGCTGCCCACCCCTGCCGAGGCCTCATGGATGCTCTCTGTTGCCGCCGAGATGAACCTCGCCGAAACCGCGTTTCTGGTCAGGCGTGACGACGGCTTCGATCTGCGGTGGTTCACGCCCACGGTGGAGATCGACCTGTGCGGCCACGCGACGCTTGCCAGCGCCCATGCACTGTGGGAAACCGGCGTGCTCCCGAAGGCCCAGGCGGCCAGATTCCACACCCGGAGTGGCCTGCTCACGGCGACGCCGGATGGCGATTGGATCGAGCTCGATTTCCCGGCGACGCGCGTCGAGGCTGCCGATTCGCCAGACGGCCTGATGCGCGCGCTTGGCGTCGAGGTCCGGCCGGGCTTCGTCGGACGAAGCAAGTTCGACTACCTCGTCGAGGTCTCGTCTGAGGACATCGTGCGTACTCTGAAACCCGACTTCGCGCTGATCCGAGGCCTTCCCGTGCGCGGCGTCATTGTCACGAGTCTTGCAGCGACGGCCGGCTGGGATTTCGTGTCACGGTTCTTCGCTCCCGGCTCGGGCATCGACGAGGATCCGGTGACCGGCTCCGCGCATTGCGCGCTCACGCCGTACTGGAGCCGCAAGCTCGGGCGGGAGCGGTTCACCGCCCGGCAGATGTCGCCCAGGGGAGGCACGCTCGACGTGCGGCTCGATGGCGATCGCGTGCGCCTGCGAGGCAGGGCCGTCACGATCATCCGGGGTGAGCTGGCCGTGTGAGGCCGGCAGGCGTGGCCGTCCTACTTTGAGCTTCGGGCTACAGCGATAGCGGCATATACTCCGCGTCCGGGTGCAGACATGAAGAGACCATTCAGCGGGAAGTTCACGGTCGGCGTCTGGCTGGCAACGCTGGCCGGGAGCGCCTACGTCATCGCCGCGCCGCAGGTCGCGGTGCCGCGGATTCCGCAGGCGCAGGTGCCGCGGATCGACGTGCCGACGATCGGCGGTTCGCCGTCGCGTTTCAGGCCGCAGGTGCCCGCGGCCGTGCCGGACTACGGCCTCAAAATGCCCGTGATGTCCGCGGAACTGATGAACGCGATGACCGAAGCGGCGGAAAAGGGCCTCGACTTTCTGCCCGGCCGCGTCCTCGTGAAGTTCAGGGACACGGCGGGCGTGGAGGGCCAGGCGCGTGCGCTGTCCGCCATCGGCAAGGGTGACGCGCAGCCCGGCGACATCGAATGGACCGGCGACGTCGCCATCGTCAAGGATTCGAGTGGCGTCGATCCGCGCGAGCTTGCCCGGCGTCTCAATGCCCAGCCGGAGGTCGAGTACGCGGAACCGGACTACCTCCTGAAACTGCACGCGACGCCAAACGATCCGTCGTACGCCGCGCGGCAGTGGAACCTGCAGCAGCTGAACTTCCCGCGCGCCTGGGATCTGGTGCCCGGCGGCAGCGCCAGCGTGATCGTGGCCGTGGTCGATACGGGCGTGACGGCGGTGGCGACGCAGAACATCACCGTGCAGACATGGAGCGGCTCGGCCATCGTGAGCTACGCCATGCCGGTCGGCGCCAGCCCGGACTTCACGCTGTCCCGCTTCGTCATGCCCAGGGATTTCATCGTGAGCACGACAAACCCTGGCACGGTGGTGGTTGATACGGACGGCCACGGTTCGCACGTGGCGGGCACCGTCGGCCAGGACACCAACAACAACCTTTCGCTCGCGGGCATTGCCTATAACGTGCGAATCATGCCGCTCAAGGCGTGCATTACCTACTGGGATCTGCAATTCGCGAGATCGGCCGCCGGCATCACCGGGTTCGCGCCGATCGGCACCGGCACAGGCTGCCCGACATCAGCCACCAACGCCGCGATCAGGTTCGCCGCCGACAATGGCGCCCGCGCCCTGAACTACAGCATCGGCGGCAACAACCCGAATACGACGATCCGCGATGCGATGGCCTACGCCGTCTCGAGAGGCGTGTTCGTCGCCATGTCGAATGGCAACGATTTCGAGGACGGCAATCCCACGACCTATCCCGCGTCGTATGGGCCGACGATTAGCGGCGCCATGGCGGTCGCATCGACCAATCGGATCGACGGCCGGTCGTACTATTCGTCCACCGGCTCGTGGACCGAGATCGCCGCGCCCGGCGGCGACTCGCGCCAGGGCAACACGATCTGGCAGTCGTCGGTGACGTCGGCCAACTACAACCCGGCGACCGTGATTTTCCCGCGTTTCGATCAGTACAGCGAGCGCGGGTTCCAGGGCACGTCAATGGCCTCTCCGCACGTGGCGGGCCTGGCGGCGCTCATCGTGTCGCAGATGCCCGGCATTACGCCCGCGCAGATCGAGTACGTCATCCGGACGACCGCGCGGGATATTGGCGCCGCCGGACGGGACGATTCGTTCGGGTACGGCCTCATTCAGCCACGGGCCGCGCTCTTCGGCCAGGCCATTCGCTGACGGTTCAGGGGAGCGCATGCGGACACCGCTGTCGATCGTTTTCGTTTCAGCCGCCTTCTCTGCGGCCGTCGCGTTGCCGTCTTCGGCCGCGGCCGGCCGTGCACAGGCGACACAGTCAGGCGCGGACCTCGTGATCGATCAGGCCAAGCCGCCTCAGGCGCCCGGGACCCAGAAGCCCGCGCCGCAGACCACCAAGCCGAAGCCGCCTCCCACGCCCAAGCTGCCCATCGGTCTTCGCGCGTTCGGAGGGTACGAGTCGACACGGATGTCGGCGTCGAAGTCGTTTACGGCGCACACCGGGTCGCCAACCGTGCCGGGCTTCGCCGTGGGCGCCGACATCCTGAACCTCTGGCGCCGCGTCTTTGTCCGCGTCGGCATGTCGAAGGGATCGACTGACGGAACGCGCGGCTTCGTGGACGAGATCGACCGGTTCGTTTCCAATGGCGTGCCGCTCAAAATTGCCGTCACGAATGTCGAGCTCGGGGTGGGCTGGCGGACGTACATGAAGAAGCGGCCGCGCATCGGGCTGTACGCGGGCGTGGGCATGACGAAGACATCGCACTCACAGGAGAGCCCGGATCCACAGCCGGGCGACAACGATTCGGTCGGCGGCACCGGATTCCTGGGGCTCTTTGGTTTCGAATACGCGCTTCGGAAAGAGGCGCCCGCGCGTCCGGCGAAGCGCCAGTTCGTGGCCGGCGTCGAGGCGCAGATCCGATCCGCGGCCGGGGTGCTCGGCGAATCGGGCAGTTCGCTCGCGTTCGACGAGGACAACGCCGGCGGCTTCGCCATCCGGGCCCTGTTCGGCATCCGATTCAGGCGCTAGAGCACAGTCGAGCCTGCCATCCGACGTCTGCGATGACGTACCTGCATGTCGATTGCAGGTTGCAGGCTGTGAATTGTCCGATGTCTTCACCGCACGAGACGTGGATGCGCATGGCGCTCGAGCAGGCCGAGCACGCCGCCCGACACGGCGAAGTGCCGGTCGGCGCTGTCGTCCTGCTTGACGGCGCGGTGGTCGGCTCCGGACACAACCAGCCGATCGCGACGAGCGATCCGACCGCGCACGCCGAGGTGGTCGCGATTCGCGACGCCGCGCGCCGTCTCTCCAACTACCGCCTGACGGGAGCGACGCTCTACGTCACCGTCGAACCGTGCGTGATGTGCGTGGGGGCCATCGTGCACGCCAGCATCGGCACCGTGGTGTTCGGCACGCCCGAACCCAAGGCGGGCGCGCTCGAGTCCACCGGGCGCGCGCACGAGCATCCCGCGCTCAATCACCGGGTCACCGTCGTGTCCGGCGTGCTGGCGGCGGACTGCCGCGACCTGATGCGGGCGTTTTTTGAGGCCCGCCGCGAGGCGCAGGGCTGACCTCGGCCTACAGGATTTGCCATCCGCGGACGCCGCGAAGGCGGCGATCGAAGGTGACCGTACGATCGCATCCGGCGTCTTCGTGGATGGCGCTGATGATGTAGTCGGCGAAGTCTGCCCGGCCGTTGCGGAACGCCTCGAGCGCCCGGCGGACGAGGTCCTTGTCGCCGACCACGAACTGTGTGGTGGCGAGGATCTGATCGAACGTCATGAGCAGATCGGCCTTCGACACGTCGTAGGCGCCCCGCAAGACCCATGCTGTTTCACAGAGGACGAGCGCGCTGACGTAGCACTTGCCGCCGCGTGTCGTGACGGTGGTGATCAGGTCTGCGGCACGCTTCGATTGGATGGGATCATCCTCAGTCAGGTACCGGACGAGTACGTTCGTGTCGAGGCCGGTCATGGCCTTCGTCCGCGGGCTTCGAGTAGAGCATCTTCCATCGTCTCGAGCGAAACGGGTTTCCGGCCCGGCCGCTTGAGCAGTCCCTTCAGGTCGCGCACGTCGTAACGGCCGGCCCTGACCTGGATCGTGCCGTCGGCCGCATCGACGAAGTCGACCGTGTCGCCGGTGTCGAGTTTCAGCAGTTCACGGATGCGCTTTGGCAGCGTGATCTGGCCCTTGGTCGTGAGGGTGGACGTCGGCATTCCTTACCTTATATCCTGAATCCTTACAGATGGCAATGATGGCGGTGGCGCGGACGCCCGTCGAGCGGCCGCAGACTGCGTTACTATTGGAGGTCCTGCGCGTGTGAAAGCCTGCCGCAGGGGCAACCGACCTGGGGAGAGGTACCGAAGTGGTCGTAACGGGATCGCCTCGAAAGCGATTTGTCGGGTAACCGGCACGTGGGTTCGAATCCCACCCTCTCCGCCACCTATAAATTATTGATTCTAAATATCTTACGTCGTTTCGGCGCGACGTAGCGATACAATTTCGTTCCAACGACACTGGCGTCTGCCACGTGGGTCCGTTCCCCCACCCGCACTGCAAGGGGCTGCGGATTTGTTGAGGCGAAAATCTCCATTTCCGATCCCCAAAATTCAGTAGTTGTACGGATTGACGTCGCCATCGTGTCGCGCGTAGTGTCGCCACCGCCACCGCCACCGCCACCGCCACCGCCACCGCCACCGCCACCGCCACC
>CAZJTG010000223.1:0-6562 GCA_964548865.1 uncultured Solibacteraceae bacterium
ACAGAAGCCGGGCGCTCAACGACCTCGCCGGCCGCAATCTGATTCGCGAGCTCGGGCGGCAGCCGCCGGATGCGATTCACAGCCAGTCCTTCTTGTAGAAGTACCAGAGCATTCCGCCTGACAGGCCAAGCATGATGGCGATCACCCACCAGAACTGCGCGTCAGCGCCGCCGGGGAGATGCGGCAGCGTCACGTTCATGCCGTACAGACTCGCCAGCACGGTCAGGGGCATGAAGATCGTGGCGATGACCGTCAGTACCTTCATGACCTGATTGAGTCGATTCGACTGGGTGGACATGTGGGCGTCGAGGAGGCCGGTCACGCGGTCCTGGAGCGACACGGCCTCGTCTGCCAGGCGGACCAGGTGGTCGTAGACGTCGCGAAAGCGGTAGGCGAGCTGTTCGGGGATCTCGGCGAACTCCCGCCGGGCGAGCCGCATCACCGCATCCCGCTGCGGCAGCGTCACCCGGCGCAGCGACGCGATGTCGCGCTTGAGGCCGAGGATCTCCTTGACCGGATTCTTCGCCGGGCCAGAGAACACTTTCCGCTCGAGCGCCTCGAGCCGGTCCTCGAGCGCGTCAACTTCCGGGCCGTAGTGATCGACCAGCCGATCGACGAGCCGATGCAGCAGGCTGCACGCACCCTCGCCCAGGAGGGCGCCAAACCTCCGGAGCACTTCCTGCTCGCCGGTAATCGACCGCGACGGATGGTAATGGACGGTGACGAGGTAGTTCCGTCCGAGGAAGAAGTCCACGTCCCGCGTCTCGAAGCCTTGCTTCTTACCGGCCACGATGCCATGAAGGATCAGATACAGCATCCCGCCGTATTGCTCGATCTTGGGATGATGCGTCTCCTGGATCGCGTCCTCGACCGCAAGTTCGTGGAAATGGAACGTCTCGGTGAGGAGCTTGCGCTCCTCCTCGTCGGGTGAATCCAGATCCACCCACACCACCTCCGTCGCGTCCGGCTGCAGCCAGGCCGGATCGACGCCGGGCACTTCACGCGCGACGCCGTCCCGGAAGACGAAGGTCGTGACCATCAGTCCTCCCCTGCCCTCTGCCCTCTGCCCTTAGTCGAGTGCTCGCTTCCGCAGCGCACTCTGCGCCGCCGCCAGACGGGCGACCGGCACTCGGTACGGCGAACAGCTCACGTAATCGAACTCTGTCTTGTCGAAGAAGAAGATCGACGACGGATCGCCGCCGTGCTCGCCGCATACACCGACCTTGAGGCCGGGTTTCGTCGCGCGCCCCTTCTTCGTGCCCATGGCGACCAGTTGCCCCACGCCCGTCGTGTCGAGCGAGGCGAACGGATCGCGCTCGAGGATTCTGCGATCCTGGTACGCGCCGAGGAACTTGCCGATGTCGTCACGCGAAAAGCCGTAGGTCAGCTGCGTGAGGTCGTTTGTGCCGAAGGAGAAGAAGTCCGCCTCCTTCGCGACCTCGTCCGCGGTGAGGGCGCCGCGCGGCACTTCGATCAGGGTGCCGACCAGGTACTTCACCCTGATCTTCTGCTCCTTCATCACCTCTTCGGCCACGCGCACGACGACGGTTTTCTGGTCGCGCAGTTCGCGCACGTCACCGACCAGCGGAATCATGATCTCGGGAACGACCTTGCCGCCTTCCTTCGCCAGCTTGCAGGCCGCCTCCATGATCGCGCGCGCCTGCATCTCCGTGATCTCGGGATACGTGATGCCGAGCCGGACGCCGCGGTGGCCGAGCATCGGGTTGAACTCGTGGAGCTGCTCCACCCGGCGCAGCAGTGTCCTGGCCTCCGCGCATTCCTGGCCGTCGCCGTTCCCCGTGGCCTCGAGCCGCGCGATCTGGACCATCAGATCCTCGCGCTTCGGCAGAAATTCATGCAGCGGGGGATCGATCGTCCGGATGGTAACCGGCTCGCCATGCATCTCCTTGAAGACGCCGTAGAAGTCCTCGCGCTGCAGCGGCAGCAACTCGCCGAGCGCGGCGCGCCGGTCCCTCTCGTTGTCAGCCAGAATCATCTTCTGCACGATGGGAATGCGCCCCTCGCCGAAGAACATGTGTTCGGTGCGGCAGAGACCGATCCCTCGCGCGCCGAAGTTGTACGCCGTCGCCGCCTGATCCGGCTGGTCAGCGTTCGCGCGGATGCCGAGGCGGCGGTACCGGTCGGCCCAGGACAGCAGCAGGTTGAACCGGCGGTAGATGTCGGAGGCGGCTGGCTTCATCTTACCGGCCACCACCTGCAGAATCTCACTGGGCGTTGTCGCCACTTGTCCAATCTTCACTTCGCCGGAGAGGCCGTCGAACGACAGCCACTCACCCTCCTTCAGGGTGTCTCCGCCGACGCGAACCGTCTTCGCGCGTTCGTCAATCACGAGCGCGCCCGCACCGACGACCGACGGCTTGCCCATCTGCCGGCCGACGACCGCGGCGTGAGACGTCATCCCGCCCGTCGCGGTCAGGATGCCCTGCGCGACGAACATGCCGTGGATGTCATCCGGGACCGTTTCCTTGCGGACGAGCATCACCTTCCTGCCCTGGCGCGTCCACTCCACCGCGTCGTCGGCAGTGAAGACCACCTGCCCCGAGGCCGCGCCGGGCGATGCCGGCAGGCCCCTGGTCGCGACCGGCAGCTTCTTCCAGTCCTTCGGATCAAAAATCGGCGCGAGGAGCTGCGAGAGCGCCTCGGGTTCGACCATCAGCACGGCGTCCTTCGGGGACACCAGCTTCTCGGCCACGAGGTCCGCGGCGATCACGACGGCCGCATAACCCGTCCGCTTGCCGCTGCGCGTCTGCAGCATGTAGAGCTGCTCGTCCTGAATCGTGAACTCGAAGTCCTGCACGTCCTTGTAGTGCTTCTCGAGGCGCGTCGTGATCTGGCGCAGCTGCTTGAATGCCTTCGGCAGCACGGTCTCGAGTTCGGCGATCGGCCTGGGCGTCCGGATGCCCGCCACCACGTCCTCGCCTTGCGCGTTGACCAGGAACTCGCCGTAGAACTCCTTCGCGCCGGTGGCGGGATTACGCGTGAAGCCGACGCCGGTGGCGGACTTGTCGCCCGTGTTGCCGAACACCATGGCCTGCACGTTCACGGCGGTGCCGATGTGGTCAGGGATTTCGTAGATGCGGCGGTATTCCTTGGCGCGCGGGTTCTGCCACGACCGGAAGACGGCGTCGCGGGCGCCGCGGAGCTGCGCCAGCGGATCCTGCGGAAACGGCTTACCGGTTTTCGCCTTGACGACGGTCTTGTAGCGCGTCACGACGGTCTGGAGGGCCGCCTCGGTGAGATCCGTGTCGATTTTCGCGCCCGTCTCATGCTTCACGGCCTCGAATTCGTGCTCGAAGGTGGCCTTTGGAATCTCGAGCACCACGCTGCCGAACATCTGAATGAAGCGGCGGTAGCTGTCCCACGCGAATCGGCCGTTGCCGGTCCAGGCCTTGAGCCCCTCGACGGACGCATCGTTCAGCCCGAGGTTGAGGATGGTGTCCATCATGCCGGGCATCGAAAACTTCGCGCCCGAGCGCACGGACACGAGCAGCGGCCGGTCGGCGGCGCCGAGCTTCGCCTTCGTCGTGGATTCCAGCTTCTTCAGGTTCGCCAGCATTTCGGCGTCCACCCTGGCCGGAATCTTTCCCTTGTTCTCGTAGTAAAGCGTGCAGACCGTAGTCGCGACGGTGAACCCGGGCGGCACGGGCAGGCCCGCGTTCGTCATCTCCGCCAGCCCGGAGCCCTTGCCCCCGAGCAGGTCTTTCATCGTGCGATTGCCTTCCGCCTTGCCGTTCCCGAAAAAGTACACATGCTTCTTCGACTTCGCCATTCGCGTCACTTCCTTCGCATCTTCAATCGGTCAGTCGGTGAGTTTCTCAATCGGTCAAGCGGTCGGTCCGTCAATCAGCGCCGGCCACGATCTCGGAAATATCGCCCAGTTGCAGGATGAGCCCTTCGAGGCGCTTCATAAGCCGCAGCCGCGCGTCCCGCAGCGCCGGCTCGTCGGCCATGACGAACACTTCCGTGAAGAAGCGCGCCACGGCGGGCTCGAACGCGGCGGCCTCGGCGTACGCCGCCCTGAAGTCCTGTCCGGAGCGGCCCGCCGCCTGGATCACCGGCTCTCGCCGCTCGATTTCGTCGAGCAACGCCAGCTCGGCGGCTTCCTTCAGCGCGGGACGCAGGTCGCCGGCGCCGGGCTGCTTCAGCTCGCGCGCGATGTTGCGCACGCGCTTGAAGGCCTCGGCGAGTTTCCTGAACGAGGGCGTCTCCGAAAACCCGGCCAGGTCGCGGAGGTTCTGCTCGAGATCGGCGGGCCGCAGGTCGGCCAGCGATCGCGTGCGCACGACCGCGCGGACGTTGCGGACGGACCAGCCCCGCTGCTGCAGCACGAACTCCAGCCGCTCGCGCATGAACGCCTCGAGCGCCGGCCAGGCGTCCGCGCTCTCGGCCGTTCCGCCGTACTCCTTGCGCGCGGCGTCCGCGAGATCGCCCAGCGACGGACGCGCGTTGACGCCCGCGAGCGCGCGAAGATCGAGCAGCAGCCGGAGGACACCATGCGCCTGACGGCGCACGCCGAGCGGATCGCGCGACCCGGTCGGGCGTTCACCCGCCAGAAAGAGTCCGACGAGCGTATCGATCTTGTCCGCGAGCGCCACGGCGGCCCAGGTCACCCGGCCTGCGCCAAGCGACTCCACCGTCGGCGCCGCGCCGGGCTCGACGGCGATCGGCAGGTAGTGGTGGTAGATCGCCTTCCAGACGTTCTCCGGCTCGCCGGCCTCGCGTGCGTAGACCCCGCCCATGACGCCCTGGAGTTCCGTGAGTTCCCGGACCATGTCGGTCGCAAGGTCCGCCTTCGCCAGGCGCGCGGCGCGCTTCGCCGAGGCGGCTTCCGTGGGTCGCGCGAACACGTCGCTCGCCAGCCAGCCGGCCAGTGTCTCGATCCGGGCAGACTTCTGGTGATACGAGCCAAGCACTCGATGGAACAGCAGCCCCTCGAGCCTCGGGAACCGCGCCTCGAGGCCCGTCTTTCGATCGGCATCCCAGAAGAACCGCGCGTCGCGCAAGCGGGCGGTGACCACGCGCTCGGCGTTGGTCGCTACCACGCGGTCGTTGGCCGCCTGCGTGTTCGTGACGGCCAGGAACGCCGGCATCAGCCCGCCGCCCGACCCGACGACCGGGAAGTAGTGCTGGTGATGGATGAGCGTGGTCGTGAGCACTTCGGCCGGCAGCGTCAGAAACTCCGGGCTGAACGTGCCGGCCACCACCGCCGGGAACTCCACGAGATCCGGCACTTCATCGAGCAACGCCTCGGCCTGCGCGTTCTGGTGCAACAGCGCGCGCCCGCCGAGCTTGCGCGCCTGCGCATCGAGTTCGCGCAGGATGCGGTCCCGCCGGTCGATGCGCGACAGGACGACGAAGTTCTCCGCGAGGCGCTTGCGGTACTCGTCGAAGCTCCGCACTTTGATCGCCCGGCCGGCGCGGCCGCTCGTCGCCAGGAACCGGTGTCCGTACGTCACCGCGCCGGTCGTGACGTCCTGCACGCGCGGGCTCGACGCCTGGGCCTGTCGCGCGATCGTGAACGGCACCACGCGGCCGCCGTACAGGAAGAGCAGCCAGCGAATCGGCCGCCCGAACGTGAACTCACCCTTCTCGTCTTCCAGCTGCGCATCCCAGTTCATCGCCTTCGGGAACGAGAGGTCGCGCAACACGCGGCCGAGGATCGCTGGCAGCACGTCGACGGTCGCCCTGCCGCGGATGTGTTTCTTGTACGACAGGTACTGGCCCTTCGGCGTCTCGGTGCGCTGCAGGGCGTCGAAATCAATGCCCAGCTTGCGCGCGAACCCCAGCCCGGCGTTCGTCGGGTGGCCATCGGCGTCGAAGGCCGCCGAAACGGGCGGCCCCATGATCGTGTCCTCGCGGTCCTCCTGGCGATCGACCAGCTCCGGCTGGCACGCCGCCAGGCGGCGCGGCGTGGCGTGCGCCTCGACGGTCGCCTTCGACGGCAACCCGCCTTCCTCGAGCCGCGCGGTCAGGCGCGCGGCCAGTTGCGTCGTGAGCGAGGGCAGCCAGGACGCCGGCAGTTCTTCGACGCCAATCTCGAGCAGGAGTTCACGATCCATGGACGCTCTCTGAATCCTTCGGGGTCTGCAGGTGCTGCGGGTCCTGCGGGTTCGGCGGGCCCTCGTGGCGCCCGACCCATTCGCCGGCAATCGCGACCGCGAGTTGACGGACGCGCAGGATGTAGGCCGTACGCTCGGTCACGCCGATGCTGCCGCTCGAGTCCAGCACGTTGAACACGTGCGAGCACTTCAGGCAGTAGTCGAGCGCCGGCAGGGCCAGTCCGGACGCGAGCAGCGTCTTGCCGAACGCGTGATACTTCTCGAACAGGTCGCGATGGAACTCCGCGAAGGCGCCCTCCGGCATCTTCACCTGCCCGAAGGCGTACTTGGACTGCTCCACTTCGTCCCGGAACCGGACGTCGCGATACGGCACGCCGGCGGCCCACTGCAGGTCGAACACGTTGTCGACGCCCTGTAACGACATCGCAAAGCGTTCGAGCCCGTACGTCAGCTCGACCGACACGGGCGAGAGCGTCGCACCG
>CAZJTG010000224.1:0-6462 GCA_964548865.1 uncultured Solibacteraceae bacterium
GGCGCCGAGGGCGGCGACGAGTTTAAGGCCCAGGGCCTCGGTCGCGCCGCGCTCCGGCTGAGGCCGTTGCGAGATCCCGCGCGGGTCCACCCACCGCATCTGCGCAAGCATCGTCCGGGGCGGTGATCCCAACTGAGACACGACCACGGGCACCACGCCCGGCGCCGCTGATATAATCAACGCTCGCCCCGCAGTCGTTCCGTGAAGTACCGATGGCCACCCTGCTTCCTGTGTCCTCGCGGCTCGCGGTGTCACTGACGGTCGCTGTCACGCTGGTCCTGCTGGCGACAGCCGCCGTCGACATCCAGCTACAAGTGCGCGAGGCCGAGGCCGGATTCAACGCGCAATTCGAGCCGGAAACCGCTGCCGCGAGGACCGAGGCATTTCGCGACGACTTGTGGTCGCGCGCGCTCCTGCGCACGGCGGTCCGCGTCGTGGCCATCGTCGGCTTCACGTTGCTGATTCTGCGATGGACGCTGTCCGGATCGATCACCAGAAGCACGAAGTGGCTCCGGGATCTTCGCCTGGGCAACACGTCCTCGGACATGCCTTCAGCCGGAGGTCTGTTGAAACCTCTTGTCTCTGAAGTCGGGCATCTGGTCAAGAGCCTCGAGACCGCTCGCGCGGCGGCGGCCGAGGAAGCCAAACTCCGCGATGCGGCAGAATCCCTGTGGACCGCTGAACGTCTGCGCGCCTACGTCCGCGCGAAGCTGGGCGATCGGCCGCTGTTCGCGATCTCGAATCGCGAACCGTACATCCACGTGAAGAAGAACGGCGGCATCGAGGTACAGATACCCGCGAGCGGACTGGTCACCGCGCTTGAGCCCGTCCTGCGCGCGTGCGATGGCACGTGGATCGCGCATGGATCCGGGGATGCCGATCGGCTGACCGTGGACGCCGGCAATCGCATACGCGTGCCGCCAGACCACCCGGCCTACACCCTCCGGCGCGTGTGGATTCCGCCGGACGAGGAACGCGGGTACTACTACGGCTTCGCGAACGAGGGTCTCTGGCCGCTCTGCCACATCGCGCACACGAGGCCGACCTTCCGTGCGTCGGACTGGACGAACTACGCGGCCGTCAACCAGCGATTCGCCGATGCCGTGATTGAGGAGATGGACGGCACCGACGCGCCGATCGTGCTCGTGCAGGACTACCACTTCGCTCTGCTGCCCCGCATAATCAAAACGGCCAGGCCAGATGCGCAGGTCGCGATGTTCTGGCATATTCCCTGGCCGAATCCCGAGGCCTTCGGCATCTGCCCGTGGCAGGGCGAGCTGCTCGACGGCCTGCTCGGCGCGGACCTGCTTGGATTTCACACGCAGGCGCACTGCAACAACTTCCTCGACACGGTGGACCGCTCGCTCGAAGCCCAGATCGAGTGGGAACGCTTCACGGTGCGACGGCAGGGCCATGTGACCGCCGTGCGCCCGTTCCCGATCAGCGTGGCCGTTCGCGAAACAAAGCCCGGCGAGGTCCCGGTGCGCGTCGCGCCGGACGACCTGCTCCAGCGCCTCGGCGTCCGCGCCCACCTGCTGGGCATCGGCGTCGATCGCGCGGATTATACGAAGGGCCTGCTCGAGCGATTCGCCGGCCTCGAGCGGTTCTTCGAGCGGTTCCCGGATTTCATTGGTGTCTTCACGTTCGTGCAGATCGCGGCGCCGACGCGGGGCGAACTCAAGCGATACCAGGAACTCGCCGCCGCCGTGGACGCCGAGGCCGGCCGCATCAATCGACGTTTTCAGACGTCGAACTGGAAGCCCATCGTCCTGCTCACGCGCCACCACAGCCACGACGAAATCGAAATCTACTATCGCGCCGCCTCGCTGTGCCTCGTGACGTCGCTCCACGACGGCATGAACCTCGTGGCGAAGGAGTTCGTGGCCGCACGGGAGGATGACAACGGCGTGCTGGTGCTGAGCCAGTTCGCGGGCGCGAGCGGCGAGCTCGAGGATGCGTTGATCGTGAATCCCTACGACACCGAGCAGCTCGCCGGCGCGCTGCACCAGGCGCTCACGATGTCCGACGATGACGCGCGGACGCGGATGCGGCGGATGCGCGCGACGGTGCTCGAGCACAACATCTTCAGGTGGGCGGGGCGTTTGATCGGCGACCTCGCGGCCGTGCGCGTCGATCCTCACGCGCAGTCACACCGTCCGCGCACGCTCGTCGGCACGAAATGATCGGCCGGCTGGCAGCGGACTGGCCTTCCCTCGCGCGACGCCTCGCGGCCGCCCCCAGGATCGCGGTCCTCACTGACTTCGACGGCACCCTAGCGCCGATCCGGCGGCGGCCCGACGCCGTGACGCTCGCGCCGCGAGTCCGTCGCGCGCTCGCCCGCCTCGCCGCGGCCGGCCACGTCGTCGGTATCGTCAGCGGCCGGCGCATCGACGATCTGCGCAGCCGCGTCGGATTGCCCGGCCTGTGGTACGCAGGCAATCACGGGTACTTCCTGCGCTCACCTGGCGGCGTGTCGGTGTCGCTCGTCAGGCCGGATCAGCATGCCGAGGTGGCGCGGATCGCGCGTGACATGGCGAAGCTCCTCAGCAAGACCGCGGGCGTCCGGCTCGAGGTCAAGCCGGCGAGCGTCGCCGTGCACTTCCGGGGCGCCCCCGCATCCAGCCACCGAGTGGTGACCCGCCTGGTCCACCGCATCGCTCGTCGCGAGGGCGACCTGCGGCTGCTCGCGGGCAAGTGCGTCTGGGAACTGCTGCCGCAGACGCCGGTGGACAAAGCCGTCGCCGTTCGCGTCATCCTCGATCTCGAACGCCAGAGGCGTCCCGACAAGCCGCTCCCGGTGGTCTTCGTGGGAGACGACGTGACAGACGAGGCGGTGTTTGGACTGAAGTTGACGCTGCCGGTGTCGGTGGGCCGGCGAAAGACCGCGGCGAAGTACCGGGTCAGAACGCCGAACGACGTGGTGAGACTTCTGGAGAGGATTCTGACCGTAACGCGCCGGGCCTGAAGGCCCGGCCTACAGCACTTCCCGCCAACTCGGTGACGCGGCGAACGCCGCGCGGATCTCACCAACGTGCGAGTAGGCCTGTGGGAAGTTTCCGGACATCCGGCCCGTTGCCGGGTCGACATCTTCCGCGATGAGACCGAGGTCGGAGCCGAGCCCGCGCGCCATGTCCATGAGGCGCCGCGCTTCGTCCAGGCGACCGGTGCGGGCGAGCGCTTCGATCAGCCAGAACGTGCACAGGACGAACGCCGCGGTCGTCTCGCCCAGGCCGTCGTCGTCGCGGTAGCGCAGCAACCAGCCGGACTGCGACAGGCCCTTCTGAACCGCATCGATCGTGCTCTGCAGACGCGGATCGTCGGGGGGATACAAACGGAGGGGCGCCATCTGCAACAGCGCGGCGTCGAGATCGCGGCCGCCGTACGTTCCGCAGTACGCCTGGCGCTCCTCGCTCCAGGCGCGGGTCGAGATGCCCTCTCGAATCCTGACCGCCGCCTCGCGAAGGCCGGCGGCACGGCCGGGATCGAAACGATCGGCTATCGCCGCGGCGCGATCGGCCGCCGCCCAGCACATCATCGATGAAAACGTCAACGGCTCCGGCGGCCGGCGGTACTCCCAGATGCCGCGGTCGGGCGTGCCCGCCACAGCGATGGCGCGGTCCGTCAGACGCCAGACCAGATCCAGCGTGGCGGGCGTCCGCTCGGCGCTGAAACGATCGTCGTGAAAGATCGGCGCAAGCGCCAGCACGACCTCGCCGAAGATGTCGTGCTGAACGTGGCCAAATGCGTCGTTCCCAACGCGCACCGGACCATCGCCGGCGAAACCCGCCCACCCGGTCTCAATGCGCTCCGGGCCCGCCCGTGCGCCGGTGACGGAATACAGCGGCGCCAGTGCGAGGTCGGGCGTGTTACCCGCGATGTTCAGCACGTACGTGATGAAGGCATCGCGCTCGTCGAACTGCCCGAGCAGGCGGAACGCGTCGATGACGTAGTAGCTGTCGCGCAGCCAGCAGTAGCGGTAGTCCCACGTCCGGCCGCTGCCAGGCGACTCGGGAATGGACGTCGTGATGGATGCCACGATCGCCCCGGTGTCCTCGTAGCAGTGGAGCTTGAGAGCGAGCGCCGAACGGATGACGTCGGACTGGTAGTGGGCCGGAATATCGCAGTGCTTGACGAACCGCCGCCAGTGGCCGACCGTGCCGGCAAGCAGGCGATCGCACAGCGGCTCGAGTGGCTCTTCGATGGCCGCGCCCCATGTGAGCGCCAGATGCTTCGGGCCGCTCAGGGTGAACGGACGCCCGCCGAGGTACGACAGCGGCAGATCGGTGGTCAGGCGAAGCGGAGAGCCGAATCCATCGAACTGAACGTGATTCGAACCGGGAATCGCGGCCGCCTTGACCTTCGACCAGCCGAGCACTGGTTCGCAGGCCACGGAGACCTGCGGCGTGCCAGCGAGCGGCTCGATGATTCGCACGAGCATGGCCGGACGGTACATCCGTCCGAACTGCTCGAAACGCGGAGCGAAATCAAGAACGCGGAACGCGCCGTCGGGGGTGGTAAACACGGTCTCGAGGACATTGGTGTTCTCGACGTACCGCTGACGCCCCTCCGTTCCGTCTGCGGCCGCGATCCTGAACGATCCGCCGGCCGGATCGAGCAGCGAACCAAAGACCGGGTCGGCGTCGAAGCGTGGCAGGCAACACCAGGCCACCTCGCCGAACGACGACACGAGCGCGGCAAACTGGCAGTTCCCGATCAGGCCAAGCTGTTCGAGCCGCATGAATCTGGTTTCGCGGGCGTCGTTGGTGTCGTTGGCGTTCGTCGGAGGCGTTCCCCTCAGTTCCCTCGGTGCCGATGCGCGTCCGGCAGTCCAAAGCGCGCGGCCGTCTCACCCAGGAAGTCGAACTCGATGAGCACCGCGGGCTCGCTGCCCTCCACCCATCCGTCGTGACCCGGATCGATCACGACAGCCGCCGGTGCCACGAACTCCTGCACGCACCCGTCGGGAAACTGCATGTGAATGCGGCCGCGCACGAGGAACCCGACGTGGGCGTGCGTGCACAGCTCCGTGCCCGTGACCGACTTCATGTGTGTGGACCAGCGGAATCCCACCGGATAGATCACGCGCTTCACGCGTCCGTTGCCGGCCTTCACGATGTCCATCGTCACACCGGCGACCACGCGCCGATCGGCACCAGGAACGGGCGCAGTCAGGGGATCAACACTCATGGGATTACCTCACGATCTGTGGCTGCAGCCACGCGGTTCTGCCGTTGCTTTCGAGGACGCGCGCGCGCACGTAGCCCTCGGTGCCCGTGATGACGTACTCGGCCTTGGGGGCCGTGACCTCGGACAGCAGGCGCCCACCCGACCCGATGAACTGGATCCGGTACTTCGACGTGCCCGTGACCGCCACGTCGATCGCGATTCGCTGCCGGGTCGCGACATAGTCGCGAAGCGTGACGCCGGTCGACGCGTAGAAATCGCCGCGCTCCATCGCCTCGAGAAGGGCGCGCGCCTCGAGTCTCGGCGCCCGCACCATCACCCACCCGCGGCCGGGCCCGGCGACGGCGGGATTCCCCGGCTGCTTGAACGTATGCGCGTCGTCCACGGCGATGCCGTACAGGAGTACGCCCTTCGTCAGAATCTGGTCCCAGACTTCCTCGAGGCCGGGCACGCCTCCCCCGCCGGCGAGGTTCACCTGCGGATGGCCGTTGTAGATCTCGAACAACCTGTTGTTCCGGACCTGGCGCAGTTCGTCGGCGGTGATCGACCATCGGTAGTTCGGATGGTTGATGTGGGGAATGCCGCCCTCCTTGCGGATGGCGTCCACGTTGCGCTGCAGCACGTCGACCACGGATGTGCCGCGCTGCGGCTCGACGCGGCGCGCGACGTCGAGACCGTTGATGTGCAGCGACAAGTCGCCGAACGTGTCGGTCACTTCCTCGCCCTTGATGACCAGGAACTTCTCGTCGGCGCCGTGCAGCGCGTTGAGTCCGTCAACGCTCGTGAGGAAGTTGTGGTCGGTCAGCACCAGAAACTGGTACCCCTGCTCTCGGTACCACTTCACGACGTCATCCGGCGTGCTGTCGCCGTCGCTGTTCAGCGTATGGGTGTGCGTGTTCCCCTTGTACCAGCGCGCGCCCTGCGACTGCCCCTCGACGCCGGACAGCAGCGCGGCCAGCAGGACGACAAGCACGCAGGCCAGAAACGCCAGCGGCGCCGACCGCAGCGGCGTGGCATCGGCGGTGTCATAGACGTCGTTGGCGTCGTCAGTCACGTGACGGTGGATCTTACCTCCCGCGTCACCCGTCCCGGCGCGGCCGGAGCCTCGAGTCGAAACAGGATCTGGCCGGTCGAAGCGGCGGGGGTTCGTACGTCGAAAGGCCCAAGGGTCCAAGGGTCCGATCGACGCCAGCGCGCGCTCACATCTGTAGCGCGGATCAGCGAAGAGGGACCTCCCGGACCTTTGGGCCCTTAGAGGCTACGCAGGAGCGCCATGAG
>CAZJTG010000225.1:0-6420 GCA_964548865.1 uncultured Solibacteraceae bacterium
GGCGAGGGTCGAGATGCGGCCCATGTAGATGCCGTTGTCGTTCTGCTTGATGGAACCGATGTTCATGGTAGTTCTCCTGGTTGGCGTCTCGGACACCCTGTCTTCGACACCTCTCTCAATCCCACTCCTCTCCTCGGCCTCTTCAGGCCGAGCAGGGCGCGCCTCGCGCGCCCGTCCGGCGTCCGCGCGTCTCGCGCGGCGACGGGTCTGCCTTGGGGCAGTTCAGGAGTTGTCAGGGCTGATCGACGAGGACGAACAAAAAAGGGGGCCGAAGCCCCCTTGGATCACTTGATGATCGCGGCGGCGTAGCCCCCGATGGTTCCAGCAATGACGCTGAGCGAGATCGCGGTAACCTGCAGCCACCGAAGAGTGGCCATGTCCTTGCGCATGGATTTCAGTTCGTCGACGAGGCTGGCATTGGCTTCGCTGATCTTCACGGCGATGTGTCCTTCGAGACTTTCGACCACCTTCTGGGCTTCGTCTGCACTGATCTTAGCAGAACGCAGCGCGCGGAAGAAGTCGATTGGCATGTTCGTCATGGTAACCTCCTTGATCTGACGAGGGTTCCGGCAGGACGCGCGGGACCAGGAGGTCAGGGACGCGATCGGGCGCAGCCCGTCGCGCCGCATGGCGGGCGGTGGGGGAACCGATTTTCTAAGGCGGCGGGCTCGCAAGAGACCGCGACGTGAAAATTGGGGGGACCGCCGATCCTTGACCGACGCCGGGTCCGCGCGTCACGCTGGGAGTGCCGGTGAGCCCTCCCCCGCCCCTGGACCGAAGCTGCCCTCGAGCAACTTGTGGCGTGCCGTCTCCAGCTGGGCGATGCTGGCGATCCAGACCGATCGTGCGACATGGTCATCCGGAGACTGTGCGAGCTTCTCCGCAAACCTGCGGGCCCGATGGTTGATCGCTTCGGCGACCAGCAGGATCTCGTCGAAGGTGAAGCTGTGCGCGAGCGCGCAGCCCGACGACCGCAGTGGAAGCGTTGCGTAAGACACGAACGGATCGGCGAGCGGCATGTAATGCCGAACGGCTTCGTCGACGGCCTTGACGACGGTGTCGATCGGTACCCCGGCGATCATCCCGTTCTCGTCGGCCGCAGCATCGTCGAGAACGACGAAGCTCCCGGCTTCGACAGTCACGGCGAAGGGCGTAGCCCCCGCCGTCGCCACGACGCACTCGTCTGTGGCGATGAGCACGTCTTGGGGTTCAACCTGATTGTCGCGGAGCGCGGACAGCGCCGCCGCGGAGGAAGCGAAGTGGTGGACCCGGTGCATTGCCGTATCCTTTCGATCTGTATGTTCAGAACAAATTCACGATTGACAAGAGTCCTTGTGCGACTGCGAACAGATTGTCTCAAAGCGAGGCAATCCAGTCGCTTGCGGCGGTTTACTTGTCGCTTGTGAGCTATTGCGTCCGTTCCGGAGCAATCTGCCGTTCCCCCTTGCCTTTCGTCCGCGTCAGCTGGGGTTGCGAATGATGAATGCTCGGATCGCCGCCTGCTGGCGGTCCAGCTTGGCGGTCAGCGCACCGATGTCCGACCGATGGGCGTGCTGCAGGCGCGCCAGTGAATCTTGGTATTCGGCCTCATCGGTCTTGCGCCATCCGCTGTCACCACGATGCGCCGCTGGCGAATTGACGGAGCGTGCCGCATCGCGGCGAAGACGGTCCTGCAAGCCGTTAAGGCGCGCGCGGACAGCATCGCGGGCGGCGATCATCCGGTGATACTCTGGTTCCTTCACGACTGCGCTCCGAGGCGCTCGAGGAGCATCACGAGGATCGAGGGCTTCTTGGCCTCGTCGAGCTTGCGGCTGTCGACGACGTGGGTGCCGCCTCGGGTGATGGCAAAGCAGTCGAAGGTGGGCGATTGCCCGCCGTTCGCGTTGGGAATCGTCGAGCCGCGATCGTGGTACTGGATGTCGATGAACGCTGGCGGGCCTCCGGTCTCGTACGGTCCGAAGTAGAAGGTGACGCGGTTGCCATCGCTCGTCTTGGTGGTCAGGGTGAATCCCCCGTCGGGAATGTCGATCACCTTGTGCGGAACGTCATTGAACTGTGCGAAGCCGATCGCGGTTGCGTCGGCCGCCCGCATGACGGGCAGTTCGGTGATATCGGGCATGGGACTTCTCCGTGTCGGGAGGATCAGGCGGACTTGGCGAGCATCAGCTGCTCGAAGCGGCTGCGCACGGCGCGCGCATCGCTGAAGCGATTGTCGAGGCGGTGGCGTGCCAGGATCGATGCTCGGGACGCCGCGATCCGGGTTGCCTCGTCGAGCGTTGGCAGGCGGGGTGGCCAGCCTTTGCAGAACCGCAGATCGGCGGGCATCGCAGCCTCCAGCGCGCGGCGCTCGGCCGCGTCGCGCTTCGCGCGCTCGATATCCGCCCGCAGCGTCGTCGGGAGCAGATGCGGTGCCGTGTCGGCGAGCCATCGCGCGGGCTGAAACGAAAAGGTCGAGCGTGCCTCGAGGTCGACCAGCTGCAAGAGCGCTTCGCGATTGGTCGGCGCTGAAGCCGACGCCTTGGCGTCTGCCAAGGACTGCAGCACGCAGTAACGGCATGATAGGCGCGTGGATCCGTAGCAGGTGTAGGCTTCGTGGAGCGGGATCCCGAGGGCGTCATGCAGCGCGAAGACCTGGTCGGTCGCCCAATGGACGATCGGGTGCCACACCATCATGGCGGTGCCGTTTGCGTTCCCGGGCCTCGCGAAGCGGTCGTCGGGCTTCCATTCCGGCGCCTTGCTGCGAGCGGCGCTCTCGTCTCGTCGGATGCCGATGATCTGGACGATCGTTTCGCCGGCGAATTCGCGCGCGAGGAAGGGCCCAAGCACCTGCGCCTTCTGCTCTGACGTGCAGAACCGGAGTGAGGCCGAGGACCACGGACCGATGAGGTTGTAGATCTCGAGGTTCTCGTAACGGGCCTTCCCGTTGGCGAAGCGCTGTTCCCAGCGGTCGATCAGGTCGCCTCCGCGGCGGCGGCGAACGTGCAGCGGGATTTCCGCGCGCACGGCCAGCGCTTCGACCATATCAGGGGTGCTGTCCCATTCGGCGCGGCCGAGGTCGGCATGGACCGCTATGCGCCGGGAGCGCGGATGCCCGATGGCATCCAGCGCCAACATGGTCGCGAACAGCGCGGCCGAGGAATCCTTGCCGCCCGAGAGGTTGAATACGGCCCAGGCACCGTCTCGCAGTGCCCGCTCGATCTCCGGCGGGAGCGCGATTGGGGGGATGGCGCTGGCCGCGGGAAGGACGATACGGCTGACGGCGGTCACGGCGACCCTGCCGGGCATGCGAGCCATTCGGGTTCGTCGTGCGCAATCGGCTTGTCGAACGCGGCGGCCTCGGCCTCGGAAAAAACGGTCGCTTCAGCCAATCGTCCGAAACCGGTTTCGTTGTTCCAGAACGACAAGCCATGCTCGGGGTCGCGCGTGGCGAGCACGAAGCCCGAACGGCCTTCCTCGGCAGGTGTGTCGTCGAGGCCGGCGCGCAGGATGTCGGATGTGCTGTGGTAGCGGATTCCGGCTTGGGTGATCACGACGGCCCCACCGCCGAACTCGTCGTGGCGAAGCCGATCGCAGGTGTAGGCGTACTGGAATCCGAGCGGCAACGCGGACTTGGCGCACGCGAACAGCAGGTGCGCGACCTGTTCGACGCCGAACTGGTCACCGGTGAAGCTCACGATCTTGGTGTCGGTCTCGGGTCCGTCCTCAATGGTGATGTCGGCGTCGAGACAGGGAAAATCCGCGTCGGGAAAGATCGTCATGACGCCGGCGAACGGGTCGGCATCACCGCCCGGGAAAGCGGTCGCGAACTCGGGGCCGAGGTCCGCCACGAAGGCGGTGGCTTCGTCGCCCTCGACGCCGCTGTCGATGGCCTCGATCGCGCGCTGGACCGCGGCGATCAGGCGGGCTTCGGACGCGGTAACGGTAACCGCGAATGCGGCCTGAAGATAATTGTTTGCCACGGTGGGTCTCCGGTTGCCGTCAGGCGAGAAGGGGGGCGACGGTGGGGTCAATCTCGAAACCGAGCTGCCGCGCGAGCTCGGCCGCACGGCGGATGGCGCCAGGCTCGACCTTCAGCGATCCGGCGACGATCTCCAGCGTGTCGCCGTCCTTGAGCGGCGCCATGCTGTGCAGATGGCCGTGCGCGGTGGTGACGGCGAACGGCCAGGTCATAGCGACCGCGACGACGCCTTCGGCGTGTACGAGCAGCGTGTCCCCGGTCTCGATCGCCTCGTCGGTCTGCGTCGCGTCGTAGGCGTTGCCGGTCGTCTCGAAGGCGTGGATGCGGTGCGCGGTGAACGCGAAGCGCTCAGAGTCGGTCAGCATCGGCCTCTCCCTTCACGGTGACGGTGATGATGTCGGGGTCGAGGCCCGGCGAGCCTTGCGGATTCGCGCGGAGCATCCAGCTGGCGGGCCGTATCTCGCGGGCCCAATCGGCGAAGGAGGGGACGCGTCCGAGATCCTCGATGACGTGCTGCTCGCCGATCAGGCGGACCGGCACGATGCGGCCGTCGCTGTTGACGATCGTCTGGCCGAAGATCGTCTCGAGCATGAAGATGCCTTCGGCATGGTGACGTAGCGCACGGTGCCGGGGGTCGGCGATGATCGCCTTCGACTGGTCGAACCAGTCGTGAAGCGCCCGATAATCCTCGACCCGTCCGCCCCAGCGGCGAACCGACGACATGCAATGGTAGTAGCAGTGCGACATCGGTCAGCCCCCCCCCATTCGTGGGTGAAGCACTCGGTCTCGGTGATCCGAACGCTGTGTTCGAGGACGGCCTTGCGCGCGGCGATGTCGATGGTGAGCTCGCCGAAGGCGCCGTCGCCGTTCTCCCAACCGTTGTGTTTCTGGGCCAGCATCTCGAGGCCGAGATCGTCGATCGCTTGGGCGAAGGTCGTGTCGACCTCGAATGCGTCGCCGCGGAAAGGAACCGACCAGGACGTGCATGGCATCTCGGGCATCGGCAGTTCCGGTGCGGTGCCGTCGTGGTCCGCTGGTCCCTGCAGGACGATGCTGTGGATCTGCCCTTCGTCGCCGCACCCGTCGTAGGTCACGACGATCGTGCTGATCCCGTTCCGGATCGCGACCGCGCAGACCGCCGCCAGCATCAGCGAGGGCGCATCTTCGCGCGGAGCGGTGCGAAGGCGCGCGGTGGGCTGGGTGTCGGTCGTCATGCGGGTTCTCCCATGAGAGCGGCAAAGCGGACGGCCTCGTCCGGGTAAGCGACGGAGAGGTTGCGGTGGATGGTGGCGAACGCCGGCAGCGGGAAATTCCCGCGCGCATCGGGTCGCGTGGTCTGCAGGGCGCCGAGCACGACGTCCGCGATGTTCGCCTTGTGGCAGACGGCCTCGGCGTCGTCGTAAGTGACCGGCGGTGCCATACCGGCTTCGAGCCAGGAGCCGATTCCGTCTTCGACGGCCTCGGCATACGCTCTTGCCGGACCAAGGTCGGCGTCGTCCCCGATCACGAGGGCGAGCGTGGTGTAGGTTCCGAAATCGTGATGATTGGGCTGCGCGGTGAGGGTGCAGCCTTCGGGCGGCGTGCCGAACAGCGCAATCAGGGCGGCGCGGTAGGCGTCCACCTCGAGGCGGTTGACGGCGGCGAAGTCGGGTGTGTGGCCGAGCTGGGCACAGTCTTCGTTGGCGGGGGCGCCGCCAAGGTCGATCGTGATGGGCATGGGGGGTCTCCTGCGATCCTCCTCTGGATCGTCGGGACCAATCCCCCTCCCCTTCAGTCCTTCGGTTCGCTCGGTCGTGGCTGGGCGGGTTCGCCGCGGATCAGGAGGCGTTTCGCTTCGGCCTGACCGGGCGAATCCTGCTGGGCGAGCGTCTTCAGCCGGTCGGTCTCGAGCGCGGCAGCGAGGTCTGCAGGCACGTCACAGAAAGGCTCGATGAGGGCGATCGCGGAGCGGGGCGTCGGGAGTTCGCCCGGGAAAGTGCCCTGCCAAAGGAAAGCGTCTTCCTCGCCGTCGGCATCAGTTTCGAACACCTGGACGAAGAAGGTTTCGAGCGGGCGGTCGTAGCCGACGACGGCGCGCACGGCACGGCGTTCGCCGTCTTTGATCGGGATGTCGCGTCGGCTCATGGTAATCCGCCCTCCTGTGGCGATGTTGTACGTCGCCGCGGCGATCGTGTCTTGCGCCACGCTTTCGGCATCCGACCAGCGGACCAGAAACGCGCTGACATAGCGGCGCTGATGGGGCTTCAGGTCTTCGTGGAGGAGTTCGTCGGCGGACAGCTCGGGCAAGCCTTCCTCCTTGAGGAATGCCGCATATTCCTCCGTGAGTGCGCCGATCGAACGTCGACCGTATTCCGCCGTCCACAGGGCAGCGTCGATCGTGTCAGGGAAGGACCGCGCGCCGCCGTCGTCCGAGCGGCGCTCGAACAGGAGACTTCCGCCGTCACCATCCCAGTCGGCGGGGT
>CAZJTG010000226.1:0-6413 GCA_964548865.1 uncultured Solibacteraceae bacterium
CCGATGCCGAACGGCGACTACCTCTGGCGCGTGAACGATCATGCGCGTACGTTCCGCGAGATTTCCCGGCACTCGCGCGCCGACGCCGAGGTGTACGACGAGTACGGCCGCGCGATGGTCGAAATGGGCCGGTTCGCGAAGGACATCCTCGCAATGACGCCGCCGGATCCCTTCTCGAAGCGAATCAAGGACATCGCACCGCTCCTCGATCTCCTGAAGCGGTTCCGCACCCTCCCGGAACTCGACCGGCACAACCAGCTCCAGCTGCTCACGATGAGCGCGGTGGACTTCCTGGATCAATGGTTCGAAACAGATGTGCTCAAGGCCACGATGTCGGCCAGCGGCATCATCGGGACGTTTCTGGGCGTGCGGTCGCCAGGTACGGCATACGTGCTGTTGCACCACTACATGGGCGACATCGACGGCGCGTTCAGATCCTGGGGCCTGTCGAAGGGCGGCACCGGGCAGGTCTCCGAATCCATCGCCTCGGCCGCGCGCGCGTTCGGCGCGGAGATCCGCGTGAACGCGGCGGTCAAGCACATTCTCGTGAAGGATGGCGACGCCACGGGCGTCGTCCTCGAGAACGGCGACTACTTCATCGCGTCCGCGGTGCTTTCGAGCGTGGATCCGCGCCTGACCTTCATGAAGATGGTTGGTGAGACGCACCTGCCGTCCGAGTTCGCGGAAGACATTCGCAACTACAAGTTCCGCGGATCGTCTGGCAAAGTCAATCTCGCGCTCGACGGGCTGCCCGAGTTCACATCCCGGCCGCGTGACGCGGGCGCCGGCGATCGGAGCCATCTGCGCGGGGCCATTTCCATCTCCCCGGGCGTGGACTACATGGAACGCGCGTACGACGACGCGAAGTACGGGCGGTTCTCGCGCCGTCCGTACATGGACATCGTGATTCCCAGCCTCACCGATCCGTCGCTCGCCCCACCGGGCAGGCACGTGATGTCGTGTTTCGTGCAGTACGCGCCGTACGACCTCAGGGGCGGGAATTGGGACCACGAGCGTGAGGCCTTCGGCGACGCGGTCATCGACACGATCTCGGAGTACGCGCCGAACCTGCGCAATCACATCCTGCATCGGCAGGTCCTGACGCCGCTCGACATCGAACGCGATTTCGGACTGAGCGAGGGCAACATCTTCCAGGGCGAGCTGACACTCGAACAGCTGTTCTTTCTGCGGCCGGCGCCGGGATGGGCCAGCTACCGGACGCCCATACGACGCCTGTATCTGTGCGGGTCCGCGACGCATCCCGGCGGCGGCATCATGGCCGCGCCCGGACGCAACGCCGCGATGCGCGTGCTGAGGGATCGGATCGCATGATTCCAACGCAGCGAGTGAGTGTCAGCGAACGAGCCGCCGGAGGGGAGCGGGGCGAAGGAGTATGACCGACGTCGTGGTCATCGGCGGAGGCCTGAACGGATTGGTCGCCGCGGCGACGCTCGCGCGGGCGAAGCTGTCCGTCATCCTGCTCGACGGGCGCGAGACCGTCGGCGGCGCGTGCGCGACGAAGGAGCTGGCGCCGGGATTCAGGGTTCCTGCTCTCAGTCACGCGCTGGGACCGATCAGCCGCGATGTCGTCAAGTCGCTCGGCCTCGATCGGGCGACCGGCCTCGAGTTCGTGACGCCGGACCCGTCGCTGACGACGGTGGGAGACGACGGCCGGGCGATCAGTTTCCATCGTGACGCCGTCCTCACGGCCGCGTCGATCTACCCGCACTCGGCGGAGGATGCCGGGCGGTGGGACGACTTCGCGCGAACGGCGCAGCGCATCGCGGGCGTGCTTGCGCAGCTCGGCAGGCTGCCGCCGCCGCCCATCGATGACACCGGTTTCAAGGACATCTGGGGGCTGCTTGACGCGGGGCGCGCGGCCCGGAAGCTCTCGCGCCGCGACCTCGCGCGGATGGCGCGCTGGCTGCCGATGTCCATCGCGGACGTCGTGTCGGAGTGGTTCGAGACGGATCTGCTCCGTGCGGCGATCGCCGCGCACGCGATCAGCGGGCATCCCGCCGGACCGCGATCGGCCGGCACCGGTGCGATGTGGCTGCAGCGCGTGGCCGCCGATCCCGTGCCGGTCGGCAGCGGCGTCACGGCGCGAGGCGGTCCGGGCGCGCTGGCCGACGCGATCGCGAAGATCGCGACGGCCGCGGGCGCCGAGATCCGTACGGGCGCCCGCGTCGCCAGGATTCCTGCCGTCAATGGCCGCGCCACGGGCGTCGTGCTCGCGAGCGGCGATGAGATCAACGCCCGGGCGGTGCTGGCCGCCGTGAATCCCAAGGCGGCGCTGTTGGAACTGGCGAACCCGGGGGATTTGCCGCCCACGTTCATCGCCAGAATCCGAAACCTCAGGTCGCGCGGCGTGACCGCCAAGGTCAATGTCGCGCTCGGTTCCGCGCCTGTGTTTCCTGCGCTCGGCGGTGACGCGGTTCCGCTCGGCGGCCGGCTGCTGATCGGTCCGGGCCTCGATTATCTCGAGCGGGCGTTTGACGCCACGAAGTACGGTGAGGTGTCCGCCGAGCCCTGGCTCGAGGTCTCGATCCCGAGCGTACGCGACGACTCGCTCGCGCCACCGGGCGCGCACGTGATGTCCGTGTACGCGCATTTCGCACCGAGGCACCTGCGCCACTCCTCGTGGGACAGCGCGCGAGACCAGCTCTGGTCGCGTGTCGCGCACGTGCTCGAGACGCGCGCGCCCGGCTTCACGCGCCTCGTCGTGGCCCGCGAGGTGCTGAGTCCGGCGGATCTCGAGTCAGGCTGGGGCAACCCGGGCGGCGGAGTGTTTCATGGCGAGTGCACGATCGATCAGATGTGGGCCGCCCGCCCGCTGCTTGGCTGGTCGCGGTACCGGACGCCGATCGAGGGACTGTATCTGGGCAGCGCCGGCACCCACCCGGGGGGCGGGCTCACCGGGCTGCCGGGATGGCTCGCGTCAAAAACACTGACGGAAGACTTGAAACGAAGACGGGGGTAGTGCGGGGTGCGCGGTGCCTGGTGCGGGGTGCGGGGTGCGCGGTGCCGGGTGCGGGGTGCGCCCGAACGCACCCGGCACTTCGCACGGCACCCGGCGCCCGGCACTCCGCACCCGGAACTACTTAATTGGAACCTTGACGTCCATCGGATTCGCGAGCTTGACCGTGATCTCCGAACCGTTCGCGAGCGCCACAGGCTTGCCGGCCTGAGTCATGGTCACCGCCGTACCCGCGCCGCCGCCGATCACCGCACCCGTCGCAGCGCCCTTCTTGCCACCTAGAATGCCGCCAATGACCGCGCCCGCACCCGCGCCGATGCCGATCTTCTTGGCGTCGTCCTTTTTGGTGGTCTCCGCCTGGGCGGACCAGCGCGCCGAGATTTGATGACGCTCGCCCCACGCGGTGAGCGACGAGAAGATCAGCCCGAGGCTCGACACGCCCTTGACCTTGCCGGCCTGCTCCACCGCCGACACCGTCCCGCGAACGAGCGACCCAGAACGGAGCACTTCAGCGCCATCCACGAACACCGCGTCGGCCAGCCTCGCCTCGACCGCATCTTCGACGTTCGCGGTCTCGCTGCTGACGGCGGATTCAATCGTGAGCTTCAGCGCCGTGCCTGCCGGTACGGTGTACTCACGGAACTTCGCGATCGCGGGCAGTTCGACCGGCTTCGACGCATCGACGACCCGAACATCGGCGATCTCCCCGCGCGGGACGGTCCTCGTCGTCTTGGTGGTCCTGCCGGTCACCACCTTGACCGTGGTGGCGTCCTTCTCGGTCAACCTGCCCTGCACGACGCCGCCGTCTTTGCTCGTGAGCTGCACGTCCGTCCCCACCGGGAGCTTCTCGACGTCCGCCTGTGCCTCGGAACAGGCTGTGGCGCCTCCCAAAGCGAGAACCGTCATCAAGAAGAGAGTGTGCTTGGTCATGGTCCAACCTACTGCACTGATGGTGCCACCGCGTCCCCTGCCGCGCGATGGACTGTAAGTTATTGCTGTAGAGAGAGATATGTCTCCACCCGATAGACACTCCCCGAGTCGCGTGCCCGAGGGGGAGTGTCATTCTTACCCTCTTTTTCCTTTCCGGGCTATGCGGGTCTAATTGGGCATGACGCTGAGACACTCGCGATCCCACCTTCTGGTGACGCTGGCCGCGCTCGCCGGCCTGCTGGCGTCCCCGCTTTTCACTGATCTCGCAGGCGCCCAGCGCTCCGCGGTGCCCTCGACGCCGGACGACCGGACGATCGCGCACGTGCTGAACCGGATCGGCTTCGGCCCCCGCCCGGGTGACGTCGATCGGGTGAAGCAGATCGGTCTCGCCGCCTACATCGATCAGCAGCTCCATCCTGAGAAGATCGCCGACGGCGCGCTGACTGCGCGACTGAGCGAGTTTCCGACGCTCGGGATGAGCACCGAGCAGCTCGGCTCGGAGTATTTCAACCCCGCCGACGAAGCGCGGCGGATCGCGCAACAGCAGCAGGCCAGGCAGCAGGGCACCGACCCGGCGATGACGGCCGGCAATCCTCCACCGCCGCCGCAACCGACCGCCGAGCAGCGGATGCTGCAGCAGGCCGCCCAGCAGCCGATGAACGACCTGATGCAGGCGAAAGTTCTTCGCGCCACGCTCTCGGAGCGGCAGCTCGAGGAAGTACTCGTCGACTTCTGGTTCAACCACTTCAACGTATTCGTGGGCAAGGGCCAGGTCCGGCAGTACCTGACGGAGTACGAGCGCGACGCGATTCGTCCGCACGTGCTCGGCAACTTCCGGAAGATGCTGGGCGCGACGGCGCACAGCCCGGCGATGCTGTTCTACCTCGACAACTTCCAGAGCCGGACGCCGAACGCCCAGATCGGCCGCGGCGATCAGTTGCCCGCGCGGCCCGGCCAGCGTTTGAATCCGGTGCAGCAGCGCCAGCTGCAGCAGCGGCTCGAGCAGATGCAGCAGCAGCAGCGGCGGCCGCAGGGCGGCCTGAACGAGAACTACGCCCGCGAGCTGATGGAGCTGCACACGCTCGGCGTCGACGGCGGCTACACGCAGCAGGACGTCATCGAGGTGGCCAAGATCCTGACCGGCTGGACGATCGATCGGCCGCAGCAGGGCGGCGGCTACGTGTTCAGGCCGCAGTGGCACGAGCCGGGCAGCAAGACCGTCCTGGGGAAGAAGTTCGCCGAGGCCGGCGAGCAGGAGGGCGAGCGCCTGCTCGACATGCTCGCGTCGCATCCGAGCACGGCGAAGCACATCTCGAAGAAGCTGGTGCAGCGCCTCGTGGCCGACGAGCCTCCCGCCGCGCTCGTCGATCGGGCCGCGAAGAAGTTCCTCGAGACGAAGGGCGACCTGCGCCAGGTGACGCGCGTCATCGTCACCTCGCCTGAGTTCTTCGACAAGCAGTATTTTTCGGCGAAGGTGAAGACGCCGTTCGAATTCGTCGTCTCCGCCGCACGGGCGACCAACGCCAACATCGTGAACGCCCTGCCGATCGTGCAGGCGCTCCGCACCGATCTCGGCATGCCGCTCTACGGCGCGCAGCCGCCGACGGGCTACAGCATGACGGCCGACGCGTGGGTCAATACCGGGGCGCTGCTGAACCGCATGAACTTCGCGGTGCAGTTGCTGAATGGCGGCGTGCCGCAGCGCGCGCCCGTCCAGGAGCAGGGCGACATGCGGACCGATTCACCAAACCGTCCCAACCGCCAGGGCGGCGCGGGCCAGCCGCCCGTGCGGCCGGCGCCCGGACAGCGCGGCCAGGGCGGCGGACGCGCCATGCAGCAGCTCGCGCAGATGGGCCGCGGCCCAATCCAGGTGGATATCCGCGCCCTCGCGGCCGATACGAGCGAGGCGACAATCGAACGCGTGATCGACAATTTGCTCGCCGGAGAAGCGTCGGCGGCAACGCGCCAGACGATCGCCCAGGCGACCAACCCGCAGCAGGTGCTCGCGCTCGCCCTGGGATCGCCGGAATTTCAGAAACGATAAGGATCACCCTCATGATGACCAGACGCGTCTTCTTGCGAAACGGCAGCGCTGCACTTGTCAGTCTGGGGTTCACCCCGGCGTTCATCGCCCGGGCGGCGCAGGTGGCGCGCGCGCGGCAGAAGATTCTTGTCGCGGTGTTCCAGCGCGGCGCGGTGGACGGCCTCAACATGGTTGTGCCGTTCGGAGAGCGTGCCTACTACCAGAGCCGCCCATCGATCGCGATTCCGCGGCCGGGCGCCCAGGGCGGCGCGCTCGATCTCGACGGGTTCTTCGGGTTGCATCCGCGCATGGCGTCGCTCGTGCCGCACTTCAAGGACGGGAGCCTGGCGATCGTCCACGCGTCCGGATCGCACGATGACACGCGATCGCACTTCGACGCGCAGGACTACATGGAGAGCGGCACGCCCGGTCTGAAGAGCACCCGTGACGGCTGGATGAATCGCTACCTGCACGCGAAGGATC
>CAZJTG010000227.1:0-6401 GCA_964548865.1 uncultured Solibacteraceae bacterium
CGAGCAGATCGTGCTGCTGCAGCACGCGATCGACAACATCACGAGCACGTTCTACACTCAGGTGATGTTCGCCGACTTCGAACTGGCGGCGCACAAACTCGTCGAGGCTGGCGAGCCCATCACGTCCGACGCCCTGAACGCCCTGTACAAGGAGCGGTTCGAGGTCTACTACGGCGACTCGGTGGACATGGAGCCCCTCACGCCCATCACCTGGGCGCGTATTCCCCACTTCTTCAATACGCCGTACTACGTCTACCAGTACGCGACCTGCTTCGCGTCCGCGGCGAAGCTCGCTGGAGAAATCACGACCGGGCCCGACGCCGCCCGGAAAGCGTCGCTCAGCCGATACCTCGATCTGCTCGGCGCAGGCGGCAGCGATCACCCGATGACACTGCTGAGAAACGCGGGCGTGGATCTCGCCGAGCCGTCGACAGTGAAAGCTGTCGTCGATCAGCTCGACGATTTTGTCAAGAGACTCGAGCGACTAATCTAGGCACCATAATCCGCGCGATCCGGATCCACCTCATGCGGTCATCATGAACTGGCAGGCGCGAGGGAAGAAGTAAGGGGGTTCTGGAGGCGATCAGTCGAGGGGGTTGGCCCATGACATCAGATCAGTTCGCGGCCATCCCCAGACCAGAACGGCCCGAAGCCGCTGATCTGGCCGACGAGCCACCGCGTCCCTGACGCCGCCGGCTCCGGCCTCACCCATAGTTCCTGCGGGCCCACAACGATGTTCCCCACAACGTTCCCCGCTCGATGTACGACCCAGCGTCCGTCAGGCGAGAAGAGGGCGCGGTCCTCGATCTCCGTCGGCGTCCCGGTGCCGTTCGCGGAGAAGACGCGCGAGTCTGAGGCTGAGCCGAGGATCACTCGCAATGCATCCGGCGAGACGCCCTGGAGTCCCCGAGCCTCTTGCGTGGCCGGCAGGGTGATCGCTTGCACCGCGCCGACGACCCGCTCGTCCTCTTTCACCGCCAGCACGGTGCGGACGGCGCCTCCGGAGTCGGCGTAGCCCGGGAGTTCGCGGGAACCCGTCATCCACACATGACCGGCCTGCCACGACAGTGCGCTGCCGGGTGCGATCACGGTCTCCACCATCGCAACGCGTTCGGACCATCCTCCGGCCACTCGGATTTTCCGGATCTCCGTGACGCCACTAGAGCCAACGTCAGGGGCATGGCTGTAGGCGATCCATTCTCCGTCTGGCGAGAAAGCGATGAGCCTCCGGCGGCCCGCGCCGGTGTCAAGCACCCGCGGCTGGAATTCGTGTCGCTGTCGCACATAGATTCGTTGCTGAGCGCCGCGCGTGTCGCTTCCAAGCCAGGCCAGCAACGAACCGTCGGGTGCGGTCGCTGGGCGAGATGCGTTCGCGGCCTGGGCGCCCGCGACGAGCGCAGCCACACCCACGATGCTCGCGGCGGACCGAGACGCGCGCCTGCCTCCATCGCCATCACTTCACCGGCACCTTCGCGCGCAGTTCTTCGAAGAAGTTCTGGACGATGGCGAGGCGCGGTGGCGCCGAGGGAAGCTCGCGGAGCGCAAGGAATCGCTTGCCGTCGGGCGTCAAGGCCACCAGGTCTTCGACATCCGCCGGAACGTTCACCGGCACGGCTCGGCCCAGCTCGAATGGTCCGTCCGGCCGCGCGCCGCGCACGGTGACCGACTGCCATCGCCGCTTGGCATCCTGATAGAACAACTCGCGACCATCTGGAGACCAGAACGACCGGCCCAAGCCATCGCCTTCGCCAATGAGCCAGCGTGCGTTCGCGGCGGCAGGCTCCGGCCGCACCCAAATCTCGCGCCGCGGTTGGCCGTCGCTAAAGGCCATCCAACGGCCATCCGGCGAGGGCACGGCGCCAGGCTCAATGGAGACCGGCGTGCCGCTGCCGTCGGCATTGACCGCGAAAGCCTGGCGATTAATGCTCACCATCACGCGCCGCCCGTCCGGAAACACATTGAGCGGCAGTTCCGGCCGCTCCGCCACCTGGGCCGGTGGAGCGGTCCACGGGTAGTCCACTCGAAAAAGTCGCCACGTGATCGACGCGTCACCTCTGGATGCTCGAAAGAAGAAGAGCGCCTGTGTCCGGGCCGCGATGACAAACCTCGACACATCGTCTGCGATCAGGAACTGGCGCTCGCGAGCGACGTCCCACGCCCGCAACGAGGGCCGGGCCGCATCATCGGAGCGGTCCTGATACGCAAGAAACTGACCGTCGGGCGACAAGCCCGCTGACGAGATCGTTGATGGAAGCTCGGGGTGGACCACATCGACGCGGCCGCTCGCACGATCCAACCACACGGGCACCTGCGATGGTCGAGGCAGGATCGGATACGCCAGCATGCCGCTAGAGGACAGCGGGAGGGCGTTGATCCCGCGAAACGAGAGTTCAATTAACGGAACCGCATCGCCGAGGACTTCGATTGTGCTCGCACGGAATCGGTGCGCGAGCAGGTGCGTCTCGCGGTCGCCGATGTGCAGCAGGTGGCCGGTTGGCGTCACCGCGAACGAATTCACGTTGTCGATCACCACGCGCGGCGTCCCACCCGCCATCGGCACGGTCAAGAGCGCGATCCCTGAAGGCGCTCTCCCCACAAACAACACGTCACGGCCATCGTTGATGATCTGCAGATTGCCAAAGAACCGCTGGCCTTCGGGCAGCGTGATGACCTCGCGGAGGGACCCACCGGTCGCAGGCACCTCCAGCAGGTGTCGATCCCATGTCAGGAACACACGGTCGCCGTGCCAGATCATCTGGAAGAGGTTCGTACCGGGAGCGGCCGCGACCGTGGCGATTCGTTCGGACGGGCCACCCGCCGTACGAACCTTCCGGAGTTCGGTTACCCCCGTCGGACTCCCAACCGGCGCGTGGGTGTAAGCGAGCCACTCACCGTCCGGCGAAAACGCCACGCGTTCTCGGCGCCCTCGTTCGACGTCGAGTTCGCGGGTCTGGAACTCGTCCATTCGCCGCAGGAAGATGCGCTGCGGGACGTTGGCGATGCGGCTCTGCTCGAGCCACGCTAACTGGCGGCCGTCGTTGGACCAGACTGGGGAGTTGGCGTCGGCCAGCAATTCGAACCGCGAGGTGAGGACCGGGGCGGTCGAACCTGCCGGCCCCACCAGGCCCGCTGCAAGCGCGCCGACGATCAACGTGGCGATGCAGAGACCGGCGATGGTCATGGGCCGCTGCCACCAGGTCACAGGCGAAGCCAGCGAAGCGGCGTTCGCGGACTCGAGAGGTCCAGCGAGCACGACGCGCGCCTCGCCGATGTCACGCAACCGCGTCTTCGGATCGCGATCGAGGCAGCGCGCGAGCAACCGACGGATCCCCGGCGGCGTTGACTCCGGAAGCGCCGACAGGTCGATGTCTGCCCGCAGCACCGCCGCCATCGTCTCGCTGACGGTCTCGGACTCGAACAGCCGACGTCCAGTCAGCATCTCGTAGAGCACGACGCCAAACGCCCAGATGTCCGCGCGCCGATCGACCGGATGACCCTTGGCCTGCTCGGGAGACATGTACGCAGCCGTGCCTAGGATGACGCCCATCTGAGTCATCGCGGGCGATGTGACGGTTAGTGCCGAGTGCGCGGTGCCGGGTGCGGAGTCCGGCGTGCCAAGTCCTGAGTCCAACGCTTTCGCCAGGCCGAAGTCGAGTACCTTCACGGTGCCGTCGGCTCGCACCTTTATGTTGGCGGGCTTTAGATCGCGATGGACGATGCCGCTCTCATGGGCCGCTTCGAGGGCGTCGGCGATCTGGCGGGCGATCGGCAGCGCGTCGGCGAGAGGAATCTGACCGCGCCGAATGTGCGCGGCCAAATCCTCCCCCTCGACCAACTCCATAATCAGCCCCTGAACGCTGGACCCCGGACCTTGGACCCCGGACTGCTCGATCCCGTAGATCGCGGCGATGTTCGGGTGGTTGAGCGTGGCGAGCGTTTTCGCTTCGCGCTCGAACCGCATAAGCCGGTCCGGGTCGCTCGCGAACGACTCGGGCAGGATCTTGAGCGCCACATCGCGGTCGAGCTTCGTGTCGCGGGCGCGGTAGACCTGGCCCATGCCACCCTCGCCCAACTTGGCGATGACTTCGTAGGGACCGAGACGCGCGCCTGGTTCCATCGCCATCACTTCACCGACACTTTCGTGCGCAGTTCTTCGAAGAAGTTGAGCACGACCGAGATCGTCGGTCGGCCCGCAGCGGCTGGCCGCACGCCGAGCCACCGCTGGCCGTCGGGCGTCACGCCACGGAGCCGAATTCCTGGCGGCACGTCCAGCGGCACGATGGGGCCGAGTTCCGGCGCGGTGCCGGGCGCGCCGGCTCGAATAGTTCGCGACACCCAGCGCTCGCCCGAAAAAAAGAACACTTCGCGGCCCGACGCCAACCAGAAGACCGGTTCGGACCCGGTCGGCCCCAGACGTACGCGACCACCCGTCACACTGGGATGCGGGCGGATCCAGAGTTCGCGCTGTGCGGCATCCAGCAAGGCGTAGACGACCCATCGGCCGTCAGGCGAGAACCCGCCGTTGGCCTGACGGCCTGGCTGCGGATCGAGCGGGACCGGCTCACCTGATCCGTCGGTGTTGACGAGCACAAGGGAACCGGTGCCCGACGTCCTCAGCGCCTGACGCCCATCCGGCGAGATCGCGTGGATGATCGACGCGCTGTCGCCGCTGCTGGCAATTGGCACGGGCGGCGCCGACCACGGGGGTTCAGCCCGCATGAGTTCGCGGCCTGAGGCCCTCTCGATCTGCAGGAGGGCGGAGTCACCCCTCGGGGTCCAAGCGACCCGGCTCACGCCGCCGCCGGAAGTCAATCGCATCCGGCTCCCATCCTGGCTGTCCCACACCCACGCGTCACCGAAAACCTGAACGGTCGAGACATCCGTGTACAGAACATGGCGTCCACTCGTCGAAAGCGACACGTCCTCGCTCGCCGCCGTTACGTCTGGAATGACATCGACGCGCCCCCTGTCCCGGTGGACCCAGACGACCTCGAGACGCGTTCGCTCCATCCCGATGGAGACGAGCGTGCCGGTCCGCGACACCGCAAGCGCAGTGTTGCTGCCAACGAGGTCGCCGAGCGGGACGGCATCGCCGACGACCTCCACACGGTCCTGCAGGAACCGGCGGCCTAGGAGCAACGTGTCCCCGCGTGTGGTGTAGATCAGATGTCCGGTGGGCAGCACCGCATATCGGAATACATCGTCCATCACGAGCCGGCCCGGTCCACCGGTGACTGGCACGGTGCGGAGCGAGAAGCTGCTCAGTTTCGGAATGACGCCGTGCGAATAGAGTAAGTCGCGCCCGTCGTTGATCACCGCGAGCCTGGTGAACAGGTCCGACTCACCACCGGTCAGTATCGTGCGCAGCGCCCCACCCGATTCGCTGACGGCCTGGATCCTGCCGAATCCGCTGAGGTAGATCGTCTCGTCGCTCCAGACGATCGAAGTCGCGCCGTCCACCCTGGCCACAAGTTCGGACCGGCCGCCGCCGAGGGCTATCTTCCGGAGCTCGTTCACCGCACGATCACGCTCTGATGGGGATACGTACGCGAGTTGCCGGCTGTCCGAAGAAAACGCCAACTGGGCGTTGACCTGGCCTGTGTCGAGCGCACGAACGCCGAACTCGTCCAGCCGGCGGACGAAGATGCGACGCCCGCCTCCCTCTCGCTGCGCGGTCCAGGCCACCGACATCCCGTCTGGCGAAATCGCGAGACCGGCAGGCTCTCCCGTCGTCGTTTCGACCTCGAAGCGCGTGACGATGGCGGCCGGCACGGGCGCGGGCTTCGCGAGCCAAGTGGCAGTTGCAGCGACGGCCGCGACGACCATCGTCAGCGCAGCCGTCTTCCAACGGGGTCGCGGCGCTGCCGCAGCCGGCTCAGCAGGTGCGAGCGGGCCGGACAGGACGATGCGCGCTTCGCCGATGTCGCGGAGACGGGTCTTGAGGTCGCGATCGAGACATCGCGCGATCAGATCGCGCACGCGCGTTGGTGTCGTCGCGGGCAGAGCCGCGAAGTCGATGTCGGCGCGCAGTACCGCCGCGAGCACATCAGAGACTTCCGTTCCTTCAAACGCCCGGCGGCCCGCGAGCATCTCGTAGAGCACCACTCCAAAGGCCCAGATGTCCGCGCGCTTGTCGACGGCCTTCCCTCTCGCCTGTTCCGGCGCCATGTAGGCGGCGGTGCCGAGGATCATTCCCACCTGGGTGCCGCGCGCGGTCAAGGTTGGGCTGTTCGCGGCGTCCTGGGTCCCGGGTCCAGAGTCCAGCGTTCGGTCCATCGCCTTTGCAAGGCCGAAGTCGAGCACCTTCACCGTGCCGTCGGCGCGCACCTTTATATTGGCGGGCTTCAGATCGCGATGGACGATGCCGCTCTCATGGGCCGCTTCGAGGGCGTCGGCGATCT
>CAZJTG010000228.1:0-6296 GCA_964548865.1 uncultured Solibacteraceae bacterium
TACCACCAGCCCATTCCCTGCATGCAGTGCGAGAACGCGCCCTGCGAGGTCGTCTGCCCGGTCGCGGCCACGGTCCACAGCGATGAAGGCCTGAACGACATGGTCTACAACCGCTGCGTCGGCACGCGCTACTGCTCGAACAACTGTCCGTACAAGGTCCGGCGCTTCAACTTCATGCTGTATGCGGACTTCACGACGCCGGAGCTGTATGCGCAGCGCAATCCGGACGTCACGATCCGGAGCCGCGGCGTCATGGAGAAGTGCACGTACTGCGTGCAGCGCATCAATCACGCGCGCATCGACGCCAAGACGGAAGGCAGGGACATTCCAGACGGGACGATCAAGACCGCCTGCGAGCAGGCCTGCCCGGCCGACGCGATCGTCTTCGGGGATCTGAACCAGAAGGACAGCCGGGTGGTGAAGCTCAAGGCGCAGGCGCGCAATTACACGCTGCTGGAAGACCTCGGCACGCGCCCGCGCACGAGCTATCTCGCGGTTGTCCGGAATATCAACCCGTCGCTCGCGAGGGCGAGCCAGGGTTAGTAGCGCAAGGAGCGCAGCGCGCGAGCTGCGCGAGCGAGCCGTGCAAACGGAGCGGGGCATTGGGGCCCCGCGAGTGAGCACGTAAGGGGGTCCGCGGGGGCGGAGCCCCCCGGAGTAATGATGGACGCTTCTCAATTCCCGCAAGGCGACTTCCGGGCGCCGGTTCCGGTCATCCAGCCCGGACACAGCTTCAGGTCGGTCACCGACAAGCTGACGACGCTCGTCCTGACGCCGAACACGCCGCTGGCGTGGTTCGCCATCATGGGTGTGGCCTTCACGCTGCTCACCGGCCTCGTCGTCTCCCTGTCGTACCTGCTGCTCAAGGGCATCGGCATCTGGGGCAACAACGTCCCGGTCGGCTGGGCGTTCGACATCATCAACTTCGTGTGGTGGATCGGCATCGGCCATGCCGGGACGCTCATCTCGGCCATCCTGCTGCTCTTCAAGCAGGACTGGCGCACGTCCATCAACCGGTTCGCCGAGGCGATGACGCTCTTCGCGGTCGCCTGCGCGGCGATCTTCCCCCTCGTCCACACCGGCCGTCCCTGGCTGGCGATCTACTGGTTGTTCCCGTACCCGAACACGATGGGTCTCTGGCCGAACTTCCGAAGTCCGCTGATCTGGGACGTGTTCGCCGTCACGACGTACGCCACGGTGTCGGCGCTCTTCTGGTTCACGGGCCTGATTCCCGACCTGGCCACGTTCCGCGACAAGACCGTCAATCCCACGCTGAAGAAGGTGTTCGGCCTGCTGGCGATGGGCTGGCGCGGCTCGGCGATTCACTGGGTGCGATATGAGAAAGCGTACCTGCTGCTGGCAGGACTCTCGACGCCGCTCGTGCTCTCCGTACACACCGTCGTGAGCTTCGACTTCGCGGTGTCCGTGATCCCCGGCTGGCACGCGACCATCTTCCCGCCCTACTTCGTCGCAGGCGCGATTTACGCCGGGTTCGCGATGGTGCTGACGCTCGCGATTCCGCTCAGGGCGATCTACAAGCTCCACGACTTCATCACCATTCGCCACCTCGAGAACATGGCGAAGATCACGCTCGTCACGGGCCTGATCGTGGTCTACGGCTACGCCTGCGAGGCGTTCTTCGGCTGGTACAGCGGCACCGAGTACGAGCGGTTCATGCTGAAGAACCGCATCTACTACGGACCGTACGCCTGGTCGTACTGGCTGCTGCTGCTGTGCAACTTCATCGTGCCGCAGATCCTGTGGTCGAAGCGGATGCGCCGCAACCTCACCGCGCTGTTCGTCGTGGCGATGTTCGTCAACGTCGGCATGTGGCTCGAGCGCTTCGTCATCATCGTGACGAGCCTCCACCGCGACTTCCTGCCGTCGTCGTGGGACATGTACTACCCGACGATCTGGGACTTCATGACGCTGGCCGGCACCATCGGTCTGTTCACGACGCTGATGTTCCTGTTCGTGCGCGTGCTGCCGCTCATCTCCATCTTCGAGGTGCGCACGATGCTGCCTGAGGCCCAGGTGAAGCAGCCGACGGAAGGAGGGTCGCACTGATGGCCCACGTGAAGTCCGAACCGCCGTTCTACGGCCTGATGGCGGAGTTCGACTCCGCGCAGGCCCTGATCGATGCGGCGAACAAGGTGCGGCTCGCCGGGTACACGAAGGCGGACGCGTACTCGCCGTTCCCGATCCACGGACTGGCCGAGGCGCTCGGGTTCAAGGAGCGTCATGTCGCGCCGATCGTGCTCTGCTTCGGCGTCCTGGGCGGACTCGGCGGCTACGGCCTCGAGTACTGGACGCAGGTCGTCGATTTCCCGATGAACGTCGGCGGACGGCCGTTCCATTCCTGGGTGTCGTTCATCCCGCCCGCGTACGAGACCACGATTCTCGCCGCGGCGCTGTCGGCGGTCATCGGCATGCTGGCCCTGAACGGCCTGCCACAGCCGTACCACCCGGTGTTCAACGTCCAGCGCTTCGAGCGCGCGAGCCAGGACGGATTCTTCCTCGCCATCGAGGCGGCCGATCCCAAGTTCAACGCGGACGCCACGCGCGGATTTCTCATGAGCCTGAATCCTCGAGAGGTGGTCACCGTTGATCACTAACACCTTCAGGGTAGACGGCAGAGGGCACAGGGCAAAGGTCAGGAACATGCTGACGATGGCCAACTCTTCTCAAAAAGCCGGCGCGAAGCGCCGCTCCAGACTGCTGCCCTCCGCCCTTTGCCTGCTGCCAGTGTTGGCGTTCGCCTCGGGCTGCCGCCAGGACATGCACGACGCCCCCAGATACGATCCGTACGAGCGAAGCGAGATCTTCCCGAAAGGCAGCTCTGCCCAGCCACTCATGGCGGGCACGGTGCCGCGCGTCAAGACGGCCGGCGCGGTGCTCGACGAGGACGAACTGCTGGGCACGGGGAAGATCGACGGACAGCTCGCGACGGTATTTCCGTTCGCGATCACGCGCGCGGATCTGGACCGGGGCCAGGAGCGCTTCAACATCTACTGCGCGCCCTGCCACGGCATGACGGGCGAGGGCAACGGCATGATCGTCCAGCGCGGGTACCGGCAAGCCGGGAACTTTCACATCGACCGGCTGCGGGCGATGCCCGCGGGCTACTTCATCGACGTCATGGCAAACGGCTTCGGCGCGATGCCCGACAACAAGATGCAGCTCGACGCCACCGATCGGTGGCGCGTCGCGGCCTACATCCGCGCTCTGCAGCTCAGCCACGCCGCCACCGCGGGCGACGTGCCCGCCGCCGAACTCGAGAAGCTGAAGAGCGGCGCGCCCGCGCCCGCGGCGGCCCACGGGAGTAACAAGTAATGGCGCACGCACACTACGACGAAGCCGCGCTGATGACGCGGCCGACCGCGGAACTCGGCCGCCTCGGCAGCCGGTCCCTGGTCATCGCCGCCATCGGCGTGGCCGGCTCGGCCGCCGGATACATGGCGGCGCCCCAGCACTTCTGGGAGTCGTACCTCATCGCGTTCATCTTCTGGATCGGGATCTCGCTCGGCTCGCTCGGCATCCTGATGGTGCAGCACCTCACGGGCGGCGCCTGGACGATGGCCTCGCGCCGGCTGTTCGAGGCCGCCACGAAGAACCTGCCGTTGATGGCGCTGCTCTTCGTGCCGATTCTGCTCAACATGCAGACGATCTTCCCGTGGGCGACGCCGACGCCTGACGAGAAGATGCTTGAGGTCCTGCACCTCAAGGGCGCGTACCTCAACCCGACCTTCTTCGCGATCCGCGCGGCGCTGTTCTTCGCCATCTGGATCGGACTCGCCTACTTCCTGAACAGGTGGTCGCGCGAGCAGGACGAAATGCCGGCGCAGTTGCCCGGCCCGCTCGATCGCCGGTCGCGCATGATCTCGGGCCCGGGACTGGTGCTGTTTGTCGCGACGATCACGCTCATGAGCGTGGACTGGGTCATGTCGCTCGACCCCGCGTGGTTCTCGACCATCTTCGGCGTGCTCATGATCGGCGGCCAGGGCCTCTCGACGATGGCGTTCGCGATCCTGATGATGGCGCTGCTGTCGCGCACGAAACCGATGTCGGACGTCGCGACGGCCGAAAAGTTCCACGACCACGGCAAGCTGATGTTCGCCTTCGTCATGTTGTGGGCCTATTTCTCGGTCTCGCAGCTGCTGATCATCTGGTCGGCGAACCTGCCGGAGGAAGTGCCCTTCTACCTGGAGCGCCTGAACGGCCCGTGGTACCCGGTCAGCGTCGTTCTGCTCTTCGGCCACTTCGCGCTGCCGTTCCTCATCCTGCTCTCGAGCAAGATCAAGCAGAATCCTGACCGCGTGAAGTGGGTCGCCCTCTTCATCCTCGTGATGCGCGTGGTGGACATCACCTGGACCATCGGACCCGTGTTCCGCCACTCTGGCTCGACGCTCTCCTGGGTGGATTTCGCCGCGGTGCTGGGCATCGGCGGCATCTGGCTGTTCCTCTTCTTCCGCAGTCTCTCCTCGCGCGCGCTCGTGCCGGCGAGGGACCCGTATTTCAAGGAATCGATGGCCCATGGACACTAAACACCACGCCGCGTCCGGTCATGGGGCGCCGGTCGAAGGCGACGGCGTCAGCTACAGCGGCATCGTCTGGTTCGTCGTCGTGCTCACGGTGACGACGCTCGTGTGCCAGGGATTGATGTGGGTGCTGCTGAGAACGTTCCAGCATCAGACCGCGGTCGTCGCGGTGTCGCCCGTCGCGGCGCCCACCGAGCACGTGGCGACCGCTGGCCGCGTGTATCCGGAGATGAACGCGATCGGCAACACCACGTCGCAGCCCAAGCTGCTCGTGAACGAGCCGGCCAACCTCGCGCAGTACCGGCAGCGGCAGCGCGAGTCGCTGACGACGTACGGCTGGATGGATCGCAACACCGGAGTCGTGCGGATTCCGATCGATCGCGCGAAGGATCTGATCCTCGAGCGCGGGCTGCCGGTGCGCGGCGCCGCGGCCGGACCCGCGGACAAGAAGGCAGTCAAGCAGTGAAGAAGATCCTGCTCGCGGCGGCCTGCGTGCTGGTCTTCCTCGGCACGACGGACGTGGTGTCGGCGCAGCTGAGCCGGCCGAAGTCGGTGCCGCCCGGCAAGGCCGCGAGTGAGCAGGTGCCGGCGCTGAAGGAAGTCGGCATCGATCAGAAGCCGAACGCCCAGGTGCCGCTGGATCTCGAGTTCAGCGACGAGACCGGGCAGCCCGTGGCGCTGCGGCAGTTCTTCGGCACGCGCCCCGTCGTACTGGCGCTCGTGTACTACGAGTGCCCGATGCTCTGCACGCAGGTGTTGAGCGGTTTCGCGGGCTCGCTCCAGGGCATGTCGTTCACGGTAGGCAAGGAGTACGACGTCCTGGTCGTGAGCTTCGATCCGGGCGAAACGCCCGCGATGGCGACCTCGCGCAAGAAGGAGTTCATGCGCCGCTTCGTCCGCGATGCGACGCCGGCGAACATCCACTTCCTGACGGGCCGCGAGGAGTCGATCAAGGCGCTGACGGCCGCGGTCGGATTCCGCTACGCCTACGACAAGGCCATCGATCAGTACGCGCACCCGGCGGCGATCACCATCCTCACGCCTGAGGGCCGCGTGTCGCGCTACCTCTACGGCGTCGAGTTCGCGCCGCGCGACCTGAAACTCGCGATCGTCGAGGCGTCGGACGGCAAGGTCGGCTCGATCACCGAGCAGATGCTGCTGTTCTGCTATCACTACGACCCGGAAGCCGGCAAGTACGGCCTGGTCATCATGAATTTCGTTCGAGCCGCAGGCCTTGGCACCGTGCTGCTGCTGGTCGGATGGATTGTCCTGTCCCTGCGCCGCGAACGGCGGCAGGCCACCGCGGTTCTGCCAACCGCACCCACGGGTACTCGCTAGCATGACTCTGCCCTTTCCGCTGTTTCCGCCGAACGCCTCGACGGTCGCCACAGAAATGGACCTGCTCTATTTCTTCATCGTGGCGGTCTGCGCGTTCTTCGCGGTCCTGGTCACCGCGCTCGTCATCGTCTTCACGATCAAGTTCCAGCGGCGGCGGCCGGATGACGTCGGCGCTGATATTCATGGCTCGCTCGCGCTCGAGCTCGGCTGGACGTTCATTCCATTCGTGCTGGCGATGGTGATGTTCGGCTGGGGCGCCGCCTTGTTCTTCAAGCTCGCGACCCCGCCGGCCAACGCCATGGACGTCTTCGTGGTCGGCAAGCAGTGGATGTGGAAGGTTCAGCATCCCGAGGGCGTGCGCGAGATCAACGAGCTCCACGTGCCCGTTGGCGTTCCGATCATGTTGACCATGACCTCGGA
>CAZJTG010000229.1:0-6272 GCA_964548865.1 uncultured Solibacteraceae bacterium
GAGCTCTTCGAGGCGCGGAAGCCGCGCGAGACGGCCGTCATCTCGGAAGTCGACGGCACCGTCCGCCACGGCGGCATCGTCAAGGGCATGCGCAAGATCCTCGTCGTCCCGGACGACGGCGCGGATGTGCGCGAGTACTCCCTGCCGCGCGGCGTGCACGTGAACGTCCAGGAAGGCGACCGCGTCCGCGCGGGCGAACCGCTCATGGACGGGCCGCGCAACCCGCACGACATTCTGGCCGTCCTCGGCGAGAAGGAGCTGCAGGGCTACCTGGTCAACGAGATCCAGGAGGTCTACCGGCTGCAGGGCGTCGGCATCAACGACAAGCACATCGAAGTGATCGTGCGGCAGATGATGCGCTGGGTGAAGGTCGAGGAAGTGGGCGACACCGAATTCCTCATCGAGGAGCAGGTGGACAAGTTCCGCTTCCAGGAAGAGAACGAGCGCGTGCTGGCGCGCACCGGCGGTCCCGCGAAGGGCCGGCCGTTGCTGCTCGGCATCACGAAGGCGTCGCTCTCGACCGACTCGTTCATCTCGGCGGCGTCGTTCCAGGAAACCACGCGCGTGCTCACGGAAGCATCCATCTCCGGCAAGGTCGATCACCTGCGCGGCCTGAAGGAGAACGTGACGATGGGCCGGTTGATTCCGGCAGGCACGGGCTTCGACTGGTACAAGCACCTGGCGATCCCGCACGACGAACCGCCGCCCCCGCCGCCGCCGTCACCCGAAGAGCTCGAGGCTCAGCGGGAGATGGACGATCTCACCGATGCGGACTTCATGAGCTACAAGGACGAGGGCGAATAGACCCTCGTTAAGTTCGAAGTCAGAAGGCAGAAGTCAGAAGCCACACGCGGGCGCGATCGGGACACCGCTCGCGCCCGTTGTCATTTGTAGCGATGAGACGACGCGCCATCTTGCGATTGCTCGTGACCGCTGGGTGGGATGTACTTCGAACGGATACGAACTGACTCAGAGAGCATTCTCGCGTGACTTCGCCGATTGCGCCTGATCACGCCGCATCGCACGACTGACGACTTAAGTCGGAACGCAGCGGGCGTGCTATCCTCGGGTTCAACCGCCAACCGCCAACCGCCAACCGCCAACCGCCAACCGCCAACCGCCAACCGCCAACGGTTTTGTGGACGGCACTGGAGGAGTTGTCATGGGGCTCAGGAAGCAAGTGCACGTCATGATGAGTCGCGCGTTGATGGAGCGACTCGATGCGATTGCCGACGCTGAAGACTTCGACAGGTCAGAACTGATGCGACGGGTGTTGGTCGACTTCGTTCGAAGTTATCGAGCCAGCGACCCGCGTTTGCAGCCACCACGACGGCCATCGCCGAATCTTGGTACCGACTCGGTACAGGATCGGTACAAGACACCTTGACGCTCTGCCAAGGCGATCCCAAGATGGCCGCATCAGTATGGAATCACAACATTCTCGCGTCATGGCAACTGCGCGGCTCGAGTGGTGGGCCAACGCGGTCCTGCTTGTCGTGGGCTTGGGCGTGGGAGGCCTCATCGTCTGGGATCGCGTCAAACCGACCGGGCCAACCATCCCGCCCCGCGGGCGGGCTGACCTGCCGTTGCCCACCGAACCCGTGTCGATAGGCGGCGCGCCGAGCCGCGGCGAACTCACGGCTCCAGTCATTCTGATGGAGTGGTCCGACTTCGAATGCCCATATTGTGCCAAGGCTGCAACCAACCTTGTGCCCGAACTGGAACGGCCGTACGTGCAATCCGGCAAGGTCCGAATCGTGTTCAAGCATCTACCACTGAAGATCCACGCGCACGCTCAGAAGGCCGCCGAAGTCGCAGAATGCGCGGCTGGACAGGGCCGATTTTGGGCGTTCCATGACTGGGCGTTCCGAAACCAAGGGCGTCTCGATTTACCGCAACTTCAGACGCAGGCGGGCGCGCTAGGGATCCAGATGGCAACGTTGGACGCGTGTATGAAAGACGGCGCAGCCATCGCGCGCGTCAAGCTCGATCTCGATCAGGCGAGCCGATACCAAATCACAGGCACGCCAACCTGGTTTGTGGGCGTTGCTCAGCCCAACGACACCGTAAGAGTCACGGAGCGGTTCAGCGGGACGAGGCCGCTCGCAGACGTTCAGCGGATGCTCGATACGGCCATCAGGAATTCGGCAAAGGTGACAGACAAGTAACTAAGGGCAAAACTGAGGAGGGGCGACATGATCGCACAGCGTTTCGTGAGAACGGTAGTTCGGTCGGTCTTGCTACTCGTGATCGGGGGCTGGGTGCTCGCGAAGGATGTGCGCGCTGCCGACTACTGCAGTGAGACGTTCTGGCCGTCTTGTTGGAGCCAGTGTTACGACGCAACGTGCGGCACAAACTCGGGCGGATGCACAAGCACTTCACCAGGCGGATGCGGGATCTGCTGCGACGATCCCTCTGGCTATTGTGGTCCCTATGGAGGTTGCTACTATAGCTACGATACTTGCGAGACGCGCAATTGCAACGGTGCCGCATCTTGGTGTACCTCAGAGTTCGACAACAATTGCGCTTGTTCGGTTTGTCTGCCTCCGCCTCTTTCCTGACCCGTCGTATGCTGGAGTCGGGCTGATACTGCGTGATCTAGTATGATCGTCACCAAGCCGAACTGATTGGCGGAATCAACAGCGGTGATTAGGTGGGCGGCCTGTCGGTCCTGTGTCTTGCCACATCGTTTGTGTTGGCGCGGGGCTTTCAGACTGTGTCGTCGGGCGTCTTCCATTGGATAGGCATTTGTCTCCAATAATCCACTTCCTGGGCGCCGGTGGCGGGGTGGCCGCGTTCACCGTGGCGGTGGCGCTCGTTGGTGGACCCCGTCTGCAAGTCCTGGCAGATCCGAACCAACAGGCACAGACTCCTACCTTCCGAACGAGCGTCAGTACCGTCGAAGTGACGGTTGTCGTCAGGAACCATGAGGGGAGTTCCGTCCGCGGCCTGACACGCCAGGACTTCTCCGTCGAAGAGAATGGCGTCGCCCAAGACATCGCGCTGTTTTCTGCTGTCGATGTGCCTCGGATCCGATCGAAGGAGAAGAAACGGATCGGCGACACAGCAGCACACATGGATGTCGCGAGCAACACGATCCTTACCGCGCGGGCGTACGTGCTGTTGATGGACGCACCCAATGTTGATCCGGCACGTTCTGCGCGCGCCCGACAGCTTGCGAAAAAATTCATCAACGAGTACATGTTCGACGGCGATAGTGCCGCGGTGGTAACCCTAGGCTCGTCATTCGGCAATCAAGACTTCACGACTGACAGACGACGGCTGATTGCAGCGGTCGACTCGTTTATCGGTGCAAAGAGCGAATCTGCGGCGCTCGCCAAACTCGGCGGCGGTCGTGATTCTGAGACTGGTGTGAAAGCATTCAACGCGCGACTGTTGTTCGAGTCGCTGCGCAGGATCTGCGAAGGCCTTGGTGCGGTCACCCGTACCCGCAGGGCGGTCGTGATGTTTTCCGAGGGGCTCGAGATCGACACGACCGATCTCATCGGTGCCAATTCAGACGCCTTACACGCGGCATCGACGTACGCGGCCGAGATAATTGCTGCCCAGCGCACGATGCTCGCGGCCGCCCAGCGCGCTAACGTGGCGCTCTACGCCATCGATCCTAGGGGGTTGACCATCGGCGAAGACATCCTGATTAGGGCCCGAAGTGCGGCGGCGATCGACATCACGAGGGAGACTCAGCGTAGTCAGAGTTCTCTCCGGTTGTTGGCGAATCAAACCGGCGGCTCGGCCCTAGTGAACTCGAATGATTTCGATCGCGGCTTTCGCGAGGTGGTAGAGGCCAACAGTGTCTACTACGTCCTTGGCTACACGCCGTCGCCAAGGGGAACGGGTTTCAGGAGGATCGGTGTCAGTGTGAGGAGGAGTGGACTCGAGGTGACAGCGCGCCCCGGCTACTTTGCGGACCACCCGACAGCCCCGTCATCGACGGCGGTGCCGGCCCCGATGATAGCGCTCGCCGGCGCAAGTCCGCGCATGCAGGAGCTGCTGGCGAATCCATTGCAGCAGGCTGGGCTCGACATTCATGCAACAGCAGCCAGCATCGGGGTTCGAGGCAAGGACCGGGTCGTCGTGTTCGTCGCGGAATTCGACGGCGCCGCGTTGCCGTTCGCACTCGACGAGGGCTTGCTGCATGGCGATCTCGAAGTTGCCTTGATAGCGGTTGACCGCAACGGCAAGATCGGCTGGTCGCGTGCCACGGCTGGCAAGATCCGCTTCTCTGAGTCCGAGCGCGCGCGTGTGGCGAAGGGGATCCGGTTTGTATTTGAGGCCCAGCTTCCGCCAGGGGAGTACCAGGTCCGGTTGGCGGTGATCGAACGCACGCGCGGCGCAGCCGGGTCTGTCATCCTGGACGTCGACGTGAAGAAGAGGTCCGAGGCCGGTGTCGTGACCGCCCTGCTGTTGATGCGGCCGGGCGACGGCATGCCAACCACCGGGAGCGCGACCATGCTGAACGCGTGGCTGCCATCGGGGGCGCCGACGACGAATCACCGATTCGCCCCATCGGAACCCTTGATCGTGTTCGCAGCTTTGCCTCCGCCGGCCGAGAGCAGCGGGCGTCCTGTCGATGTCACGCTCGTCGTACTGCGCGATGACGGAAGCGAGGCGTTGCGCCTGCCGCCACTTCCTGCTGTCCGCCGCCAGGTCGGGGAGACGCTGTCCAGGGGTGTGCTCATCAATGTCCCGGCCGATGCCCTCGGCCTGGGAGCCTATCGACTGCAAGTCGAGGTCCGTGAAGGCGGTAGAACGGTGAAGTCTGCAACAATTGGTTTGGTGGTGGGACCCGGCTAACTCGTGGAGTCTGGTCCGGCTTTCCTTCTCGCCTACTTGGTTCCAGAGCGCCGAAGGCCCAGACGAGTATGAGGTACACGTAGCCTTGTACGTCGCGATCGCGCTCGTCCATCGCGCGCCGGGCTTCGATTGGTCTGCGGCGTCGCCTGAAAGGTGGAGGACGGCGAGAAGCAGGCGCAGGCCGGCGACGTCCTCGCGAAGATCCCGCGCGAGACCACGAAGACGAAGGACATCACGGGCGGCCTGCCGCGCGTGGTCGAGCCGTAAGCTTCCCCGTCAAGTAGACACTGCGTAAGTAGACTCTCCGCGTGATGAAGGCCTCGGCAAGAAATCAAGCGGCGGCATCCGGCCGAGGCTGTCATGAGGCCGCTCGCTGTTGTAGATCGTGAGCCACGCATCGGTGGCCGCTCGCAGGTCGGCGATCGATTCGAAGCAGTGCGCGTTGAGGACCTCGGTCCGATACGTGCGGTTGAAGCGCTCGATGTAGGCGTTCTGATCTGGCTTGCCCGGTTGGATGTAGTGGATGGCCACGCCACGGGCCGTACACCAATCGACGAAGGCCTCGCTGATGAATTCGGGGCCATTGTCCACGCGGACCGCCGACGGGCAGCCGTGGACGGCGACCAACTCGTCGAGCTCGCGCGCGACGCGCCGACCCGGGAGCGACACGCCCATCGCGATCTCCAATCCTTCCCGATTGCCTTCATCCATCATCGTCAAGAGCCGCACCCGTCGCGCGTCATAGAGCGTGTCCGTCATGAAATCCAACGCCCAGGTCTGGTTCAGCCGCGCCGGCGCCGCCAGGGGTTGCCGAATCCGCTTCGGGATCCGTCGTGTCGTGCGGCGCGGCAAATTCAGCCGCAAGGCGCAGTACACGCGATGGACCCGCTTGTGATTCCACGGAGAGCCCAATCGGCGCATCCGGTCGAAACATTTCCAGAAACCCCACCGCGGACGGATCGCGACCAGGTCCGTCAGCGCCGCGATCACCGCCGCGTCACGTCGACTCGCCGAGATCGGAGGCCGGTAGTACGCCGCCCGCGAGAGCCTCACCACGCGACAGGCCCGCTGCACGGGCAGATCGTGCTCGTGCACGAGGGCCTCCAGCACCTGTCGTTTCGCGAACGGCGTTATAGCTTTCGGTTGAGCACGTCCTTGATGGCGGCGTTCTCCAGCGCCAGGTCCGCGTACATGCGCTTCAGCTTCGTGTTTTCCGTCTCGAGTTCACGCAGCCGTTTCACATCGGACACCGTCGCGCCGCCGTACTTACTCCGCCATTTGAAAAACGTCGCCTTGCTCACCCCGTGCTTCCGGATCAGGTCGGCCACCGCCACGCCGCCCTCCGCTTCCTTTAACAACTCCACGATCTGGGTCTCGCTGAATCTCGACTTCCGCATGACCGCTCCTAGCTCGGAGAAGTCTACCTACGAGTGTCTACTGACCGGGGAAGCTTACGG
>CAZJTG010000230.1:0-6264 GCA_964548865.1 uncultured Solibacteraceae bacterium
CACGGCCGGCACGAGATCTTCGCCGGCGGCAAGAAGGTGGAACTCGACACCGCGCAGCACAGCCTCAACCTCGTGGCCGAGGACGTGAACAAGGGCATCCAGCACGACCTGGATTCCCAGGGCATCGCCAAGAACGCGCGTGAAGAGAAACTGCGCGCGCGCAAGGCGCAGGTCGAACACGAGCGGATGGCCGCGCTCTACCGTCAGGAAGTCCTCAAGGAGCCGAAGCCGGAAATCGCGACCGGCTTGCAGATTCAGGGGCTCAAGAAGAAGCCCGAGGGATCAGAGACGGTCACGCACTGACTTCGAGTTCCTGGCGCAGGGCGCCGGGTGCCGGGACGATTATTCTCGCGGGCCGGGTGGGGAAACTCATCCGGCCCGTCGTGTTTGCGGGCGACGTCCTGTCGCCTGCCCGGGCGCCATCGCCGTCCTGCACCTGCCACAGGCCAGGTACCGCAACCTCGGCCGCTTCGGTCGCGGCCAGCTCGCGTAACTCGCGTCGGTCTACGCCGACGCGCGCGACGCTCGGGTGCCGAGTGTCGTGTCGGGACTTCAGCCCGAAGGCCGGCCCTTCGCGGCCATCGATCTACGGGAGGGACTGCGCCATCGTCGGTCGCGCGGCAGGGGCCCGCGGAAGGGCTGCGACGGCGCTGGTGCGCAGGGTTTCTAGCGCTGACCCGGCGGCTTGAATCGGTCCTTGATCGCCTTGAGGGCGGAGTCCACGTCGGTCTCGAGTTCCCTGCGGATGTCCTTTCGCATCGCCGAGGCGTCCGGTGCCGCTGGTCGTGATGGTGATGCATCGGCCTGCGCCGAGATCGCTTCGGCGTCGCGCCTGCCGTGCTGGCGCTGCCACTCTTCCGTCTCCCTGGGCATTGGTCCCATCGCAATCGCGTTCGGCGACGTCATGTTGTAGAGGTCGAGCGGCATGATGACGTGACCGCCCGTGCCCCAGTCCGCGCCCCAGCAATTCCGGATGATCAGCGTGCGCGCGGGCAGGTCGTACCCGACGACGACCATGGGATGGCCAGGGCCGTCGAAGTTCACCGGCGTCGTGGGCGGCGGAAGCGCCATGCGCCCGGTCGCGGCCGCGTCCCGCAGCAGGTCGGCGGGCCCGATGTAACGGAACACGACAGGATTCCCTTCGGCCACCGAGCGCATGACACCCTCAGCCGTGTCCCAGGGATCGAGCACGGAGATGGTGATGAACTCGACCGACGCGTCACGGCAGGCCCTGGTGGGCTCCGTCCGATACTGCTTCGGATCCCATGGCCACATCGCTTCGGGACAGAGTCCGTAGGCCTGAAGTGCCGCGCCGGCTTGTGGGAACGTCAGTCCGCTATCCGGCTTGTCGAGGGTCTTCGCGATCGATCGCGCCCAGTGATAGTGGTAGAGCGGCGACAGGCGCCTGAACGCGCCTCGCCGCGGTGTTCGACGCAGGATGAACTCCGCGACGGACACGAAGGCAAACGAAGTTGCGGCGCGCACGTCGGCGCCGCAGTCGGCGACTGGACCGAAGTCACCACGCAAGTCCACGCTGCCAGGAAGGGCTGGTGCGCCGCTCCAGGTCTTGAACGAACTCTGGCCGTTCGAAGGCGCGCCATCGAGTGGATACCGGTCCCATCTGCCTGCCATTGCTCTCCTCCCGTGTTGCTGTGTCTCCCTGGTCCAAAGGGTCACGCGGATGGGTCGGATCCACCGAAGGCGGAGATTACGGGCCTGACTGCGCGCCCGTCAAGAACATCGGCTGACCTGTTAACACTGGCGCCGCCCCGACCGTCCTATCCTCAGCAGCGTGGCGGGAGAGGAATCGGACGACCTGATCCGTCTGGTTCTGGCGGCGCAGCGGCAGGACCGGGCCGCGTTTGCGGAGCTCCATGCGCGCTTCGCCCGCACCGTGCACGGCATTCTCCTGGCGCACGCGTCGCGAACGGATGTGGACGACCTGGTCCAGGACGTCTTCCTCCAGGCCATGACGCGAATTCGTGACCTGCGTGAGCCGGCGGCGTTCGGAGGCTGGCTGGTGACGATTGCTCGACGCCGCGCGATCGATCACGTGAGACGCGCGACGTATCCCAGGACGACCGACCTTCCGGCCGATCTACCGGCGTCATCTCCGGATCGTACGAATGCGATCGCCGTACTGACGATGGTCCGGAGCCTGCCCGAGGCGTATCGCGAGACGCTGATCCTGCGACTCGTGGAGGGCATGACGGGGCCGGAAATCGCGGTGAGAACCGGGCTGACGGAAGGGTCGGTGCGCGTGAACCTGCACCGCGGGATGAAGCTCCTGCGCGAGCGGATGGAAAGAAGCGTCCCGTGACGGATGACTACCTCTGGAATCGATCGGGACCGGCCCACGCGGGCGTCGCGGAGCTGGAGGCCGTGCTCGCGCCGCTTGCGTGGCGCCGGCGCGAGTGGAAGGAGACGCCTGCGGCGGACGAGGCTCCCATGCGCTGGCCGCTGTCCTCGTTTGCGGCGCTCGCGGCGACGGTCGCGCTGGTCGCGGGCCTCTCGATGTTCGTCGCGCCGGACCTCAGCCAGGTGGGCGAGGGGCCCCTGGTCGCCGCCCTCGAAGGGGCGCCCACCATCGACGCCACGCCTGTGAGCGGCGACCGGCGGCTCGCGGCCGGGCGATGGCTCGAGACGGGTCGTGACGGCCGCGCGCTCGTCGAGATTGAGGGTGTCGGCCGCATCGAGGTGCTGCCTGGCTCGCGACTTGGCGTGATTCGCTCGCGTCCGGGCGACCACCGGCTGCATCTCACGCGAGGCACGGTGCAGGCCGTCATCGTGGCGCCGCCCGGCCATTTCTCAATGGGCACGCCGTCCGCGACCGCGGTCGATCTCGGCTGCGTCTACACGATGACGGTGGATCGCGACGGTGTCGGGCTGGTGCACGTCATCGCCGGCTGGGTGGGTTTCGAGTGGCGGGGGCGGGAGTCCTTCATTCCTGCGGGGGCGTCCGGCATCACCCGGCCACGGCTCGGCCCGGGAACGCCGTATTATGACGACACATCGAGTGACTTCAGGGCGGCGCTTGCGACGATCGATCTGGGCAGCGGAACCGCCGCCGACCGAACCGCGGCGATCGATCGCGTGCTGGCCGACTCCAGACCGCGGGACGTGCTGACGCTCTGGCACCTGCTGTCACGGGTGCCCGTGTCCGATCGAAGTCGCGTGTTCGATCGGCTGGCGGCGTTCGTGCCCCCTCCGCCTGGCGTCACGCGCGACGCGGTGAAGCGGTCCAGCGCCGGCGCGCTCGACGCCTGGTGGAACGCACTCGACCTCGGCACGGCGACGTGGTGGCGCACGTGGACGCAGCAGTGGCGGGACAAGTAGGCGTCGGAGCGCGACGCAGGAGACAGCGATGATTCCAACCAGTCGTACCCTCACGATTTCCCTCGTGGCCGGCTTGCTCGTCGCCGGTGCCGCGCGACCGGTCAACGCACTCGGCCCGAGCGTGCTGATGCTCTACGGCGGTTCGCTTCAGGCGCCGGTGTTCGTCACCGGCGTGAACGCCGGCCTGTTCGGAAACCTGCTGTCACCCTCCAACGTGGCGCAGAAGGACATCGCCGGCCGTCCGTACATCAAGGTCGCCGCGTTCTGGGGACCCGCGTCGGATCCAGCGCTCGCCGGCACGAAGTCGCTGGTCGATCTCAGACCGGATATGGCGTGGCAGCACGGGAAGTACTATGCGGCCACGACGTCGCAGCCGGCAGTGCTCGTGGTCACGCCACTGCACATGAAGCGATCTGCCCGCGTGCCGGACTTCGATGACGCCTCGCTGTTTTCGTGGGGTGGAACACTCTCACCTGCTGCGGCCAACGCCACCCAGGCGGCGACCGTCGCCGCATCGACCTCGCGCCGTTAACACCCGGCGGTCGGTTCGCGTCCTTACTCGAGAAGGGGACGCACTATGAGACTGACCGCGCGTGTTCGCTACGTCCTGACCGGCACCATGTGTGCCGTCGCGATTGCCTCTGTCATGGCCATGGCCGGCCCTCCTCCGAGCGAGGGCGGAATCGAAGCCCACGAATGGGGCACCTTCACTTCAGTCGCCGGCGCCGACGGACAGGCGGTGTCGTGGCGCCCCTTCAGCGGGCCCTCGGATCTGCCGTGCTTCGTCCATGTGCTCAAAGACGGGCCAAAGACCTGGGTGCAGGGTGGGCTGCCCGCGGTCCACGCCCTCGTGCGCATGGAAACCCCGGTCATCTACTTCTACGCGCCAGGTGAGGCGGAACGGTCGGTGGACGTCCGCGTGCAGTTCAATAGCGGGTTGCTGACCGAGTGGTATCCGCAGTCCACGACCGCGCCCAAATTCATACCGAAGCAAATCGAGGGACATGTCAGCACCCTCGAGTGGCGCGGCGTCAAGGTTCGTCCGACCGCTACCCCGAAGTACCCGACGGAGAAGGCGCCGAGCCACTACTATGCCGCGCGCGCAACCGAGGCCCATCCAGTCGTCGCGAGCGGGCAAGCGGAGAAGTTCCTGTTCTATCGCGGCCTCGCGTCGTTCCGGCCGCAGCTCGCGGCCACGGCCACGGACACGGACGTCGCGATCGAGAACACCGGACGAGGCATCGAGCGGCTGGTGCTATTCCAGAACCGCGGTGGCCGGATCGGCTACCGGATGGCCTCCGCGCCGCTGGGCCGGACGACCGTGGCGGCGCCTGCGCTGACCGGAAGCGTTGAGTCACTGGGCGCGGACCTCGAGCGGATCCTTGTCGAGCAGGGCCTGTTCGCGCCCGAGGCCCGGGCCATGGTGGCCACCTGGCGCGACTCCTGGTTCGAGGAGGGGACGCGGCTGTTCTACATTCTCCCCGCAACCGAGGTCGATGCCGTGCTGCCGCTCGATATCCAGCCGGCACCGTCTCGCGTGGTGCGGACGTTCGTCGGGCGTCTCGAACTCGCGACGCCAGAGATTCTCTCGGAGATCGCCATGGCCCTGCGCCTGAACAACGTCAAGGCTCTGTTCCGGTATTCGCGATTCGTCGAGCCGTTCGCGCAGCAGGTGCTGTCGCGCGCGCCCGACATCGACCGCGCTCGAGTCGATCACATGCTGCGCCTCATCGCCGCCTCGTACGGGTCTGAAGTGCCGTGCGGCTAGAGGCGGCAGAAGCGCCCGCGGCGCGAAGCCGCGCACCGCAAACCCCGGCTACCTGACGATGATGGGCACTTCGTTCGTGGCGTCGTTCACGCCGTCGGACGCGCGGATCCGGAGACGGAAGGCGCCGGCACCGATTTGTTTCAGCGGGAGGCGAACGCTGACCTTGCCGGCCGACGTCACCGGAATCTTCTCAGAGTATTTGTGCACGACATCGTCGCCGCCGTCTACGACGAGCAGTTCCGCCGTGATCTCGCGGGCCCGGTCCCGGCGAATCACCTCGAAATACAAAACGACGTCGTCGGTGGCGCGGAACTCGCGGTCGAGCGTCGGCGCGAGAGGGAGGCCGAACGGCGCCGGCGGCGCTGCCTGTCCCCGGGCTGGCGCCGGCAGCCGGACAAAGGTCGGGACGCGCGATCCGCTGCCGTAACCGACGAGCGGTGTCGTCAGCGCGAACCCCGGTTTCGTAAAGTCGGGAACCTCCAGCGGAAAGTACACGCTGCCGCCGCTATCGAGCTTCGCGCTCGACGCAGCCGCCCGCAGCTGGTAGCGGCCGGGGGCGAGCGCCAGTTCGAGCGCCACGTGGTACCGCGCCACGGCGCCGGTGGTCTCGGTTGGCCGGAACGCCACGCCTCCGCCGTAGGCCATCACGTCCTTGACCTTGGCGCCGCGCACGTCAACGACCGTGAGGCTGTACTGAATGCGATCACGGATCCACGCGTCGGGTTCCTCGAGAAACTGGCGGGGCGCCGACACTTCGAGGACGACATGGACCCGCGCTTCCTTGCTCTTGCCCGGCAGCGCCGCCGCGCCGAGTCGCAGCGGAACGCCGTTCGTGGGCAGCGGGCTGGCCGCCAGTCCGAGCAACGCGCTCCTGGGTGCGGTGTCCGTCTTGTTGCCGATCTCGTACGCGGGCCGGTACCGCAGCTGGAGGTCCGAGCGGTTCTTGACCCTGACTTCAAGCCGCCTCAGACCCTTTTGCCGCGTGTCTTCGGGTTCGAAACCCAGCAGGTAGTAGTTGTCGAGGTCGTCGGCAATGCGCGCCACGCCGCCGCTGAAGTCGCTCGAGTCGACGATAGCAAAGCCGCCTGAGGCCTCAGCGAGCTGCTGCAGCCCCTGTTGCGCCAGCCCGCCGCGCTGATTGAACCAGTCCCCCAGCGACG
>CAZJTG010000231.1:0-6243 GCA_964548865.1 uncultured Solibacteraceae bacterium
GATCGCGGCATCTTCCACATTCACGACGAGGCCTACGAGTACTTCGCGTATCCCGGTGCGAAGCACTTCTCGCCGGGATCGATCGACGGCGCCGCCCCGCACACGATCTCGATGTATTCGTTCTCCAAGGGCTACGGCATGGCGAGCTGGCGCGTCGGTTACATGGTGGCGCCCGAATCGCTGTGGGACGCGATCAACAAGATTCAGGACACCGAACTCGTGTGCCCGCCGGCGGTGTCGCAGCAGGCCGCGATCGCGGCGTTGAAGGTCGGCCCGTCGTATCCGCGGCAGGGCCTGGCGACCCTCGATCGACTGCGTCACATGATCCTCGGGGAACTGAGACGCGCCGACGTGCCGTGCGACACCCCGGACGCCAACGGTGCGTTCTACTTCTTCACGAAGGTCCGGACCTCGTTGAGTTCGATGGCGTTGGCCGAGAGGCTCATCAAGGAGTACAAGGTCTCCGCCATGCCCGGCTCCGCCTTCGGCGCCACCGACGGCTGCTACCTCAGGATTTCCTACGGGATGGTCGATGAGGCAACGGCGGTCGAGGGACTCAGGAGACTCACGAGCGGGCTGAAGGCACTGGCGGTGTAGACGCACCTGTCGCACCTGTCGTACCCGTCGTACCGACTCAAATGAGAGTAATTACCTGGAACGTCAACGGAATCCGCGCGCGGCACGTCCAACTGCAGGAGTTGCTGACGGCTGAGGTGCCGGACGTCGTCTGCCTCCAGGAGATCAAGGCGTCACCCGACCAGGTGCCGGATCTGCTCGGGTCGGCGGCCGATCATTGGACGTACTGGCACGGCAGCGGCGGCTACTCCGGCGTTGCGTTGCTCGTCCGCCACAGTTTTTTCATGGAACGCCCGGTGTTCCATCATCCGTCTTTCGATATGGAGCATCGAATCGTGGTGGCGGAACTGGGAGGGCTGGTGGCGGCTTCGGTGTACGTGCCGAATGGCGGAAAGGACTACGAGGCGAAGATTCGCTTCTTTTCCGCGTTTTCGGAGTGGGCGATGGCAACCGCCGCCACGGGTCGCGACGTCATTATTTGTGGGGACATGAACATCGCCAGGGAAGACCGGGACGTGCACCCGAAGGAGCGCAAACCGAACCAGATCGGCACCAGGCCCGAGGAACGGGAGATGGTGAGCCGGATGCTGGGCGGCGGCCTCGTGGACGTCGGCCGCGCGCTCGACCCGGAGAACAACGATCTCTTTACGTGGTGGGCGCCCTGGCGGAACCTCCGCCAACGTAACATTGGATGGAGGATCGACTACATCCTGGCCAGCCCGGCGCTGGCCGCGCGGGCAACGCGCGCAACGTCCTGTCGCGAGTTCGGCACGAGCGATCACGCGCCAGTGGTGGCGGTATTCTCATGAGCCTTCGCGTTCGTTTCATCCTCGCGCTCTTCGCCATGTCGGTGCTGCCGCTCGGCGCCGTGACGTACTACTCGTACGCGGCCAACGTCGATGCGCTGCGTGACGCGGCCGAGCGTGAGGCCGACCTGCTCGCTGGCGAGCTCGGCCAGCGCATGCAGCTCGTGACCGCGCAGCTGTCCGAGCGCGTCGAGCACCTCATGGACATCGCCGAGCTCCAGGCCGCAGCCGAAGAGGCCTCGGCGCGGGCCGCGGAGGCGACCGCGATCGCCGAAGATGCCCCCGCAAATCCTCAGGCCGCCACATCTGTGGCGGCCGCGCCACAGCCGCTCACGGGGCAGAACGTGCCGCAGGGCCCGGCCTCTGTGACGCAGACGGCGCTGTCGAACTCGATCGCGAAGTCACTCGGCGAGGCCGCCATGCTCCTGAACAACGTCGAGCTGCAGAACATGCGCGGCATCGTCGGGCGGGGCGACGGCCGGGGTGGCGCTGGCCGCGGCGGTCTGCCTCCACAGGGAACACCGCGCGCCGGGGTCACTGGGGCCGGTCGAGGCACGAATCCGCCACCGCCTACGCCCCCGCCGCCGACGGCAGGCGCGGCGGTCACGACCGCGGTCGTCCCGCCAGCGCCCACGCCGACACCAACATCACGGCCAGGCGATCCGGCGCGGCCGCTTCCGGGACGTGGTGATCCGCGTGCGAGGCGCGGCGCGCGGCCCGGTCCGCCTCCCGCGCCGGCCTCGGGGGTGATGTCGGCCACGCCGCAGGTCGCCGGCGTCAGCGCGGCGCCGGCGCCACCCGGCGCGCCCGGTGTCCCACCGGCCGTCTGGTCGACCATCGATCCCAGCGGCACGCTGAAGATCGACATGGCGCCGATCCGCCGCGAAATGTTCCGGCAGATTCTTCCCGAGGGCCGCTTCGAGAACCTGACGCTCGAGGAACGCCAGCGCGTCGCGGCTGAAGTGAATCAGCGGATGCTCGGCATCGAGCAGGGCATCCGGCTGAGTGCCGCGCAACTGCAGCAGCAGGCGGAGAAGGCGGCTGAATCGGCTGCCGCCACCCAGAAGTCCGCCAGCCGAGGCGCGGCGGCATCGAAGACGACGTCGCTTGCGCCCCAGGCCACCGAGCGCAAGGCCACGCTTTCAGGCAGCAAGATCAACGTCAAGGTCGAGCGCAACGGCCAGGTCGTCCGGCAGATGAACGCCGAGATCAATCTGCCGAACGTGCTGGCGACGGTCTTCACGACGACCAGGGGCGATCGCGGCGAGTTGCCGTTCGCGGTGGCCAAGGACGGCACGGTCTACGCGAAGTCCGAGGCTGACAAGCGTCGCGTCGCGGCGCTCGGCGATGTTGCGAAGCCGGGCGGCCCGGCGACGTCGCGCCAGAACGACTGGATCGTGGTGACCACCGAAGACAAGTCCGGATCGGAATTGAGACTCGGCATCGCGCGGCCGGTCACCGACTCGCTCACGACACTGCGGCGGACCACGGCAAGGAATGCCGGCCTCGGCCTGCTGTTCATCGGCATCGCCCTCGTGGGCATCGTGCCGCTCTCGGCCAGCCTCACGCGGAACCTGAGCAGCCTGAGCGAGGCGGTGACGCGGATCGCGAAGGGGGACTACGGCGCTCGCGTGCCGGTCCGTGGCAAAGATGAAGTCGGTCGCCTGGCCGTGGCGTTCAACAGCATGGCGGCCGACGTCGAGCGTCACCAGCGCACGGCGGTCGAGCAGGAGCGCATACGCCGCGAGCTCGAGCTCGGCCGGCAGATTCAGAATGAGATGCTGCCGCACGCGCCGCTGCAGCTTGGATTGACGCAGGTGCAGGGTGTGTCCGTCCCCGCCAGGGAAGTCGGCGGCGATTTCTTCAACTACTTCGTTCTCGACAACGGCGACATCGCGCTGCTCATGGGTGACGTGTCCGGCAAGGGCGTCGGGGCGGCGCTGCTCATGGCGAACATCCAGGCCGCGCTCAAGGCGAGACTTGGCCTCGGACAGGATCTATCGGCCGTGGCCGACGCGCTCGATCGCGACATCGACGCCAACTCGCCCGGACCCGTCTACGCGACGCTGTTCCTCGCCATTCTCGAGCCAGCCACGCGCCGCCTGCGGTACGTGAACGCCGGGCACAATCCGCAGTTCGTCCTTGGCGCCACCGGCCTCCACAAGATGCCGGCGACGGGCCTGCCTGTCGGATTGCTCTCGGGCCGCGGATATTCCGAGCAGACCGTGCAGCTCGCGGCCGGCGACATGCTCTTCCTCTACACGGACGGCTGCGTCGAAGCCGAAAACGAGCGCGGCGAGTTCTTGGGCATGGAACGCCTCGAACAGCTCCTGACCGCGTCAGAAAAGTCGCGCGATCCTCTGAGGCACGTCGAGGCCGGCATCGCCGAGTTCCGCGGCACGTCCGAGCCTTCGGACGACTCGACGCTGATGACCGTCCGGGTCGGTTAGTCCGGCCTGGCCGCGGCCTGCTTTGCCCGCCGGACGCGCCGGCGTTTGACGAACGGCAGCACGAACATCCAGATGCCACCGCCCCAGAGCACCACGAGCGAGAGGGCCGCCGGGAAGAACACAAAGAGCTTCACGCCGTCACCAAAGATCGACCCGTCGTGGATCGACTCAATCCAGTCCGACCGGCGATACGCGACCTTCAGTACCTGAGCGGTGCCGAGATCGACCTGCGCCTCGTAATCGGTGTGCAGCCAGACCTTGGCGATGCCCCGATCGGGCCGCACGTCGATGCGTTTCACGTGACCCCAGTGCTCCACCAGCAGGTCGGGCCGCTTCTTCAGCGCCTCCAGGATTCCGGTCAACTCAACCGTCGGTGTCTTCGTGCTGCCGCGAATCTCGGCGGGCTGGACCCACTCCCAGTGTTTTTTCAGCTGCAACAGGCTGCCGGTGCTGGCAATCACAATCAACGGCGCCGCGATGGCGCCGGCGATCCAGTAGTGGACCCTCCGGTTCAGGACATTGAACTTCACGTTGTTACGAATGCTATGCACCCGGCCGAACTACTACCACGCGTCGTAAGTCATGGAAATAGAATGTGTTCCAGTAATGAGCGAACTGAACCCTTGGAGACTGGTGCTGGCGCTGACGATGCTCGTGACTGGCTGCGGCCGCCCGCCGGCCCCTGCCGCTGAACCCCCGGCCCCGGCCGCGGAGTTCTTCCAGGCCGTGACAGCGCTCTGTGGCAGGGCCTTCGCCGGCCGGATCGTCGCCAATGAACCGGCGACGCCAGGCGATCCGTTCGAGGGGCAGTCGCTCGTGATGCACGTCAGGACTTGTGAGCCTGAGCGGTTGCTCATCCCGTTTCACGTCGGGGAGGATCGGTCGCGGACCTGGGTGCTGACGGTTCGGGGCGACCGGATCCGCCTGAAGCACGACCATCGGCACAAGGACGGCACGGAGGACGTTCTGACGCAGTACGGCGGCGACAGCACGGACGCCGGTTCCGCGACGCGTCAGGCGTTCCCGGTCGATGAGTTCTCGAAGGCGCTGTTCACGCGCGAGAAGCGGACCGTGTCGAATACGAACGTCTGGGCAATGGAGGTCCATCCGGGCCGCATGTTCGCGTACGAGCTCGCCCGCCCGGGCCGGCGCTTCCGAGTGGAGTTCGATCTGACCGCGCCGGTGCCGGCGCCGCCCCCGCCGTGGGGATCCTGATACGCTCAGAAGCTGATCGGCCGCGCGAGGACGCGAGAGACATGACACGAGAGGGCATCTTCCCCAGGGCGCGCATTCCGTACGGCACCTGGGGCAACAGCTATTTCCCGGCCTGGCAGACGTCCGCGCTCGCCGAGGTGAACATCGGGCAATTCGCCGCCGAGTCGATGAGCCGCGTCATGGGCCTGCGGAAGGTCCGGCTCGACGCCCTCGACTATCTCGTCCTGGGTTCCACGATTCCCTGGCACTGGAAGTTCTGGAACGCACCCATGCTCGGCGCGCTCATGGGCCGGCGCATTCCGGGCCACCACGTCGAACAGGCGTGCGCCACCGGACTGCAGGCGACGCTCGCGGCCGCCGCCCAGATCGACAGCGGCGATCACGACGTCGCCGGCGTCCTCACGTTCGATCGCACGAGCGACTCGCCCGTGGGCGTGTTTCCCGAACGTCGAGCCTACGAGCGGACGATCGCACTCGCGGATGTCTGGGACAACTTCGGCTTCGACCCCGCGACCGGCGGATCGATGATCGCGACGGCCGGCCAGGCCGCTCGCAAACACAAACTCGATCGCCGCGAGGTGGACGATCTCACGTTGTACCGCTACGACCAGTATTTCGAGGCGAAGGCCGCCGGCGTGCTCGACAAGACCGCGGTGCCGCTCGACCTGCTGAACGTGCAGGGCAAGCCGCTCGGACGGATCGACGCGGATTCGGGCATTCGCCGCGTCACCGCCGATGGGCTGCGTGCGATGCGCGAGCTCGATACGTGCGTGACCGCCGGGGGCCAGACGCACGCATCGGACGGCATGGCCACGCTGCTCGTGACCAGCGCGGAGAAGGCCGCGGAGCTCAGCCCGAGACCGGAGATCGAGATTCGTATCGACGCCAAGGCCGAAGCCCGCGCGTTCCCTGGACTCATGCCCGAGGCGCCGGCGATCGCGGTGAAGAAGCTGCTCGACCGCACGGGCCTCAGGATGTCCGACATGGCCGTCGTGAAGAACCACAACCCGTTTGCGGTCAACGACGCCGTGTTTGCCCGGGTGCTCGACTACGACTGGAAGAAGAAGACCCCGGTGGCCAACCTCTGGGTGGAGCTCCTCCAGCGGCTCGGCGTCCAGGCCCCCCGCTTCGGCGACTCCACCGGCGGCCTATCGGGGCTGTGTTAACGTTCCAATCTGATTCCAACATTAACACTC
>CAZJTG010000232.1:0-6242 GCA_964548865.1 uncultured Solibacteraceae bacterium
TACGCGCACGCTGTTCACCTACGGCGGCGAGTTCATCCGTGCGCTTGGTCCGGCCCTCGAGCTGGGCCGGTCGTTCGTGCGCGTCGAGTACCAGCGGGAATTCAGCCCGTTGCTGCTGCTCTGGCAGGGAATCGGACAGTTCGTCGCACGGCACCCGCGCTACACGAAGCTCTTCGGCCCGGTGAGTATCAGCGCAGCCTACTCGGGACCGGCCCAGGATGCGCTGGTGGAGCTGCTCTCGTCGGACCGCTTCGTGTCGCCGCTCGCCAGTCTCGTGCGCGCGCGGCGGCCCTACCGTTCCGAGAGTCACCCGGCGCGGCCTGTGGTCGCGACCGATCCAGAAGAAGTGCAGGCGCTCATCGGCGACGTCGAGCCGGATGGCAAGGGCATGCCGGTGCTGCTCCGGCAGTACCTGAAGCTGAACGCGCGCGTCGCGGCTATCAGCGTGGACCCCGCCTTTGCGAATGTGATCGATGCGCTCTCGATCGTGGATCTCGACAGCGTTCCCGCCGCGCTCCGGCAGCGCTACAGCTTCACCCGCCGGGGCTGACGCGCCGGCCTGGAACGAACAGGGGCTGCGGCACGGCTGCGGAACCCGAGCTCTCAAGCGTGCCCCCGGGGGGTTGTTCGTGGTTCAGACGCCGAGGACGTGACCCGCCGACAGCCGGACGAGCCGGCCGAACCCCGCGCTACGGTGGCCCGATCGGAGATTCAGGGCGCCGATGTCAAACACCAGGCGCCACTGCCGGTACAGCGTTCGGTAGGCGTCCATGAGCGACCGGGACGGATCGTAAATGTGGGTGGCTTCCGACGAGACGCCGTTCAGTTCAACAATCGCCAGATCGCGGCCGGCCATGAACGCGCCCGGGTCCGAATAGCGCACGTCGAATCGTCCGATGAAGAAGCCGTCGACGGCGCGCGCGATGTCGTCGACCCGCGACGTCAGCGCCTCGGTGATGAGATCCGATCCGTCGAGAAAGATCGCGCCCTTCGCGTGGTTCCCGGTGTCGCCGAGCGGCACGCGCTCTCCCGCCTTCGGGATGCGATTCGCTTCACCGCCGAGCCGCGCGAGGAACAGCGGCGTCTGCAGGCGATAACGGCAATGCTCGCGAATCAGCGACGCCACCGGCGTCCGGCCATTGCCGACGACGTGCGGAAATTGCTTGTCCGTCAGTGAAAAGATGCGGCCGCGTGATTCTCCGGGGCGACGATAGTAGAAGATGCCCGCTTCATACGGACCGGCGTGGTAGACCTGCGCCACCACGGGGCCGGTGTGCGTCGCGAGGTACGTGCGCGCCGCGTCCAGGTCGGCGACGACCCGCACGCCATCGCCGCGCTGCCCGACATCCGGTTTGAGAACCAGTGGGAACGACCAGCCCGACGCGGTCATGCGTTCGCGGAGCGCACGGGCTCGGGCCTCTGCGACGCCCGGCTCGAGGAGGGTGTGTGGCAGCACCCAGGGCTCGGGCAGGGCGGAGAGGATCCGCGACTTCGACTCGCCGACGAAGCCGCCATCCTCGAGGCCTGGATTGGCGGCGAACAGCGCACGGGGTCCGCGGGTCGCAATGAGATACGCGACCCACGGAACGACCGGCGCATAGAAGAGCCAGGCGGGCCAGAACTCCCAGCGCGCGAGCCGGCGGATCGCCACGCGGGCGCGACGGAGGGCGGCGTCGCCGCGCCACACGATCAGCGCGGCGATCGGGAGCAGGAGCCAGGCGGCGCCGAAATACGAGTGCAGGACACGCTCGACGACGCTCCCGAAGATCGCCGCGGAGCCTACGAGCAGCGGAGTCCACACGGCAGTGGCCAGCGCGGACCAGCCGGCAAACGTCGCGAAGGGCACGCCCGCGGCGCCGGCAGCAACATAGACCGCCAGCCGCGTGCCCGGCAGGAACCGGCTCGTGATGATGGCGGTCGCCGGATGCCGCGTCACCAGATGATCCCGGCGCGTCGTCCGAAACAACCGGCCGCCGAGCCAGAGGGCGACGTCGCCTGCCCAGATGCCCGCCCACACGGCGATCACGGCTGGCGCGAGCGGCAGGCCGCCGTCGGCGACAAGAAACCCTGCCGCCACAGCCGCCAGGTCCTCGGACACGAGCGTGCCGGCGGCCAGTGTCAGGAGCACCGGCCACGAGGCGGGATTCACGCCGCCCCTTCCCGAACCATGGAACGCCCGAGACGCCTGCTGACCCGCGTGCCCGCCAGGCCGCCACGGACGAGCGGCTCGTAATGCATGGTCACTTCGCTCGCGCGGACCTCGACGATGGTCCGGCTCACCGTCCTGGCGTCGTCGCGTTCCATCGTGACGCTGATGACGCTGTCGTCTTCAAAGGCGCTCGCGTGAAACCGGTCCTGCGTCCGCTCGTCGACCGGCGCCACAATCTCCCGGAACGCCTGCCGCCGCCTCTCGCTCGCCTCGGCCGATCTCGTGCTGGACGATGTCGCCATCATCCGGAGAGGCTGGAGACTCTTCAGATGCCGAAGGCGGGCACCGGCCCTGAGCTCGACGTCGAGCACCCGCGCTCCGTCCGCGGCGATGAGGCGCCACGGCAGGAATCGCTCGAGAGGCAGCATCCGCACCCGCTCCAGCACTTCCTCGAGTGACGAAGCTCCCAGCAGCTTGGGAATGACCAGGCCGCGGCTCACCAGCCCGGTGGGACTCGCCTGGGTCGGTCCGACCGGGCCATTGAGCAGCGCCATGACCAGCCCGTGGTCGGTTGCCGCCGTCCACGTGCCGCCGCCGTCGGCATCGATGGGCATCACGGCCCAGCCCAGGGCCGAACGCACGACCGTCGGGGGCAGCGCGACGCGACGCGACGTCAGCTCGTCGCGGTTCACGACCATCCGGAGAGTCAGCGGCTCGCCGCCAGAACACTCCTGTGGTGAGCCGATCAGCGGCCGGATCAGGCTGACTGTGCACATGGCGTGAGCGTGGGCGTGGATGGGGCGAGTCCGAATCTTGCGTGCGTCCGCCGGCCTTCGGAGGCCAGCAGCAACGCGATGATCGCCTGGTGGTGGACGGTGTGGCTCAGCACGAAGACCAGTTCGCGGCCGAAGAGGGTTGGTGTCTCCGTGCGGCGGCCGTCGTCGGAGACGACCGCGGACAGGCGGCGCACGCGCGGCTCGTCGGCCTCGGGCACGTGCCACAGCGCGAACGCCAGTCTCCTCAGCTCGGCGATGGCCGTCGGCTGATGCTGCTCCACCAGCGTCTGCCGGCACCGCGTGTCGTAGTCAATCAGGCCGTCGGTGCGAGGCTCGATCAGTGCCGCCACATGGTCGAGCACGTGGCGCACATGCGCGCCGACGCTCCCCGACACGCGATCGTCTCGCGTGCGGCGGTACGTGGCTTCGTCGATTGAGGCGACGACATCCGCCAGGTCACCGAGGCGGACGGCGAGCGCGCGAGCGGTCGCGGAGGGCGCGCTCATCGTCGGGCTCCGTCCGACAGGCTCATCGGCGCGCGCTCGAACAGATGGCCGACGACGGGCAGGTCCGCGCGATGCAGGCCGACCACGAGGAGGCTTGCCACGAGGACATAACATGCCAGCGCGAAGAGCAGCCCCCCGTCGCCCTGCACCTCGATGCCGAGCACCGAGAGGTGGCTGCCGATCGCGCCCGCCATGACACCGGCGGCAATCAGGCCCCCCACCGGCGCGGTCGCGGGCAGCAGGAGCAGGATTGCCGCGGCCAGCTCGATGAGGCCAGACCCGATTCGCCCCCACGGTTCGGCGCCGACCTTCGTGAAGATGTAGACGGACTCCGGCGATCCCGTGAACTTGAAGAACAGCGTCTGCAGGAGAATCCCCGCGGCGGTCAGCCGCAGCACCCAACTGAGAATGGTCATCGTCTGTGAAAGCCTCATGACAGGTCTCCTCACTTCTTGCGCGACAGGGCGGGCCAGTTGGCGTCGCCCTTCGCGATGTTGGCGTCGCGGTTCTGAAGCCACGTCTCCTGAACGCGCTTCGAGTAGTTCAGGAACAGCCTGCCGTTGGCGACCGTCCAGGCCTCGGGATCGATGTCTGCCGTGTAGTTCCGGCTGACGGCCCAGGCGCAGAATCCGCCAAACTGCGGCGCGTATTTCTCTGGCGCTTTCGCAAACGCGTCGCGGTGCTCGGTCGTCGCGAAATGGAAGGTCGCGCCCAGCCAGGTATGGGCGATGGCCGGATTGCCCCTGACCGGCTTCTGATCGACGAAATAGGCGACGACGTCGTAGCCACCAGCGACGACCCCGGCACGGTTCGCATTGAAACGTGGCGCCGCATCCTGGCCCGCGGCCTCGACGACGCCAGCCGCGGCCAGCATGACCAGCCCGGCGGTCAGCCGCCTGGCGAAAGTTCCTGAAGTCCTGAAGAAACTCATGTCCGTGTCCTTTCGGACGGCCCCTGTGGTCCCGTCCCAGCCATCCGATGCCGCGGGCGCGGCCAGGTTTCGTTGAAACCTCGCGCCGCCGTGAGGCATCGAAGGCGCGTGCAGGCCGCAGACCCGGTGTTACGATTCGCCGCGATGAGCGACCACGCGGGTGTCGCGTCGGGTCCTGCCGCCGAGCCAGCCGAGGACGTCCTGGCAGCGGCCTTCCGGCAGGGGGATCCCGCGGCGTTCGAACATGTCGTCAAGACGTTCGGCGGCCGGCTGCTTGCGGTCACCAGGCGGATCCTGAGAGATGAGGAGGACGCGCGCGACGCCGTGCAGGAAGCACTCGTCTCGGCGTTTCGAGCCCGCGGGAGTTTCGAGGGCGGCTCCAAGGTCTCGACCTGGCTTCACCGCATCGCCGTGAACACCGCGCTGATGAAGCTGCGCGCCAGGAAGCGCCGCCCCGAGGAGAGCATCGACGACCTGCTGCCGACCTTCGACGCCAAAGGTCATCACTCGGCGACCTGGTCGTCCTGGGAGGAACCGGTCGATCGGGCGCTTGCGCGACGTGAAACCTGCGCGGCCGTGCGCCGCGCCATCGATCAGCTGCCCGAGCAGTATCGAGCCGTCCTCCTGCTCCGAGACATCGAGGGGTGGAGCACCGAGGAGGCCGCCGACAGCCTGGGCATTACGCCAAATGCGGCCAAGATTCGCCTGCACCGGGCGCGCCTGGCGCTTCGCACCATCATTGCGCCACACTTCCAAGGGGAACCATCGTGACCTGCCGCGAGGCGACTGAATTCCTGATTGGCTACGTGGAGGGTGATCTGCCGCCCGAGCAGCACGCGCTCTTCGAGCGGCACATCTCGCGCTGCCCGAACTGCCGGGCGTTTCTCGATCAGTACCGGAACACGATTCGAGCCGAAATCGGATCCTACGGATCGTCGGACGCCGATGCGCGGACGGTGATGCCCGACGATCTGGTCCGCAGCATCATGGACACGATCAGGGGGAAGCCCTGATCGACGTGCGCCAGGCCTGAGGGCCGGTGTGCGGGGGACGCCCGCCGAGGCGACGGTGGCGGGCCGGATCAGCTGACGTGCCTGCCGCCGTCCACGCGGATGGTCTCGCCGGTAATAAAGTCGGTTTCGATGAGGGCAATGACGGCCTTCGCAATTTCGATTTCTCCGCCCCACCGCTTGAGCGGCGTCGCTTCCGCGACCTGCTGACGCTCGGCGGCGTCGAGGTCGGGTGGCGGAAGAATTGGACCCGGGGCGATGGCATTCACGAGGATGTGCGGCGCGAGCTCGAGCGCGAGCGCTTCGGTCAGGGCCTTCACGCCCGCCTTGGCCACGTAGTACGAGACGAAATCCCGGTAGACGGGCCGGCCGCTCGCGGTCAGCCAGTCCGAGAAGTTCACGATCCGGCCGCCCCGGGTCATGTGAGGTGCGGCCGCCTGCGCACAGATGAACGCCGCCTTCAGGTTCACGTTCAGGTCCTCGTCCCACTCGCGGCCAGTCATCGCGCCAAACGGCCGTGACCGATAGACCGAGGCCATGTTCACGACGGCGTCGAGCCGGCCGAGGGTGGAGACGGCGGACTCGACGAGCGCACGGCAATCTGGCTCCAGGGAGACGTCCGCCTGAATCGCGACGGCGCGGCGGCCGAGCGCGCGAACGTCGCCGACCGTCCTGTCCGCCTCGGCGCGCGAGCCCCGGTAGGCCGTGGCAATGTCGGCGCCGCGGCGGGCGAGTTCCGATGCGACGACCTGCCCGATGCGCTTGCCGCCGGTGATGAGGACGACGCTGTCTCTGAGATCCATGCGCCTCTGATGTCCCGCTGGATTCGATCGTTTCCCCGGCGCGCGCGAAACCGCGCGGCCTCGATGG
>CAZJTG010000233.1:0-6220 GCA_964548865.1 uncultured Solibacteraceae bacterium
TCGGCACACTGACGTTGCTCGTCGTGCAGGCACCAGTCGCCAGCGCGGCGACGGCGGCAAGAAGAAGACGTTTTGCAAACACTGGAGTCACCTCAGCTGAAATCGTTTCGACTAGCTCGGGTCGGCGAAGTCCGCGAAGTTCACCGTGATGGTGCCCTTCACCATGACGTCACGGCCGGCCTGGTCTTTTCCGTACAGTGTGATTTCGGCGATCGTCGAGAGCGCGACGCTCCCGCCCAGGTTGACGAGCGACCTCAGCGGCGATTCGAGCTTCGCCTGTACGCGAACGAGCGTAATCACGAGATTCCCGCCGGCGCCGGTGACGGTCGCGGTTGCGCCGCCGGCGAACTCGTAGGGCACGTCCACGCCCTGGGTGTTGCGGCCGTCGCTGCGCACGTACTTCACGTGGTACCGCGTGACCGTGATGTAGTTGGCGCTCGTCGGCACCGTCGGGTTCTGCGGCGTTCCGGGGTCCGCCATGGCCAGGCGCAGCTGGATCTTGCCGAGGTCCGCGTACACCGAGCCCTTGGTCGACACGTCGGAATCAAGCACCCCCGAGTTCTTGTCCGGCTCGTCACCGCGCGCCGCCTGGATCGCGTCAACGATCAGATACGACGACGCCTGTCCGGTCAGCTGCTGCTTGGTGCAACCGGACGCCGTGACCAGCGCTCCGGCGACGAGCGCCAGCGCGGCCGAACGCGTGCAGATCGGTCGAACGAACGAACGGATTCCCATGGTCATGGCAGTCCTCGGATGATGCGCGGCGTGATGAAGATCAGCAGTTCCTGGCTCTCGCTGCGCGAGTCGGTGCGCCTGAAGAGCCAGCCGAGCAGCGGAAGGCGGCTCGCGCCAGGTGTCTTGTCCTCGTTCAGCGTCTCGGACGTCTGCAGAATGCCGCCGATGGCGGTTGTCACGCCGTCCGCCACCTGGACGGACGTTTCGGCGCGCTGCGTGTTGATCGACGGGTTACCGTTGACCGCGCGGCTGAAGTCCGGCTGGCCGTTCTCGAGCACGATCTTCATGATGACCGTGTTGGCGCTCGTGATCTGCGGCGTCACCATCAGCTTGAGCGCGGCGTCCTTGAACTGCACGGACACCGTGTTGTTCTGCGTGGTCTGAATCGGAATCTGGAAGCCCTGCGTGACCTGGGCTTCCTTGTTGTTCTGCGCGAAGACGCGCGGCGTGGACAGAATCTTGACCTTGCCCTGCCGCTCGAGCGCCGAGATGGCCACGTCGATGCCGAACGCGCCGTTGATCGCGCCCATCGACAGGCCGAGCGCCGACGACGCGCCGGTCACCGGCAGGTTGACCGCGGTGGCGCGGTTCTCGGTCGGGGTCGCGCGCGGGTCGGCCGGCCCCTGCGTCACCGGACCCTGCTGCTGCACGCGGCCGCCGAGCGTGCCGCTGTTCGGGAAGCCCAGCCCGGTCGTATTGCCCAGGTCGGGCGACACGCGGCCGTTCAGCCCCCACTGCACGCCAAGGGCCTTCGCTGTGTCGCGATTGGTCTGCATGATCTTGGCTTCGATCTCGACCTGCGGCTCCGCCTTGTCAAGGTCATTGATGACGGCCTGGATGTCCGCGATCTGCTTGGCCGTGTCCTTGATGATGAGCATGTTCGTTCGCGGATCCACGTCGACCGTGCCCTCCGCGCTCACGATGCGCGCGGTCTCGAGCAGCTTCTTCACGTCGCCGGCCACCGCGTAGTTCAGGCGGACGCGGATCGTGTCCAGCTCGGCCGCCTGGCGCGTCACCCGGCGCTGATCGACCTCGGCCTGCTTCTCCTTGGTCAGGGCGTCGCGTGTCAGCACGCGGAGCACCGGGCCCTCAAGCTCGTACGTGAGCTGGCCGCTCTTCAGCACGACGTCCATGACCTGATCCCAGGGCACCTGAGTCAGCTTCAGATCGACCGCCGCCGTCGTCGGTACGCTGACGTCGAGGATCAGGTTGATCCCGCCAATCTCCGCCAGATTCCGCAGCACGGAACGGAGATTCGCCGACTGGTAATCCACGTCGATCGGCGTGCCGCTCCAGCGGCGGAGCCCCTGCTGCGTCTGATCGGCCTGGGCTTGCGGCGCCTGCGCGCCCACGGTCACGAGGGTCGCCGATGCGGCGACGACCAGCGCGAGCATCCACAATCGCATGTTCTTCATCGGATAACCTCTGCTGCGCGCATGACCCTGCGCGTTTCCTGCGGCTTCTGCGAATCGCCCGGGCGCGGCAAGTCAAGGAACACGACCGCCTGCGCGTCGATGCGCCGGATAATCGCGTCGCTGATCTTGTCGCCGACCTTCGCGACGTATGACTGGCGATCCGCACCCTGCAGAATCGCCATGCGCTCCTCGCCCTTGCTCGAAATGCCAGTCACGACGACGTCGGCGAGCATGAAGGACGCGAGTCCCTGTGACGCGCGCGGCTGGGTCTCGCTTACCCCCTTGCGCGGCGCGATGAGGCTCAGAAACGGATCGCGGCGGCCGAGGCTGTCGTACGTGCCAGCCTCGATCGGCCGGGGCGCCCCGACCCGGGTGCCGACCTGAATCTGGGCGTGGGCGCTCGCCGCCGACGCGAGCGTCAGCACGGCGGCCGCAAGCAACGTGGATGTGGTGCGGGTCATGGCCGTCCTCCCGGCGCCCGCGCGGGCGCGGCGGGCGCTCCCGGCGCCGCCGCGTTCACCGGCTGCGCGCCGGTAACCTCCTGGCGGAACACGAAGGTCGTTGCCAGCGCGGTCGCGGTCACCGTGCCGCGGCCGGTTGGCTTCTGCTTCGTTCTGATGTTGAGATCCGACACCGAAATCAGGCGCGACATCGACGCGAGCCGATCGAAAAACCGGCCCAGATCGTGGTAGCCGCCCTCGAAGCTGACTTTGATCGGCCACTCCGAGTACTGCGCCTTCGCCACGATGGCGTTGGGCTCGAACCGCGCGAGGTCGAGCGACGACTCGCTCGCGAGTTCGTAGAGGTTGCGGAGGACGTCCTGCGGGTCCTTCTCTTCGGGGATCGACGAGGTCGTCTCGCGCAGCGCGATCTGGAGCGCCTTCACTTCCTTCTGCAGCTGCGGCAGCTTGTCCGCGATCGCCTGCACCCGGACGATTTCGCTCTCGAGCTTGGCCAGGTGCGCCCGGCGCGTCTCGAGTTCGGCCGCGCCCGGGCCGATGGACACCTGCCACGCGCCCGCGATGGCGAGCACGCACAGGAGCCCGAAGACGATCATCTGCGAGCGCTGCGACAGTTCGTGGAAACTCTTGGCCATGGCTATGCTCCCGGCCTTCCGGCCACCGTGGCACCCGCCGCGCCGGTCGCCGGCAGGGCGGGCCCGGCGGCGGGTTCGGCCTTCAGCACGAACCGGATGACGTTCGCTTCCTCAACGGCCTCCATCATCGTGGTGACGATTTCGACCGGCATCTTGAAGAAGCCGGACACCTGCAGGGCCTGCGCGAAGTCCGTGATGGACGTGTGCGACACGGCGCGGCCCTCGATCTGAACCGTGGACGCCGACTGCTTGATCTCGAGCAGCCAGAGGCCATCCGGAATGGACTCGTTCAGCAGATCGAGCATGCGGACCGGCGCGTGCTTCGCGCCACGGAGCCGATCGATGAGCGCGATGCGCTCCTCGAGCTCCGCCTTGTGCTGCCGCGCCGACTCGAGCAGCTTCATCGCACCCTTGAGCTGCTCGATGCGGGCTTCGGCGGTCGTGATGCTGGCTTCCGTGGCCGCGCGCTGGTGATTGATGTAGTACCACCAACCGCCCACGCCGAGTCCGGTGACGAGCAGCATCGTCAGCCCGATGGCCGCGGGGCGCTGCTCCTTGGAGACCAGCACGCGTGGCTGCGAGGCCCCGGGGCTGGTGACGAGAAGATTGACTTTGATCATCGGTCGCCTTCCTTCCGCATCGCCAGACCAACAGCGACGGCGTAAGACGGCCCGACCGATTCAGCGCCGGTCGCGCGCGCCGACTTCGTCACCCGGCGGAACGGGTCGAACACGTCCACCGGCGCGCCGAACTCGCTCGCGAGCAGGTCCACCAGGCCCACCGCTTCCCAGGCGCCGCCCGACAGCACGACACGGCTGAGACGATCGATGGGCGACGTCGCGCGGTAGAAGTCCACGGTCTTCCGCACTTCCAGGACCAGCTGGGCGCTCGAATCGCGAAGGACGGTCGCCACCTGATCGGCGCCGACGCCCGAGGGGTACTGGCCGTGCAGCATCCGGCGCGCGGCGAGCTCATCGACGCCCGTCGGACTGAATTCCTTGAGCAGCGCGTCCAGATGCACCTGGCCGCCCACCGAGATGTCGCGGGTGAAAATCGGCTCGCCGCGCTCGAGGAGGCAGATCACGGTCATGCTGCGGCCGATGTGAATCAGCGCGGTCAGCGGGTCCGTGCGCTCGGGATAGTTCATCTGGTAGGCGTTCGCGAGCGCGAACGCCTCCACGTCGATGACAACCGGGCGGCGGCCGGACTGCGCGATGACACTGGCGCGGTCCTCGATGCGGTCCTTGCGCGCCGCGACGAGCAGCACGTCCAGGCCGGCCTTGTCGTCCGCAGCCTTGTCGGATGCCTTGTCCGTCTTGTCGGGCGCCGTGGACCCCACGACCTGGTAGTCGAGCTGGACCTCGGTGAGGTCGAACGGGATGTACTGCTCCGCCTCCCAGGGAATCGCTTCGGCAAGTTCGGCCTGGCTCATCGCCGGCAGCGCGAGGCGCTTGACGATGACCGCGTGTCCGGAGAGCGCGCTCGCAACCGTCGCGCGGCGCACTTTGAGGGAATCGAGCAGCTGGCTGACCGTATCGCTGACCAGCGCGGCGTCCGCGACCGCGCCGTCCTGCATCGAGCCGTCAGGCAGCGGCGCCTCACCGGCGGCGACGAGCGACCAGCCGCTTCGGCCTCTGCGAAGGCTGACGGCCTTGACCGCGCTCGAGCCGATGTCCACGCCAACAGTGGTGGGTCGAAGGAGCGAACCGACGTTCATAGCGATGGCCTGTATCGCAAGGCTGATGCCAAAGATGAATTGGCTGTTGAATCCGTCAGTTTCCTGCTATCTCGGTGGACGGAGGGTTCCAAAACCCTGAGAGAAATCGACGGTTGTGGCAGCAAGTTACCCTTCTGTAAGCTGTCCGGATGGGTGGCGCCAGGCTCGGAGCCGCTGCCTGTGTGGCCGTACCGGCCGAGTACCAGAATTGACTTTTTTCCCAGGCATCTTTATGATTTCGGTTTGCCGATCGCGCGATTCGGCCGGCTATCGGGGTGCCCCGTGCGGGCGTCCCGCAACAGCAAGACCTGTAGAAAGTCAGAGACGACTGGATGAGTACGAAGAGCTCCGCTGCCCGTGAAAGCGATCGGCAGTGGCACATCATTGACGCCAACGGCAAAGTGCTCGGTCGTGTCGCGAGCCATGCCGCCCGCCTGCTCCAGGGCAAGCACAAACCGACGTGGGCGCCGTTTCTCGATCAGGGCGACCACGTGGTCGTGATCAATGCCGCGACCGTCCGGCTGACGGGACGCAAGGAAGAACAGAAGATCTATCGCCAGCACTCGGGCTACGAGGGCGGGCTGCGCGAGGAACGCGCGAAGATCGTCCGCGCGAAGCGCCCGGTGAAGCTCATCGAGGATGCCATCCACGGCATGCTGCCGAAGACGAAGCTGGGCGAGGCGATGTACAAGAAACTCAAGGTCTACGCCGCGGGCGAACATCCGCACGCCGCGCAGAAGCCGACTAGATTCGAGGTCGCGTAACTTTGGCTACGACACAGAACTACGGAACCGGCCGACGCAAGACCGCCTCCGCCCGCGTGTTCCTCCGCCCCGGATCGGGCACCATCACCGTCAATAAGCGGACGCTCGAAAACTGCTTCCCCGCCGAGATTCACCGCCTGGTCATTCGCCAGCCGCTCGTGCTCACCGAAAACGTCGAGCGCTTCGACGTCGTCGCGACGACGGCAGGCGGTGGGATCGCCGGGCAGGCCGACGCGATTCGCCTCGGCATTGCGCGCGCACTCGTCGAGTTCAACGAAGAGCTCCGGTCGCCGCTGCGCAAGGCGGGACTGCTGACGCGCGATCCGCGCGCCAAAGAACGCAAGAAGTACGGCATGGCCGGCGCGCGCAAACGGTTCCAGTTCAGCAAGCGCTAATCGGCCCAGAGGTTGTCGACATGAGTATAAGGACGGCGCAGTGAGTTCGAACGCGATCCCGATGAAAGACCTGCTGGAGGCCGGCGTCCACTTCGGCC
>CAZJTG010000234.1:0-3624 GCA_964548865.1 uncultured Solibacteraceae bacterium
AATCGCGCCGCGGGGATCGACGGCGTACGTGACGACGTTGGACTTGCGAAGCGACTGCATCGCCGACAGGACCGCCTCGTCGTGGTACGTCGGATTCAACCGCGGCCGGGCTTCGTTGTTGCCCGATGCGTACGCCTCGGCTCCGCTCACGAGGTTCGCGAGGTCGGGCTGCACCTGCTGTGAGTCGAGCACGCCCCGTAGATCTTTTGCGAGATTCTCCGAGACGAGGATGAACGCCTTGCGGCGGCCGTCGGCGGCGCTGAACAGCCGCGCGGCCTGTTCGAGCGTGCCATACATGCGGAGGTTCGCGTCGAACTCCTGGAGGTCCGTTCCGCCGCGCCGGTCCTCGCGTGCCTGCATGGGTCGCCGGACGGCGCGGGCGCCTTTGAAGCGATCGATGCTTGCCAGCACCCGCGACCGATCGTCGGTAATCTCGACGTTGTTGTCGCCGCTCGTCATAATGAGCGCCATCAGCGCGTCGGAACCGAGCTCTTCGACCACGCCGCGCGCGATCTTCTTCACGACTTCGTCGCGCCCGCGATAAGCGTGCAGGTCGTCGAGCACGAGTACGACCAGGCGCCTGGCCTCCGCGGTTCGGTTACTCGAGACGTCAGAGCGGGTCGCCAGCGGGAAGTGACTCGCGAACGACTCCGTCTCCTGATCCTCGCGCCGGACGGCCTTGAACGCGACGACCTGCTGGGGCTTCCCGCGGTCCAGTACGATGAAGTCGTCCGCTGTGAGATCGTGCACGGGGTTGTTGTGACGGTCGCGCACGACGACGTCGACCTGAACCGTCTCGACGCTCGCTCTGAATACGGGCCGTTGCTGGGATGCCGCAGCCGCGACGCTGGCGGCCATCGTGAGGACCACGGCGACCGCGCGCGCCGGCTTCATTTGACCGGCAGCGGATCGAGTCCGATCTCGCTTCGCACGAGATCGATGGTCAGCCGGTATTTCTTGAGGAAGTCGTGGCCGAGAATTCCGCCAAGGTTCACCCCAAGCAGGCCGCTCGGCGCATCCAGATTCACGACTGCGATGGATTCGCCGATCGTGTGCACGCCGGGCGCGACATCGAGGCGGACGAACGGCAGCAGAAACGCGGTCGGGTCCGGCCCGGCGCTGCCGTACACGCGGGCGGCGACGATGGGGACGTCCGGGTTGAATTCGAGCCGGCGGGCGAACCGGCGGCTGAGCGCGTTCCCGTCCCCGGCCGTGTCGATGGCGAAGCCGGCCGGGATGCTGCCGTTGATCGTCACGCGAACGATGGGGAGCCGGTGCACGCGAAGCGGCAGCGTGACCGCGTGCGCCGTCTTCGGCAGGCGCCGCGCCATCGTCAGGCGCTGCGCCGCGTAATCGAGCACCATCGAGAAGCCGTACGCCAGCGGAGAGAAGCCGGCCCCTTCCGGCCGCGGCAGGCCGATGAGCGCGGGATCCTTGACGACCGCCGGCACGTTGCGGACCCGGAAGGCCCCAATCTGGATCTGGTCCACGCGTCCGAGCTGCAGGTCGCGGAACCCGAGGTTGAGTGCGCCGACGCCGGCGCTCTGAAGCGCGGTCGAGGCCTGCACGTTGGCGCGGGCGGCAATCGCCGGTGTCAGGATCGTGAGGTCGGTTCCGGTGTCGAGCGCGAACTCGACGGCCGTGCGTCCGTTGATGCTGCCGTCGACGAGCACGCGGCTGCCGACAATCCGAATCGGGAGGACGTAGGAGTCGGCCGTGGACTGCACGTCGACCGCCTTCCGGTTCCCGAATCCCTTGAAGAATTTGTGCTGCGCGCGCGCCCACTTCAACAGATGGGTCTGATCGCCCGGCGGCAGTTGAAACGCGTAGCGATCCAGCGCATCCGCCGCGGAGGCCAGATCGTTTCGCCGGTCGTGGATCGAGGCCAGCGTGTAGAGATACTCCGGCTCGGTTGGCGCCGCCGCGACGATCCGGAGCGCCACGGCCAGGGCGTCTTCGAGCCGGGACTGGGCGGCGAGCGATCGGGCACGGCCGTGCAGCGCGGTCAGATCCCTGGAATCGATCTTGAGCGCGGCGTCGTAGCGCCCCTCGGCTTCTTCGAACAGCCCGGCCGCCCAGAACGCATCGCCGTGAAGCGCGACGGCGGTGGCGGCGGCCGGATCGGCCGTGGCCACGGTGCGCGCTTCGCCAAGCGCCTCCTCGAACTGCCCGAGTTTCAGGAGCGTGCGCGTCACGCCGGCGCCCGCACGGACGCGCACGCGCGCGTCCTCCGAGGCGCGCGCCTGCCGGTACGCGGCGAGTGCTTCCTCGTAGTGCAGCGCGGACAAAAGGGCGTCCGCCTCGCGCAGGCGAACATCCGCCTGCCGTGGTTCCTGAGCCGTGGACACTACATTCACCGACGCGGCCAAGGCGGCGGCCAGTCCGAGCCCCTTCAGTCGAGCCGCTGGATGCATTTTCCGAAGACGATAGCACGCCCGGGCCGTGTCATCGAATCCCCAGCTGGTTCAGCCGCCGCAGCGTCTCCTGGGCCGGACCGTAACCGGGGATGAGCGCGAGCGCGCGTCGAACCTGCTCGAGCGCCTCCTGGTACCGGCCGGCGGCGCCGAGCGCGCTTGCCAGGTTGCTGCGGAGCACGGCGGAGTTGGGCATCAGCGCGACCGCCGCCTCGAAATGGCCGAGTGCCTCGCGGACGCGCCCCTGGGACAACTGGAGCGAGCCCAGATTCACGTGGGCGTCCGGGACACCCGGGTTGATCGCGATGGCCCGCTCGTAGGCCGCAGCCGCTTCGCGCTCCCGGCCCGATTTCGCCAGGATGTTTCCGAGGTTGAACTGCACCTGCTCGTTCCTCGGCGCGATGACGGCGGCCCGGCGAATGTTGGCGAGGGCCTCCGGCAGCCGGTCGAGGCTCATCAGCGCCGTGGCGAGATCGCTCAGCGCGTCATGTGCTTTCGGATCGAGGCGGATCGCGGTCGTGAGCGGCGGGATGGCGTCCTCGAACCGGCCCACTTCGACGTAAGCGCCGCCGAGGAAGGCGTGCGCGCCGGCATCCGTGGGTTCGTCGCGCACGCGCACCAATCCGATCTCGATGTTCTCGAGCATGTGCCGATCGACGAACGACTGCGCCACCAGATGCGCGTCCGCCGGGGACCCGGCGAGTACCTGCAGTCCGAGTTCCGCCATCTCGTCCGTGGACTGCGGACCCACGCGGACACGCACGGGCGTCGGGCGTGGATTGGCGTGGTTGGCGGCCGAATTGTCGTACGTGTACCGCATGACGAGACGGGTGCCGCGCGGGAGTCTGATGGGCGTCACGTACCGGTAGTCCTGCTGCCAGTGGAAGTGCCACTGTTTGATGTGCAGAAGCGTCCTGGGCTGAGCTCCCGGGAGCGTGGCGGTGACGAGCATGTCTTTCGCGAGATAGTGCGCGTGCGGGTACACGCTCAGCAATTCGAGGTCGACCGGCAGCTCGTAGCTGTCTTCGACGACGTGAGCCGAAGCGCCCGCGGGGATGTCGATCAGCCGCGAGCCCATCTTCACGGTGAGGGGCGTCCGCGCCGGCGGTGTGTCGCTCAGGAACAGACCGATCGTCGGCTGTACTGCGACCGCCTGGGCGCCGGGAATCAGGTGCAGCTCGAGCACGATGTCCGCGCCTTTCTCGAGACG
>CAZJTG010000234.1:3634-6202 GCA_964548865.1 uncultured Solibacteraceae bacterium
TGGATCCTGCGCGTTCTGCCAGCTCATGCCGTCGAAGCCCGGCTGGCCGTCCTTGCCGTCGCGTCGATGGGACTGGGCCGACCGGTCCGCCCGGATCACGGCGTGATGCACCGGCGCGCCGTTCGTGCGGAATTCGAGCGCGCGCACGTAGAGATCCGACGCCGCCGTCGTCCGAATCACGAGGTTGCGGTAGACGTCGCCGGCTGCGGGCTTCAAGGTGTACGGGACAGCCGGCGTCAGCACGAGCGCCGGCTTGCCCAGTTCCCATCCGTCGACGAACGCCGGCGCCGGCGGGAGATCCTCCGGACGGCCTTCCGGCGTGCCCTGACTGACCCAGGCCTGAATCGTCTCGATTTGTTGTGGCGTCAGTCGCCGCTCACCCCGCACCGGGAACTCACCCGGCTCCGGCATCCAGGGCGGCATCGCGCGAGCGCGAGTCTGCTCGGCGATCTCCGTCGCGTGCCTGGCGGCATCGGCGTAGGTCAGCAGCGAAAACGGCGCGACGCCACCCGAACGGTGGCAGGGCGCGCAGTTGGCGAACACGATCGGCGCGACGTCGCGCGTGAACGTGACCGGCCGGGCGGGCGGCGGGGCCTGGCTGCACGCCGTCGTGGCGGCGATGACGACGAGGGCAGTCGCCGAGACGATCAGCCTGGTGCGCAGATCCATAGATACCTAACGTAGCGCGGCTCGCACCCGCCGCGCGAGATCGTGGGTCGGCTGAAGCGCCAGCGCCGCGTCCGCGTGACGGCGAGCCTCGTCGTGACGCCCAAGCTTGGCCTCGCAGTAGGCGAGGTGCGCAAGCGACTCGACGGCGCTCGGGTTCAGTCGCACCGCTTCGGCGAGTTCTGCGGCGGCGCTTTCGAGGCGGCCGAGGAGCACGAGGTTCAGGCCGTATTGCTCGCGAGCGGCGGGGTCATGCGGGGCGAGCGCCGCGCCCTTCGCGAAGAACTTGTCGGCGATCTGGGGTGCGCGGGCCTGGGCGGCGAGCCGGCCGACGCGCAGCCACGCTTCCGCCGAAGCGTGATCGGCTGGCGCGATCGTCCGGGCCAGGTCGGCGGCCCGGTCGTATTGCTTGACGGCAAGCAGCTGACGCGCCACGGCGTAGCGAGCGGCGCCGCGCTCGGTTTCGTCCCGTTCGAGCCGTTTCATTCGAGCGTCGGCCTCGTCGTAGCGGCCGAGGATGACCAGCCGCTCGGCCATCCGCACGCCCTCGTCCAAGCGTCCGTCGTGGAGGGGTTGCCGGGAATTGACGAGCGGGAACATCACGGCGAGAAGCGCCGCCGGAACGACGACGTCCTTTGTTCGCCGTTCCGCGAGGGCCCGCCACAGGAAGTCGGCGGTGGCACCGGCGCCGACCAGAAGCGGAACCAGCACCGGCAGCCGGTAACGCTCCGAGACAAAGAACAGCGCGACCGAGCAGCCGTACGCAGGCACGAAGGACAGCCACACCAGATAGGCGGTCCGGTCCTGGATCGGCGCCAGCCGGTGGCGAAACAGGAGGGGCGCGGCCAGGCCGAGGAGGCCGAGCGGAATGATCAGCCACGGTCCGGCGAAGAGGAAGCGCAGCGCGGTCTTCTCTTCGTAGGCGTAGAACGGATAGCTGTACGGAAGCGCGATGTGCTGCGCATGAAAAACGAAGCCGAGTTTCCTCGCGAACAGCGCGAGGGCTTCAGCCGGCTGCGCGCGGATGTGCCGCCAGGCGAGGTCGTAGAAATAGTCTGACGCTTCCTCGGTCGTGACGGCCCTGCCAAGCGCTTGAGCCGCCACGGCGCGCGTATCTCGGGCCTGGCCGGCGATCGTCGGCGTGATGCCGGGCACCGGCCGGTAGAAGCCGGTCGCACCCTCGCCGTTTCCAATGTAGAAGTTCAGACCGCCGTGCGACGACACCAGGGGGCTGTCCTCGGACACGAGCAGGTTGCGGGCCGTGACCGGCGCGATGCCGATCGCGACGCCAAGCAGGACAGCGGCCGCCGGCTTCAGCCGCCGCGTCGCCAACGCCAGGGCCGTCACCCCAGCGGCGGCGGCCAGCATGTTCGGGCGATTCAACGTGGCGAGGCCGAGAATGACGCCGGTCGCCAGGAACCACGCGAGGCGATTCCGTTTCAGGCCGAGTGTGAGGGAGAGCAGGGCCGACGATGTCAGGAACGCGTCCAGGGCGGCCTGGAGAATCAGGCTCTCGTAGAACGTGAACAGCCCTGTCAACGCGCCGAAGGCTCCGGCGATCCACGCGGCGCGGCGGGAGAACCATTGACGGGTCATCAGGACCACGAACCAGACCGCCAGTGTCCCCAGGGCGATCTGCAGAACCCGCACGGCCGTGTACGAATCGGTGAGGGCCAGCCCGCCGGCCAGCACATAGATATAGAGCGGCGAGACGAAATACGCCTCGGTGCCGAGCCAGATGTCGCCGCTGAGGACCTGATTCGCGAGGGCAGCATAGGCGCTGGTGTCGAGGCCCACATCGGGCTGAGTCAGGGGGTGGTCTTTGAGCTGGACCACGACGACGAGCTTGACCAGGAAGACTGCCGCGAGGAACCCCAGTTCCCGCCAAATCGGTCTGTCGGC
>CAZJTG010000235.1:0-6196 GCA_964548865.1 uncultured Solibacteraceae bacterium
GAGCGCTTACGCGCCGGCCTGTCGGCGGAGGCTCCCCGCGTGCTCGACACCGCGCGGGCGGTGGCCGCCATCGACGTCCTGGCCGCGCTCGCGGACACGGCCGCGGCGCACAACTATACGAAGCCGCACGTGCACGACGGCGATGAGTTCCAGGCGATCGATGCGCGTCATCCCGTCGTCGAGCGAGCCGTCGGCGGGGCGTTCGTCCCGAATGACGTGCTGCTCGACGCGACGAGCGCGCAGCTCGTGATCCTCACGGGACCCAACATGGGCGGCAAGTCCACGTACCTCAGGCAGGTCGCCCTGCTGGCGCTGATGGCGCAGGCGGGCTCGTTCGTGCCGGCCCGCCAGGCCAAGCTCGCGGTGGTCGACCGCATCTTCGCGCGCGTCGGCGCCTCCGACAACATCGCCCGCGGGCAATCCACGTTCATGGTGGAGATGCAGGAAACGGCGACGATCCTGCACGCCGCGACCGCGCGCAGCCTGGTGATCCTCGACGAAATCGGACGCGGTACCGCCACATTCGACGGCCTCAGCCTCGCGTGGGCGGTGGCCGAACACCTTGCTGCCAACACCCGCGCGCGACCGAAGACGATCTTCGCGACGCACTATCACGAGCTGACGGACCTCGCCGACGCCGTGTCAGGCGTCGTGAACTTCCACGTGACGGCACGCGAGTTCAGGGACGACATCGTCTTCCTGCACAAGATCGTCGCTGGACGGTCGGATCGCAGCTACGGCATCCAGGTCGCCCGCCTCGCGGGCCTCCCGCCGGCGGTGGTCAAGCGGGCGTCGGACATTCTTCGCGCGCTCGAACAGGACGAACTGCAGCGCGGCGGCCGCCCGAGCCTCAGCGGACAGCCATCCTCGGAGCAGCGTCAACTCGGCCTCTTCCAGGCCGACGCGGAGCATCCCGTGCTCGCGCGGCTTCGCGCCCTCGACGTCGATCGCCTGACGCCTCTCGAGGCCCTGACCCTGCTCGCCGAACTCCGTCGCGAGGCGGACCAGTGAAGCTCGGCCGCCTGGTCCTGGCCGCGGTCGTCGGTGCCGCCGCCTGCCAGGACCGCCCGCCCCGCGCCCACGACGTCATCGTCGTCGGCCTGGCCAACTCGCCAACGAACCTCGATCCGGGCGTCGGCCTCGACGAAGCGTCGCAGAAACTGCATCAGCTGATCTTCCGGTCGCTGCTGAAAATCGACGGCCAGCTCAAGGTCGTTCCGGATCTGGCGATCAGTTTCGAGACGACCGACCACGTCACGTACGTCGCCCGCATTCCCGCCGGTGTCCTGTTTCACGACGGCCGGGAGATGACGGCCGACGATGTCGCGTTTACCTTCAGGCGGTTTCTGGATCCAGCGTTCACCTCCGCGAGAAAAGGCGCGTACGCCGCGCTTGCGGCCGTGGACGTACTCGACCGCTACACCGTCGCCTTCCGGCTCAAGGCGGCGTCCGCGGCGTTCCCGATCAATTTGATCATGGGCATCGTTCCCCAGGGCACCGGCGCCGAAGCCAGACGCTCGCCAATCGGCAGCGGTCCGTTCCGGCTGAAGGAGTTCGTGCCCGACGATCATGTGACGCTCGCGCCCTTTGCCGAGGCGTACGGCGGGGCGCCGGCCAACGGCGGTCTCGAGTTCAAGGTCGTGCCCGATGAAACGATGCGCGGGCTGGAACTCCGAAACGGCAGCGTGGACATCGTCGTCAACGACCTGTCGCCCGATCTCGTGCACGGCCTCAAGGGGGACCCGCGGCTCGCGGTCGCGACCGGGCCGGGCACCGACTACGCTTACATCGGCATGAACCTGCGCGATCCCGCGCTGGCGGACGCGCGCGTGCGCCGCGCCATCGGTTTTGCGGTGGATGCCGACGCCATCATCAAGCACCTTCGCCGGGGACTGGCCCGGCGCGCCACGGGCGTCGTGCCGGCCATGTCCTGGGCGTACGCTGACGACGCCCCCGCGTTCTCGTACGACGTCGCGGAGGCGGGGCGGCTTCTGGACGCCGCGGGCTTCCCCGACCCGGACGGCGACGGCCCGCTGCCCAGACTCCGATTGACGCTGAAGACGTCCACCGCGGAGGCCTACCGGCTTCAGGCCGCGGTCATCCAGCAGAATCTCGCCGACGCCGGCATCGCACTCGATGTCCGTTCGTATGAGTTCGCGACGCTCATGACCGACGTCGTTCGCGGCAACGTTCAGCTGTACACGCTGCAGTATGTCGGCGTGACCGATCCCGACATGCTGCGGCGGGCGTTTCTCTCCACCCAGACGCCGCCCGTGGGTTTCAACCGCGGCCACTACAGGAACCCCGACGTCGATGCGCTGCTCGGGCGGGCCAGTACCGCCCTCGACGAGACGGAGCGCCGCGAACTCTACCGTGAAATCCAGCGTATCGTCGCCGCCGACGCGCCGTACATCAGCCTCTGGGCCAAGACGAACGTCGCCGTGTCGCAGCGGGATCTGGAGGGCATCACGCTCTCGCCGATCGCCGACTTCACGTTTCTCGCGCGCGTCCGCCGACGCTGATTCGGCACGCCGGTCGACCGCGCGCGGAAGATCGAACCCGGTTTTCGCATGTACAATGGCGCCGCATGGGACGCCGCAAGTCTCGATTTCTTCGCAAGCCCGTCGAGCCGTTCACCGTGACGGCCGACGTCACGGTCGACAACGCGCTCGAACGCATGGAGCGCGTGTCGTTCCAGGGACGCAACCTGGGTGTCGCGCGCCGCATCTGGGAGAAGATGCTCGGGAGCGACGCGACGATCTTCCTGGGCACGGCGGGCGCGCTCTCGGCCGGCGGCATGCGCCTGACCATCGCGCACCTCATCGAGCGCCGGTACATCGATTGTCTCGTGTCGACCGGCGCGAATCTGTACCACGATCTGCACGAGACGCGAGGCCGCCGGCATTTCATCGGATCGCCGACACTCGATGACGGGGCCCTGGCGGCCGAGCGGATCGACCGCGTGTACGACACGCTGGCCAGCGAGGATGAGTTCTGCAAGAACGACGAGTGGATTGCGGCCTTCGTGCTCAAGCTCGAACGGCGGCCCTACACGTCGCGCGAATTCCTGTACAAGTTGGGCGAGTACCTCTGGACCGAGACCGGTAATCGCGGCATCCTGACGGCGGCCTACCAGGCCAAGGTGCCCATCTTCTGCCCCGCTATCGCGGACTCGTCCATCGGCATGGGCCTGTCGCAGGCGCGCCATCGCGATCAGACGGCCGGCTACATCGATGTCATCGGCGACATCATCGAGTCGGCCAATGTCGTCATCCGCAAGCCCTCCACCGCGACGATTGTGCTGGGCGGCGGCACGCCGAAGAACTTCATCAACCAGGCGAGCGTGCAGGCCGAGTTCTACGACGACCGCGTCGGAGGCCACAAGTACGCGATTCAAATCGTGACGGACGCGCCCTACTACGGGGGCGCCAGCGGGTCGAGCCTGGAAGAGGCGCAGAGCTGGGGCAAGCTCTCGATCGAGTCCGAGAAGGTCACGGTGCACTGCGATGTGACCGTGGCCCTGCCGCTCATCGCGACGGCCCTCGAGACGACCGGCCGCGCCGCGGCGGACAAACGCAAGCGGCCCGAGTTCGACCTGTCCGGCCGGGTAATGGCGATGAACGGCCACCCGCTCGCCGACAACAAGTACCAGGAGAGCTGATGCCGGAGTCGTTTCCGTGTGATCACGCGCACGCCATCCAGTTCGGCGGCGTGCTTCCCGAACAGCGCACCTGGGAAGAGTCCGAGTCCGTCATCCTCCCCGTGCCGTTCGAGCGCACGACGTCGTACGGTCAGGGCACGAAGAACGGGCCGCGCGAGCTGCTGATTGCCTCGGCGCAAGTCGAGCTGTGGGACGAGGAACTCGGGGCGGACGTGCACGCGCGCGGCATGTTCACGGCGCCGGAGCTCGATCTTTCAGGCGCCTCGATCTCCGACGCCCTGAAGGCGATTGAAGCGACGGCCGGCCGCGTACTGGACCGGAAGAAGTTCCTGATCACGCTGGGCGGCGAACATTCGATCACGCCCCCGCTCGTCGCGGCCACCGCGCGCCGGACGAAGGACCTCACGGTGCTGCAGATCGACGCGCACGCAGACCTCCGCGATCAGTATCTCGACGAGCCGAACAGCCACGCCTGCGCCATGCGCCGGACGCTCGAACACGCGCCGGTCGTGCAAGTGGGCATCCGGAACATCTCGGAAGAGGAAGTGACGGCGCTCCCCTCGCTCAGGACGAAGATCTTCTACGACTGGAACATGCGCGACGATGCCGGCTGGATGGATGCCATCGTCGCGTCCCTCTCGGGCAACGTGTACATCACGATTGATCTGGACGGAATCGAACCCGGCCTCATGCCGGCCGTGGGTACGCCGGAGCCAGGCGGGCTGGCCTGGCGCGAGCTGACGGCGCTGTTGAGGAAGACGTTTGAGCGGCGGAACGTGGTCGCGTGCGACGTCGTGGAACTCTGCCCGATTCCGGGCACGGCGTCGCCGAACTTCGCCGCCGCGCGACTGGTCTACAAACTCCTGACCTACAAGTTCGCCGTGCGCCGGGCCTGAAGGCCCGAAGTCGCTAGCCCAGCGTCGCGAGCTGCTGCCGCGCTTCGCCGGCATAGCCTGACTGCGGGAACTCGTCAACGACGCGCTTGAACGCGGCGCGCGCTTCCTGCGTCTTGCCGGCGCGCTGGCAGACGCGCGCGAGCTCCATCAGGACGCCGTCCATGGGGAGATCGCCGTCACGCTGTCCTGAAAGATCGGTGAGCACCTTGATGGCCTCGTCGAACTTGCCGAGGGCGACGAGCGCCTGCGCCTGGCCGAGCTTCGCCGATCCGGCCACGAGCGACGAACCGCCGCGGCTCGCGACGTCGGCGTACGCGGTCGCCGCATCCGCCGTGCGGCCCATCGAGAGATAGAGACCCGCGAGATGAAACTTCGCCGCGAGGCCGACGTCGTGCGTCGGGTACGCGTCGATGACCTTCTGGTAGGCCGCGACGGCGGCCTCGGTTCTGGCGGCCTCGGTGGCGAAGGTCCCCGCCTGCTGCGTCGCGCCCGGCAGCGTCGGCGCCGGCACAATCTGCGACGCCTCGACGCGCATCGCGGCGCCAAGCGCCGAGCTGGCCGCGTCGTTCTTCTGTTTCTGGACGTAGAACCAGCCGCCGGCGACGACCGCGACGAGCAGCACGGCGCCGCCGATCATCAGGACCTGGCTGCGATTCTGCGCCACGGTGCCCGCCAGTTTCGCGGCCGTGATCGCAAACTCGTTCTGCTTCAGATGATGCCGTTCCTCTGCCTTCATGCCTCTGTACCTTCCGCGCTTCTCTCGGCCCTACTCTCGAATGTGGCCGTATTTCTCGGTTGCTCAATATGTTACAGCAACGCCCAGCCGCGATGCCGGCGCCACTTTCAGCACCACGATGTGTTGCCAGGGCAACACATCGAGGACGCGCTCGATCGCGAGGCCATCGGCCGCAAGTTCCTGTCGGATTTGCGACACGGTCATCTTGTGCACTTCCTGGATCGGAACGTTGGGATCCTCGCCGCGAAACTCGATGAGCACCAGCCGGCCGCCGGCTTTGAGCGCCCGCTTCAACTTGGCGATGAACGCCTGGGGGCCCGACAGCTCGTGATACACGTCGACCATCAGGATCATGTCGAACGTGGCGTCCGGTAGCTTCGGATCATCCGCCATGCCCTGGACGAGCGTCACGTTGCCGAGTTTCTCGCGGGCGATCTTGCCGCGAATCAGCTCGAGCATGCCCGGCTGCAAGTCGGTGGCATACACCTGGCCGGTGGGTCCCACCGCGCGAGCCAGACGTACTGTGTAGTAACCCGACCCGGCGCCCACGTCGGCGATCACCATGCCGGCCTTCAGCCCCAGGGCCTTCACCGCGCGCGTCGGCTGTTCCTCCGACTCACGCTCCGGCCGGTCGAGCCACGGCGCCCCCAGCACGCTCATCGTGTGGGCGATTACGCGGCCGCTGACGGGATGGCGTTCCTGACGGGCGGCGGCGACGAACACGACGAGGGCGACAGCGACCGCAACCCCTGACACCACTAACCGGGCGGCTTTGTCCATGCAGCGAATTGTACTTCCCGCTCCTGTCATAGACTTCGTCCGTGGCTCTGAGTCCCGGAACACGTCTCGGTCCCGACGACGTCGGCGCGGCGCGCGGCGCCGGCGGCGGGGGGCGCGGCGATA
>CAZJTG010000236.1:0-6189 GCA_964548865.1 uncultured Solibacteraceae bacterium
TCACGCCGGCGGGGCCGAAGCGGCGGCGGATCTCGTCGAGGGAGAGGAACTCGACGGCGGCGCCGAGCGCATCGCCGACGGCGCCACCGAGGAGGCAGCCGCGAGTGGTGCGGGTGGGGAGCGGGATCATGTGGCGGGAAGTATGCGGCGGGAGAGAACGTAGGTCACACCTGGACGCCGCGCGGCCAGGCATTGATGTCGTAGGGCCGCTCCATCTCGCGGCGATACGGATGATCGTGGCTGCACCATGCATCGTTCACGTCGCGCGCAATCGCGAACGGCACGACCGCGCCCGCGCCCGCGGCCAGGAGCGCCCCAGCGACGGACGTCAGCCGCGCACCGGTAACCCACGTATCGTCGATGACGAGCAAACGTCTGCCCGCAATCAGCGCAGGGACCACGTCAAACGCCTCAGGTGCATACTCCTGGCGACGCACCTGCTTGCCATTGTGTTGCACCGCGGCGACCAAGAGATCGCGAAGGGGCGCCGCCATCATTAGGGCACGCCTCAGGGGCTGCAAGTTCAGCGGTGTGCCTTTGGTAGACGGCACCACTACGATCCCCTCTGCCGGACCTCCGAGCATGGCACTGAAGCGATCGCGGTGCGCGTTCATGAACTGCCATGCTACGGATGCGATGAGGGGCTGGTACTCAGGTGCGGAACGCTTGTACGTCTGTAGCCGCCCGAACCACGGACTCGGGTCCACGGCGATGGTCGCCGCGACAAATCGTTCCTGAAGAACCTCCGGCGCTCGCTCGAAAAGCTTCTTGCACGGATAGCACTGGGGCCACCACGACACCCCAGTGCTGCTTCTGGCTTGCCCTGGTCCCAAGCACAGCCGACACACGAATACGTGTGCCGATGGCGGCACGGACCTGAGCAGCGGTCGAATCTCCTCGAGGTACTGAGTCGACGACTTCGGCTGCTTCACACGGCAAGCGGCGGTGCCAGGGACTCATCGAGGGTGAGCCGCTTGACGATGTCATCCGTCGATCCAACCTCCACGGCGCGCGAATCACGAATGCCCGTTTCGACCAGCCGCCGAGCCCATCCATGGGCAGCGACCAGCGAGCTCGGCAGGAACACTGAACGGCCGTGCAGAAGCGCGGCCTCGGCCTGCATCTTCGCCCCGGACGTCTCGCCTGCTTCGACCACCGCTGTCGCCAGTGCCAATCCGGACATGACGACGTTACGCGCTGGAAACGTCCACTTCGTGGGCGGCTGCGCGGGCAGGAACTGGGAGACCAGGCTCGAACCGGCGGCCACAATGCTGTCCGCGAGGCGTGCGTTCTCACGAGGATAGCGGACGTGGATTCCCGTGCCCATCACCGCGACGGTTCGACCACCGGCCTGAAGCGCCGCGATGTGAGCGGCGGTGTCGATGCCCCGTGCCATCCCGGAGAAGACACTGAAGCCCGCCTCCACCAGTTCTCGACTCAATCGATGTGCGCGCCTGATGCCCTCGTCGGTGGCTTGCCGAGTGCCAACAACGGCCACGGCGCGGGAGTCACGAACCGAATCCCACGCACCCTGGAAGAAGAGCCAAGGCGGCCGATTGTGGATCGACAGCAAGTTGGGCGGATAGGTGTCATCCAGAACGGTTCTTACATCGAGGCCCTCCCGGCGCCAGCCTGCAACCTCGCCGGCCACTCGCTGTATCAGCGCGTCGTCGGTACCGATGAGGGCGTGCTGACCACTCGCCGCGGGCAAGGAGCCCTGCAACACCTGGTCGAGGACCGCGGCCGCCGAGCCGTAGTAGTCGACAGCAGCCGATAGCTCGTCCGCGGGGAAGACATGCGACCTGACCAACGCGACGAGCGCAACCAACTCGTCTGGCCGACCGCCATCGCCGTCAGGCGGCGTTGGGAAACTCGTGGGATTGGCGATGACCCGAGAGTTCACTCGCTGCCCCCTGTAGGCAAGGCCTTCGAGGTACCGAACAAAAGCCGAAGATAGCTCACATCCTGCGAAAGTCAATAGTCTGTATGAACTTAGCTGGTGCCGCCCGCTCCGCACGAACGGCAAGGCTGAGGGTCATCCCGACCAGTCGGCCAGAGTGGCCCTACCGTCGGAACTACCGCAGCTCGGAACGACCCACGGCCGCCTTGCCGGCGTTCGTCCGCGCTACACCGTCGAGCGGCCGCACCCTGCCTTGCAAAGGCGGCCGCCCCCTGGCTCGCTCACTCGAGCTCAATGAACAGCATGCGTGCATGATGCGCTGGAACAGTCCATCGCTTCCACGCGACGCGTTCACGCGCTTCTCGCGCTCGCTTCGACCGCCATCCACACAACGAGGACGATGTCCTCAGCATCAATGGGCGGCAACGGCTCGGGCGCCTTCCACGGCTGGAGCCCAAGTTCCTTCGCTCGTGCGACGATCGCCCTCGTCGTGGCTACTCCGTCAGCCGTGTCCGGCGTAAACACGTCGCGCAGGGCCCGCTCGACTCGGAGACCACGCGGCGCCTCCAGTGCTTCGACCAGCCGGTCAGCATCCTCCAGCGTCATCTCCGGCGGCCGGTGCTCCCTGACGTGCTGGGCAGCGGCCTTGAACAGCGGTCGGATGTCCGGCTGGAGGTTCCGGGGATCGGTAGCCTTCTGCCACTCATCGAAGATGTCCCGGCGGGCGCGTTCCCATGCGTCATACGCCCGCGCGGCCATGTCCTCCGAGAGTTCCCTGGGAGTCCCCTCGGTACATGTGATTCGGCTGAGGCACGCCAGGGCGTCTCGCGCGACCGGCTTCTGGTGATCGAGTGGGACGAACCGCATCAGGACCTTGTCGTCCACCCGCGCGCAGAAGAAGTGCCCCGCCTCCGGACCCTGCCTGAGCCCCGACCCTGCCGCGCCAGGAAGTGCTCTGATACGGTCTCCGTAGGTTTCAAGGCCCTTCCGCAGTTCCTGCCGATACTCCTCACCGCTGTGCGCGTTCGCAGACTCGCCCGCCGTCTCAAACAGCGTGGTGTCGCCGCGGCGGATGCGCTCCAGCTCCTCTCGAGCGTCCGCGAAGACATGCTCGGTGGTCTTCACGCCCGGAATGACGACCTGATCGAGACCGATGGAGGCCGCCGCCTGCGCCAGCTTGCGCCGGATCCGGTCCTCCAGTGTGAGCAGAGCCTCGATCTGGCGGTCGGGGAATATGCAAGTGATGAAGACGTCGGAGTGGGGGCTACCGATGCGGTCAACGCGCCCGTGCCGCTGGACCAGCCGCATGGGGTTCCACGGCAGGTCGTAGTTGATGATGCGCGCGCACTGCTGGAGGTTCTGCCCTTCCGCCAGCACGTCCGTGGTGACCAGAATGTCGAAGCGGTCCTCGGTCCACCCGGGAGGGGCTTCCGACGAGTCCGGGACGAACCCGTACACGGCTTCACGACGACCGACGCCCCCGTAGCCCTCAGTCCCTCGCACGGCCGTGAGCCTGCCCCGATACGGCGCGAGCCGCTTGTCGGTCGCCAGTTTCCCTTCCAGATACTCGGCGATCCACTCGACCGTGTCCGCGAAGTAGCTGAAGATCAGCACCTTGCGACGGTTGCGAATCTCCGGTTCGGACCGCCCATCCTGCTCCGCCTCCTTCGACGCCCGGACCAGCTCGTCCACCAGGAGTGGCAGCTTGGGATCGTTCTTCGGCGTCACCGTCATGGCCCGGGAGTGAAGCTGGCGGAGGAGGGTCAGGTCGCTCTTCACTGCGGCCCGCAGCCTGGGCACGTCGAAGTCGGAGCCGGCGAGCGGTGTGCCCTCGGCGATCAGCTCTTCCCAGGCTTCATCGTTGTCAGTCTCCTCCAGCTGTGCTAGCGCGTCGGGCGCTGGAATGACACCGCGGTCGAGGGCCAGAAGGAAGCTCTCGTGCGCCTGGATCATGGTGTCCAACGTGTTCGTGAAGGCGCGGGCCGAGGATTCGAAGCGCTTGAGCAGGCCGGAACGGATGAGGCCGACCAGCGCGACCTCGTGCGCATCTGCCTTCCCGTCCTTCCGGTAGCGCGTGGGCCAGTAGCGGGCCATCGTCAGCTTCGGCTCACCGTCCTCCGGCTGGAGAATGCCGGTGAACTCGGCGAAGAACCCGGGAAGCACTTCGTCGAGATCGTAGTTCGCCGAGCGCACGTGCGGCCGGGGAAATCTGATGGTGACCTTGGTGCCGTCCTTGAGCTCGATGCGGTCGTCAGGGTAGTAGCGCTGGACGAAGTGCCGCGTCCGCCGGACCGTGGTCGCGTCCAGCACGTCGAACAGAACATCGGGCTTGAGCGTGAATGGATCCACATCCGCCGCGGCGTCGAATCGCCCCTTGAGCGATGGGATTCCGGCGTCCGCGAAGACAGCGTCGTGCTCGACGAAGTAGGTGAGAAGCTCGTAAAGGTCCCAGAGCGAATTGTTGACCGGCGTCGCCGTCATCAGCACGACCTGCTTGGGCGGATCGCCGCGCAGCAGGCTCCGCAGCGATGCCGCGCGGGAAGTGTCTGCATGCCGGTACGCATGCGCCTCGTCCACGATGATGACAGAGTACTCGTCAGGGCTCGCGTCGAGCGCGCCTTGCGCGACCTGCTCAAACGACTTGATCTCGAGGCCGGTCAGCAGGAACCGGGAGGCGAACCGCGCCCAAGTACCGTCGCGAAGGGCCGCCGGGGCGATGAGGAGGGCCCGCTGACGACGGCGGACGAGCGTCTCAGTCAGAAGTTCACCCGCGAGGAACGTCTTGCCGAGACCCACGCTGTCCGCGATGAGAACGCCGTTGTAGCGGTCCAGGATGCGGCGAGCGCGGTCGAGGCCGTCGGTCTGGAAGCGCGTGAGGTGGATCTTGCCCGTGGGCGTGGTCTCGCCTTTGAGCTCCTCGCCGTAGCGCTCCCACAGCACGCGCAAGTAGATGAGGTACGGCTCGTACTCAGCGAACCGCGCCTCGTAGATCGAGGCGAGGTCGTAGGGCACCGCCTCGGCCCAAAGGTCCTCGTACCACCGCTCGACCTGCTGAACCACGCTCGGCTGGTACTGCCCGAGATTGAGTTCCAGGTTGTGGACCAGCCCGGAGGCCGTGAAGTTCGACGACCCTGCGATGACGCCCTGGCCTGCCGAGAAGAGGTAGGCCTTCCCGTGAAGGAACTGCCTCTCGTATCGCCGCACTTCGATGCGGCCGCTCCTCAGGAAATCGAGCAGGCGGTGGACCGCGCGGTCCACGCTCGGTGCGAAGGCGAGTCGGTCACGGTCCCGCAAGAGTCCCTGCTCGTTCAGGCGCAGGGCATCCGTAGTGAGTTTGGCCTCGAACCGTTCACCCCTCGGGTCCGAGAGGTGCCGCATCGGCCGCGCCGGAGGGGGCGTCGGTTCCGCGCCGAGGAGGAGACGGACCCTTCCGGCTCGCGAGAGGGGTTCTGCGAGAATGCCGAAACCCTCGGGGTTGAAGTACCCGGTGGCGATCGCCACGTCCACCGGCTGGCGTAGCGTGGCCGACAAGTGCTCCAGGCGGGCTATCAGCGCCGCCGCCAGCGTGTTGCCGTCTCGGTTGTCTACGAATTCAGGCTGGCTCACGCGAGGCCCTTCAGGCGATGGAAGTGCGTTAGCGTGGCATCCAGCTGGTCCTGGTAGTCCCAGCCCTCGTGGAAGGTTTGAAAGAGGTGCACGAGTTGCGCTTCGGACAGCCCGAAGAGGTGGCCGACCACTGCGTCGAGCTCTGAAGCAAGGTCGGATTGCTGATCTACTCCAAGCGACTGTGGTTTCACGTGAAGGGCATTACCCCAGTCCTCGAACCGTTCATCCTGAGTCGCCATGCGTGCCGCGATCGCAACAAGACGCTGCCGAAGCCGGTTGCTGCTGTCGGCAAGTGGGACTGGGAAGGCCATCAAGAGATCAAAGGTGACGTGCGTCTCAACGTAGCGCCGCGCATACCAGTCAAAGACCAGCGAGCACACGACTCCCAAGACATAGGCCTCGTCAGTGCGATCACCCCGCGGCCACACGAAATAGGGGGCGTTGTGTACCATGAACGCCGAAGGAGGGATAAGACAGGCGCGTACCGTTCGACTATCAGTCGCCCTCGAAACGTCACGGAATGCGATGCGCGCATGCCTGCACGGCAGAGTGGACGGGTCCTTCACAACGTCGGGCGGGAAGCCCCAGTAGGCCCCATTCCTCTTCCTCGCAGATGCAAGCCGGCGTTCCTGCAGGTAGGCGCACACCTGCTTCGCGTCCGCCACCGCATAGAGTGGTCCAGC
>CAZJTG010000237.1:0-6186 GCA_964548865.1 uncultured Solibacteraceae bacterium
GGAGCTGCAGAAGTCCACGGGCCGCGAGGTGTTCATCAACATCCTTGAGATCCAGAAGCCGGAGCTCGACGCGCAGCTCATCGGCGAGTCGGTGGCCATGCAGCTCGAGAAGCGCGTGGCGTTCCGCCGCGCGATGCGCAAGGCCGTCGAGTCGGCGCTGCGCTTCGGCGCCAAGGGCATCAAGGTGCGCGTGTCCGGCCGCCTGAACGGCGCCGAGATCGCGCGGTCGGAGTGGTACCTGCACGGGCAGCTGCCGCTGCACACGCTGCGCGCGGACATCGACTACGGCTTCGCCGAGGCGCGGACGACCTACGGGAAGATCGGCGTGAAGGTGTGGCTGTACAAGGGCGAGCGCACGACGCCCAAGACCGGCCGCGAAGAGGAGTATCGCCAGCCGCGGCGCGCAGCCGGCGGCGGGGGACGAGATCGATAGGAGCCACGAGCTCGAAGCCCCGATCAGGGCAGAGGGCAAAGGGCAGAGGGCAAAGGAAGGGTGAAGGTTTAGAGGTCGAAGGATTTGCACAAGAAGTCAGTGAGCCAGCGCGTTCCTGACCTGTGCCCTTTGCCCTCTGCCCTTTGCCCTCTCGAGGTACACAGCTATGTTGATGCCGAAGAAGGTCAAATACCGCAAGCAGCAGCGCGGACGGATGCGCGGGCTGGCGTGGCGCGGTTCGACGGTGTCGTTCGGCGACTTCGGACTGATGTCGCTCGAGCCCTGCTGGCTCACCGACCGGCAGATCGAAGCGGCGCGGGTCGCGTTGACGCGCGGCATCAAGCGCGGCGGCAAGGTCTGGATTCGCGTATTCCCGGACAAGCCGATTACGAAGAAGCCGCAGGAAACCCGCATGGGCAAGGGCAAGGGGTCGCCCGAGGGCTGGGTGGCGGTTATCAAGCCTGGACGCATCCTCTTCGAGATGGAAGGGGTGTCGATGCAGGAGGCGCGCGCGGCGATGCGCCTGGCCTCGGCCAAGCTGCCGATGAAGGTGCGGTTTACGACGCGGTTTGGCGGGGAGCAGGTGTCATGAAGACGGCGGAACAGGTGACCGAACTGCGCGGTCTCACGGCCGAGGAGCTGACGAAGCGCGCGAGCGACCTCGAGGAACAGGTGTTCCGGCTGCGGCTGCAGAAATCGATGGGCCAGGGCGACGCGGGTAACAAGATCCGCCCCCTGCGCCGTGAGCTGGCGCGCGTGCATACCGTGCTCGGCGAGAAGGGCGGCAAGAGCTAGCAATGGCCAAGGGCGAAATCATCGGAAGAGTTGTCTCCAACAAGATGACCAAGAGCGTGGTCGTCTCCGTCGAACGGCAGGTGCGCGACGACGTGTACGGCAAGCAGATGCGCCGCACGTCGAAGTTCATGGCCCACGACGAGCAGAGGGCGAAGCCCGGTGACACCGTGGCGCTCGTCGAGTCGCGGCCGCTCAGCCGCCGCAAGCGCTTCGTAGTGACCCGCATCGTCCAGCGGGCCAAGGAGGTCTAGCCATGATTCAGATGCGATCGATTCTCGACGTGGCCGACAATTCCGGCGCCAGGAAGATCGCCGTCATCAATCCGATCGGCGGATCGACGGGCCGCTACGCGCGGATTGGCGACATCGTCACGGCGTCGGTGAAGGAAGCCACGCCGGACGCGACGGTCAAGAAGGGCCAGGTCGTGAAGGCCGTGATCGTCCGCACGCGCAAGGAGCTGCGGCGGCGGGACGGCAGCTACATCCGCTTCGACCGCAACGCCGCGGTCCTGATCAACAACGAAGGCGAGCCGGTCGGCACCCGCGTGTTCGGGCCGGTCGCCCGCGAGCTCCGCGAGCGGAGGTTCATGAAGATCATCTCGCTCGCGCCGGAGGTACTGTGACGACCGGAGCTGTATACGCGCTCAGGAAGAACGACAGCGTCATCGTGATTGCCGGCCGCGATCGCGGCAAGCGCGGCCGCGTGCTGCGCGTCCTGCCGGAGAAGCGCCGCGTGGTCGTCGAGGGCGTGAATTTCATCAAGCGCCACACGCGTCCGAATCCGCAGAAGAACATCAAGGGCGGGATCGTGGAGCGCGAGGCGCCGCTCGCCGCATCGAACGTGCAGCTGGTCTGCCCGGAGTGCTCCAACCCGACGCGCGTCGGCCGGAAGCTCCTGGAGGGCGGCCGCCGCGTGCGGTTCTGCGTGAAGTGCAAGGGAGTGGTGGACAAATGAACCGCCTGAGGGATCGATATCTGAAGGAAGTCGTCCCGTCGCTCCAGAAGGAGTTCGGGTACACGAACATCATGGCCGTGCCCAAGGTCACCAAGGTCGTGGTGAACATGGGCCTGGGCGAGGGCACGCAGAACGCGAAGATCGTGGACACGGGCGCCGAGGAGCTCACGAAGATCACGGGGCAGCGCGCCTGCATCACGCGCGCGACCAAGTCGATCGCGCAGTTCAAGGTGCGCAAGGGCATGCCGATTGGCGCGATGGTCACGCTGCGCGGGGAGCGGATGTACGAGTTCCTCGACCGGCTGATTTCGATCGCGCTGCCGCGCGTGCGCGACTTCCGCGGCGTCTCCGCGCGCGGATTCGACGGCCGCGGCAACTACACCGTGGGCCTGCGCGACCAGCTGCTCTTCCCGGAGATCGACTATCTCAAGGTCGACAAGGCGCGGGGCATGAATATTTCTTTCGTGACGACGGCGAAGACCAACGAGGAGGCCCGGCGGCTGCTGCAACTCATGGGCATGCCGTTCCGGCAGAACTAATGGCCACCACAGCAAAGTGCGTCAAGGAACTGAAGAAACAGAAGTTCGCCATTCGCCGCCGGAACCGCTGCCGGAAGTGCGGCCGGCCGCGGGCGTACATGCGGAAGTTTGCGCTCTGCCGACTGTGCTTCCGTGAGCTCGCGCTCCGGGGCGAAGTGGCGGGCGTCATCAAGAGCAGCTGGTAAGCAGAGGACCCATGACCGACCCAATCGCAGACATGCTGACCCGGATCCGCAATGCGGTGCACGCGCGCCATCAGCGCGTGGACATTCCGGCGTCCACCTTCAAGGTCGAGATCGCGAAGATCCTCGAGCGCGAGGGTTACGTCCAGGGCTACAAAGTCGTCACCGAGGACGGCGCCGTGCAGCAGACGCTCCGCATCGCGCTGAAGTACGGCCCGCGCGGCGAGAACGTCATTACCGGCCTCGAGCGTGTCAGCCGTCCCGGCCGCCGCGTCTACTTCGGCCGCAACGACGTGCCGAAGGTCATGGGCGGTCTCGGTACGAGCATCCTGACGACGTCGCGCGGCGTCATGACAGGGCAGGACGCAGCGCGCGCCGGCGTCGGCGGCGAAGTGCTGTGCAACATCTGGTAGGGCACAGGTCAGAGGCGAGGAACGAGCTGACGCAAGCCTGTAGTTTCTTGGACGGTGTGCCCGAGCGATGCGAGGGCGCCCGCGCGAACGGAGCGGGGAATCAGGGGTCCCGGCGAGTGAGCGCGTAAGGGGGTCCGCGGGGGCGAAGCCCCCCGGAGTGAATATGTCAAGAATCGGTAAGAAACCAATCGCAGTGCCCAAGGGCGTGACCGTCGCCGTGAAGGCTGATGGCGTCGAGTTCAAGGGGCCGAAGGGCACGATGAAGCAGGCCGTCCCGCCGGGGATCAGGTTCGAGGTCAAGGGCGCCGAACTGGTCGCGACCACCGAGCGGCCGGATCCGCAGCTGGGCAAGTTCCACGGCCTCGCCCGGAGCCTCATGGCCAACGCGGTCGAGGGCGTCACCAACGGATTCAAGAAGGAACTCGACATCGTCGGCGTCGGCTATCGCGCGGAGTTGAAGGGCAAGCAGGTGCACTTCGCGCTGGGCTACTCGCACCCCGTCGTGTTCGACATCCCGGCAGGGATCGACGTCGCCGTGGACAAGCAGACGCACATCACCGTCACGGGCATCGATCGGCAGCTCGTGGGCCAGGTCGCGGCGGACATCCGCGGCCTGCGCCGGCCGGATCCGTACAAGCAGAAGGGCGTCCGGTACACGGGTGAAGTGCTGAAGAAGAAGGTCGGAAAGACCGGTGCGTAAGAACGGCAATGAAGTCTGTGGCCCGCGATCTCGCGGGCCCCGCGCGAACGGAGCGGGACAGTGGGGCCCCGCGAGTGAGCGCGTAGGGGGGTCCGCGGGGGCGTAAGCCCCCAGGAATGACTATTATGAGGATCAGAACCAAGAAAGAACGCATTCTTCGGATCCGCCTGCGCCAGCGCAAGCGGATTCACGGGACTGCCGAGCGCCCGCGCCTGTCGGTCTTCCGATCCGTCTCGCACATCTACGCGCAGGTCATCGACGACATGTCGGGCAAGACGCTGGCGTCCGCGTCGAGCACCGAACCGGCCCTGAAGAAGGTGTTCAGCGGCAAAGTGCGCGGCGGCAACACGGCCGGCGCCGAAGCCATCGGCGAGACCATCGCCGGTCGCCTCAAAGAGAAGGGCATCACCCGCGTCGTGTTCGACCGGGGAGGCAACCTGTATCACGGCCGCGTGCGCGCGGTCGCCGACGCGGCCCGCAAAGCCGGTCTGGAGTTCTGAGGAGTCTATGCAGTCTCGCGAAAAGATCGATGCGTCCGAGTACGAGCTGAAGGACACCGTCGTGTCCATCAACCGCGTGACCAAGGTCGTCAAGGGCGGCAAGAACCTGAGCTTCAGCGCGCTCGTCGTCGTGGGCGACGGGCACGGCGTGGTGGGCTTCGGCATCGGCAAGGCCAAGGAAGTGCCGTCCGCCATCAAGAAGGCGATCGAGGCCGCCAAGAAGGTGCTGGTGCGCGTGCCGATGAGGGGCACATCGATTCCGCATCCCGTGCTCGGCAAGTTCGGCGCGGGCGCGGTGCTGCTCAAGCCGGCGCCGGACGGCACCGGCATCATCGCCGGCGGCGCGGTCCGTGCGGTCGTCGAGTCGGCCGGTATCCACAACGTGCTGACGAAGTCGCTCGGGTCGGCGAACGCGCACAATGTCGTCCGCGCCACGTTCGCGGCGCTCGGGCTGCTGCGCGATCCACAGACGATCGCCCGCCTGCGCGGCAAGGACGTGGACGAGCTGGCCGGCGCGGGAGCGAGACAGTAAGGCCCGCGAGCACGCGGCCCTGAGGTGAAGCATGGCGAAGAAAACGGCAGCAAAGGCCCCGGTGAAGACGATCCGGATCACGCAGCTGCGGAGCACGATCGGGTTCGACACGCGGCAGGAGAACGCGATGCGCGGTCTCGGCCTGCGGCGGATCCGCCACACCGTGGAGCGCGTGGATACGCCGGAGACCCGAGGACTGATTCTGCAGGTCCGGCATCTCGTGAAAGTGGAAGGTGAGTGATGGGTCTGAATAATCTGCGACCGCCAAAGGGCGCGAAGCGCCCGAAGAAGCGCATCGGCCGCGGCCCGGGATCGGGTCACGGGCACACGGCCTCGCGCGGTCACAAGGGCGCGAAGTCCCGGTCGGGCTTCCGGTTCAAGCGGGGGTTCGAGGGCGGGCAGATGCCGCTCCACCGGCGCGTGCCCAAGCGCGGCTTCCGCAACCTGTTTCGCGTCGAGTATGCGGTCGTGAATCTCGACACGCTGGCCGAGGTGTTTGAAGCCGGCTCGTCGGTGACGCCCGAGGTACTGCGCGAGCGCGGTCTCGTCCGCAAGTCGGGGGTCCGGATCAAGGTGCTCGGCCGCGGGGACATCGCCAAGAAGCTGACCGTGCAGGCGCACAAGTTCAGCGGCACGGCCGCGGAGAAGATTGCGGCCGCCGGCGGCGTCGCCGAGGTGCTGCAGTGACGGCACCGCGAACGAGCGGTGCGAGAGAGCCGCGCGTGCGGAGCGGGGCGATGGGGCCCCGCGAGCGAGCGCGACAGGGGGGAGCGGCGGGGACGGAGTCCCCCCGCACATAGATGGACAGCCTCAAAAACATCTGGGCGATCCCAGAACTTCGCAAGCGGGTGCTCTTCACCTTCGGCCTGCTCGCGGTCTATCGAGTTGGAGGTCACATCCCGACGCCTGGCATCAACACCCAGGCGCTGCAGCTATGGGCGGAGCAGGCGGCCTCAAACAATCTGCTCGGCCTATACGACATGTTCTCGGGGAACAACCTCTCGCAGATGACCGTGTTCGCGCTGGGCGTGATGCCCTACATCAGCGCCTCGATCATCCTGCAGCTGCTGACCGTGGTCTGGCCCTACCTGGAGCGCCTCTCGAAGGAAGGCGAGCTCGGCCGTCGCAAGATCACGCA
>CAZJTG010000238.1:0-6173 GCA_964548865.1 uncultured Solibacteraceae bacterium
GGCCCTGCTGACCCTGGCCCTGCTGGCCTTGCTGACCCTGGCCCTGCTGGCCTTGCTGTCCCTGACCCTGCTGGCCCTGCTGACCCTGGCCCTGCTGGCCTTGCTGACCCTGGCCCTGCTGACCTTGCTGGCCGAGCTGAGCGTTCATCTGCTGGCCGAGTGTCTGAAGACCGCGCAGTACGTCGGCTGAGTCGTCGGCGGCACGCTGAAGTCCCTGCCCCTGCTGCGCGCGCTCGGCGGCCTGCGCGGCGTCGGTGATACGCTGGCGAAGCGTGTCGATGTTCGACGCGATGTCGTCCTCGGTGGGCTTCGAGTACGACGATCCGGCCGCCATGGCCTGCTTCGAATACTCGATCTTCTCCTTGAGCATGTTGTCGCGAATCGATCCAGCGGCTTCCTGCATCTTGCGGGCCGCGTCGCGCTGGTTGTTCTGCATCGACTGCCGCGACAGGTTGTTGAGCTGCTGCTCGATCTCGCCCACCTTGCCGCGCATCTCATCTTTCGTTTGTGAGAGCTGCTGGATGCGCTGCTGGCGCTCGCCGCCTGCCGAATCGAGACTGCCCACCTGCTTGGCGACTTCGCGCTGCTGCTTCGCGAGTTCCTCGGCCTGCCGCTGGAGGTCGCGCGCGTTTTGACCGGCCTGGGCGCCCTGGCTGTTCTGGAGCAGGCGCTGGGCATCATTCAACTGCTGCAGCGCGCGCTTGGCCTGCGCGCCGGCATCGTTGTTGCCGTTCGCCGCGGCCTGTCGCGCGGAGTTTGCGGCCTCCTGAAGCCTCCGAGCCGCATCACCCAGCTCCTGCCGCTGCTGGCCCTGCTGCTCGGCTTCCCGCCGAAGCTGCTCGAGCTGCCGCGCCGCTTCCTCGAGTTCGTCCGCGAGCGACCGCTGCGAATTGCCGCTGCCCGATCCGCTCTGCTGTCCGGCGCGGCGCGCCTGCTGTTCGGCCTGCTGCAGCTGGCGCTTCGCCAGCTCCCGCAGCCGCTCCGCCAGCTCGTCCACCTGCTGCTGGCCGCTCTGCTGTTGCGCGCGCTGCTGCGTCTCGTACTGATTCGCCATGCGATCGAGCTGGAGCTGGAAGAGATCCGCGAGTTCCTCGGCCATCTGCTGGCCGCCGCCTCCGCCGCCGCCGCCACCCTGCTGCTGCTGGCGCCGGACCTCGAGCTCGTAGGCCTGCTCCGCAACCTGGAGGAACTTCAGCGCGCGCTGTTCGGGCGCGAGCGCCTCCTTCGGCTTCAGCCCCTTCAGCAGGTCCTCGGCCTCGGCCATCGCCTGCGCGGCCTTGGGCAGCGCCTCGATGATGTGCTGGATGTTCTCGCCGCCGCCCTCGCCGATGCGCTGGCGCATCTGCTGGAGCAGGTTCGTCACCTCTTCGCGAATCTTCGACTGGGCGAGCTGGACGAAGACCGTGTCTTCTTTGAATTTGTCGGCGGCCGTCTTCGGACGGTCGCGCTCCACGTTGAACGTGGCCGAAATGATCTGCCGCTGCCGGGCCGACAGCGCGCCGGGCTGGTTCTGCTGCCCGCCGCCGCCCCCGCCGCCGCCACCGCCGCCCTGCGACTGCGCCTCACGGAAGTTCTGGCTGAACGGGCGAATCTGAACGAAGTAGATGTCGCTCGACGTGACCTTCGGACCGTTGACCGTGTCCGTGTCGTACGCCTTCGCATAGTACGAAACGAAGTCACCGGCCTTGACGCCAAGCTCCTCCATGTAGATCGTGTGACCGGCACTCACTTCGTCGAGGGCCCTGGCGCCCTTCCCGAACATGGTCACGGTCTTCTCAGGGCCGCCATTCACCGAGTAGACGAGGTCAAGCTGCCGCACGCCGTAGTCGTCCTGGGCCTTCGCCTGAACAAACACTTCCTCGACTGGATTGGCGGACGTATCGCGCTTCGGCTTCTCGAACGTCACCGTCGGCGCGCGATCTTCGATCGAGTCAATCGTGTACTTCGGCGACGCCGCGACTTTCTCGCCGCGCGGACCGTCGAGCTCCACGTGGTAGTAGCCGTCCTTCTTCACCTTGAAGCTGCCGGTCAGCGTGCCGTCCGGCTGCACCGCGAGGCCGGACACCGCCGCGGGATCGAGTTGCAGCCGACCGCCGGGCGTCGCCATCGAAGACGTGATCTTGAGCCGGACTTCCGTGCCGGCGATCGCCGCCACGTCGCCGCCCACTTCCACCTTCTGCGGCGCGAGGCCGGTGTACGCCGGGTAGACGTACTCCATCTCGATCGCCGTGACGGCCGGCAGTTCCACGACGGTCATCGTGTAGGTCGGCGACTTCACGCCGTCGGCCTCGACGTAGTAACTCATCGACGCCTTCACGTCGAACAGCATGCCCTCGAACGTGTCGTTCTCGGCCGTCGCCACGAGTGGCAACCGCACGAACTTCTGCTCGTTCCCGGGCTTGACCCAGACGCCGACATCATTCGACCTGAAGCCGGCCAGCTTCGCGATAATCGTCTGATCCGATCCCTTCGGCACTTCCTTGTCGCCCGGCCGAACATTGATCGCGTACGGGCTGGCGGCTTCCGCGCTCTTCGACAGCACGAGCAGCGCCGACGCGCCCTGGCGGAGGAATTCAGGACCCACGACGAGCAGCAGCGCGCCCATCGCCGCGATCGCGCTGAGCGCCACGGCGCTGCGCCGCATGCTCACGCGCCCGATCGACCGGCCGCCGTCAATCTCCTTCGCTTTCTCGACGGCCTGGGCGACGAGCTTGTCCACGATGACGGCCGGAACGTCGGGCGACGATCCCAAGTCCACCGCGGCGAGAATCGCCGCCTGGAGCTTCGGCTCCCGCTCCTCGACATAGAGCGCGACCTGGAGATCGGAGACGCGCTTGCTCATGGGGCGCACGAGCCACGCCGCGATGAGGAGGGCGAACACGGAGAACACGCCGACGCGGAACCAGGTCACCGATTCCGGACTGAACTTGTAGCTCTGCAGACCCCACGACGCGACGGCGATGGCCGCGAGGGCGCCCAGGACGACGATGATCCCCCCGCGGAGGAGCATGCGAGCGCGCCACCGTTTCCGGACCTGTCGGATCACATTGACAAGTTCCTGACGGGCGACGCCGTTTGGTTCCCCAGTCATGTCGGTCTCCTGCGCTGAATCTTCAGTCTACGCGGAAAAAGCCGCCCCGAACCGTTTGGACAGGCGGTTGGCGAGAACGGCCTCGGACAGGAGCAGCGCCGCTCCCGCCGCGAACAAGTACCACCAGATTCCCTGCTTCTTTTCGACGTCCTCGGGCGTGAGCTCCGGGTTCTCGAGCGACTGGCCGGTGGTCGTGACCGCGGCCTGGCCGCTTGCGGTGGCGACGAATTCCGCCGCGGGCAACGGGGTCAGGTCCGACTCGGCTGGGTCGAGGTTCACAGCCACTTGAAGCGGCCGCCGCTCGCCCGCGCCCTGAAGCCGCACGGAGTAGAAGCCCTGCTCGGCGAGTTCGACCGCCTGCACGCCGCCCTCGCCCACGGTCACCTGCGAACCGGAAGGGGCCATCACGACACCGCTGGGTTTCCGCGCGGCGCCCTGCCCGTCGGCGGCGCCGCCCTCGCGGACGATGGCCGCGATCGGCACCGAGACGTCGAGCATCCGGCCGACCGTGTACCAGGCCTCGGGCTCGGCGTACTGCGCCAGATAGCGGGCCGTCTCGTGCAGCGCCGGCAGGAAGAGATGTTGCTTGGGAAACCCGTTCCAGTCGTCGTTGACGGTGGACGTGAACGCGATCACGCGTCCGCTCCCCACGGTTCGCTCCACCATCGCCGCCGCGCCATCGTCATACCGGGCGATCACCTTATCGGCGGGTTCAGGGGCGAGCTCGCGGTACTTGTAGAACCGGACGCTGGAGAAATTGCCGTTTCTGGGGTCCTTGAACTCGTCAAAGATCGGATGGCTGTGGTCGAGGTACCCGAGCGTGCCGCCGCCCCCCTTCAGCCGATCGACCGGCTCCCCCGGCTTGCCGGGCAGGAGCCCCATCGGCGTGCCAGCCCACGGAAGCCGCTGGCCGAGGACGACGAACAGCCCGCCGCCCTGCGTCACGAACCGGTGAAGGGCCTCGGCGGCCGGCGTCGGCAACAGGGCGGGGTCGTTCAGGATCACCAGCGAGCGCCGGTCGAAGCTCGCCGGCGTGAGTCGCGAGGGCGTCAGGACATCGGCCTTGAAGGGCGGCGCCACCCCGATCGCGAGCGCGGTCGTCAGATACAGGCTGTCCCTCGGCGCGCCATCCGGATCGACGATGAGCACCGACACCGGCCGGCTCGGTGTCAGCACGAAACTGAAGTCGTTGTCCGTCGCCATCGCGTCGGTGCCGGCGCGCACAACGGCCCGCATCGGGGCGGCCACGGTGACCGCCGGGAACGTGACCGTGCCGGTGGCATTGGCGCCGATGCTGACCGTGCGCGTATCGACCAGGCGGCCGTCGATCTCGAACTTCACCGGCAGGGCCTTCACACCGTCGGCACTGCGGTTGGTCAGACCGGCCGTCACCATCACGCGCTCCTCGTTCTGGAAGGCCGCGCGCTGGAACCGCACCGACGTCACCGCGAGGTTTTTCGTTTCGAGGGACGCGACGGAGATGGCCTTCAGCTCCGCGCCCTCCGGCATCTTGATTTCCTCCTGCCGTTCCCAGCCCGTCTTCTGGAAATCGCTGATGACGTAGGCCTCTTTCCTGGGCAGACTCGATCGGGAAAGCAGGCTCTGGGCGGTTCTGAGCGCCGGCGCGTAACGGGTGCCGTCGGAGGTCAGCGCCGCGGCGCCGATCGCGGCATCGAGCCGGCTCGCGTCGCCGGTGGCGCGGACGACTTCCTCGACGCCCGTCCCGAACAGCACGAGCGTCGCGCGGTCCTCGCCACGAATCGTGGAAACCACCTTGCGGGCTTCAGCCTGCGCGCGCGCAAAGTGGTCGGCGTAGCCCATGCTTGCCGACCGATCGAGCAAGATCACGATCTCCCGCGCGCCCGAGAGGGCCGCGGCCGCCTGCACGGGATCGACCCGCAGGAACGGGCGGGAAAACGCGGCGATGAGCAGGATCATCGCGCCCGCCCGCATGAGGAGCAGCAGCCAGTTGTGAATGCGCCGCCGCTCCACCGACTGGTACGGGATCTTCCTGATGAACATCAGCGACGGGAACTCGACGACGTTCTTGCGCTCGCGCTGGATGAGATGCACCAGGACCGGGATCGCAATCGCGGCCAGGCCGGCGAAGAACAGGGGGGCTAGAAACGTCATCGCACTCTCATCAGCCGCTCGCGGTTGCCCAGGTAATGCGACAGCGCCTCGTCGAGCGGCTTGTTCGTGGTGACCTGCATGTAGTCGATCCGCGAATCCGAGCACCGCGTGGAAATCGCGTCGATATGGTCCTTCATCATCTGGCGGTACTGCTCGGCGAACACTTCGGGAACGACGGGCACTTCTTCGCCGCTCTCCAGGTCCTGAAAACGCGACGCGTCCGTATACGGAAAACTGATCTCCGCCGGATCGAGCACGTGAAACACGATCACTTCGCTGCCGAGCGATCGATACGGCTTCAGCGCCTCCATCAGGTCCGCCGGGTTCTCGTAGAGATCGGAGATGAGCACGATAATCGACCGGCGCTTGAAGTGTTCGGCCAGTTTGTCGAGCATCGCAATGAGCCGGCCGGGGCGTTCGGCTTTCGATCGATCGAGCGTGTGCAGCAGCACGTTGAAGTGCTTCGCCGACGGCGGCACGTGCGTCACGACGTCCGAATCGAACGTGACGATGCCCACGCGATCGCGCTGGCGGTGCGACAGGTAGGCCAGCGAGGCGGCGAGGAACGACGCGTATTCGAGCTTGGAGACGCCCTCGCTCGCGAAGCCCATGGACTTTGAGACGTCCAGCAACACGGCCAGGTTGGCGTTGGTATCCGCCTCGTACTGCTTGATGTAGTAGCGATCGGTGCGAGCGTACAGCCGCCAGTCCACCCGCCGGATGTCGTCGCCGGGGACGTAGCCGCGGTGCTCGGCGAAGTCCACCGACGCGCCGAAGAATGGCGCGCGATGCAGACCATTGATGAAGCCGTCGACGACGTGACGCGCCAGGAGTTCGAGATCCTTGATCCGTGAGAGGACCTTCGGATCGACGAACCGCGCGCCGGGAACGGCGTGCGTGTCCATTTACGTGCGGGGGGACTTCGTCCCCGCCGCACCCCCCTGACGCG
>CAZJTG010000239.1:0-6142 GCA_964548865.1 uncultured Solibacteraceae bacterium
TGCGCGCTTCGTGCGTGATGGTCTTCGCCGGTCCGCGGCGCGATCCCACCTGCACGAAGACCGCCTTCGGCGCGAGCGCATCCGCGAAGCGCATCACTTCCTGCGGCATCGTCGCCGAGAACAGCATCGTCTGGCGCGTCGTCGTCGGCGGCAGCGCCTCCGCGATCTTGCGGACGTCGGGCCAGAAGCCCATGTCCATCATGCGGTCGGCCTCGTCGAGCACGAAGATCTCGACCGCAGAGTAGTCGCCGACGCTGCTGCGCATGTGGTCCAGCAGCCGACCCGGCGTGGCGACGACGATGTCGACGCCGGCCTTGAGAGCGCGCTCCTGGGGGCCCATCGGCACGCCACCATAGACGGCCGCGCTGGCTACCGGCGCGTGGTACGCGAATCCCTGGATCTCGTCGTCGATCTGCACGGCCAGCTCGCGCGTGGGCGCCAGGATTAAGGCGCGCGTGGCGTGATGAGACTTGCGCGGACCCGCTTCGCGATCTTCCCGGATCAGGCGGGAAAGGACCGGCAGCACGTACGCCGCGGTCTTGCCCGTGCCCGTCTCGGCGCAGCCGATGACGTCGCGCCCGGCCAGCGCGTACGGCAGCACCGCGCTCTGCACCGGCGTCGTCTGCTCGAACCCGCGCTGCTCGAGCGCGTCGAGCAGGGCCGGTTCCGTGATGAGCGCCTTGAACTTGAGCGGCGCGGGATCGAACGGTGCGGACGCGCGCTCCGCAATCGTCGGTGCCGACTGAGTGGCGGGCGCGGTGTGCGGGGGCGACGCCTGCGCCGGCTGGCTGTGTCCCTGCCCGCCGCCACTGGACTTGCGGCCACGGCCGCCGCGGCGGCGTCTGCGTTTCGGATCTCCGCCGGGTGGATGCGCCGGATTGGATGGAGTGTGTGAATCGGTCAAGAAAAGCCTAGCGGGCGCGGAACGTGATGATGCCGCGAACGGGATCGTAGGGGGAGACACCCACGGTCACTCGATCGCCTGGGACCACTTTGATCCGGAAGCGGCGCATCCGGCCGCTGAGCTGCGCCAGCACTTCGTGCCCGGCGTCTACCTGCACGCGATACAGCCCGCCGCTGTGCACGGCAACCACAGTGCCCTGAACATCAATCAAGTCGTCCTTGCTCAAATTCGCTGTCCTCTCAAGCTCTTAAGCATACAAGGGTTCGGGGCGCAGGGCGCAGGGTGCCGGGTTCGGGCGGCTTTCGCCACCGCGGCTCTGTTCGGACGGAGTTGCGACCTTCACGGGCAGTTCCTCGTCGACCATCGCCATTGCGACCCCCGGGGGCCGGGCGGCCCACCTGTGTGGGCCAGCGGCCCCTTGGTGGGCCGGTGGCCCCGACAAGACGCCGCGCAACATCCAGCCATTCGGCGACACGCCACGCGACTCTCCGTCGCACCATCGATGCGTGCCGCCGGACACGGCAGGGCGTCTACGCATCGCTCCCGCACCGCCGCCCACCGAGGGGACGACGGCACTGGCCGATTCAGGCCACTCCTGGCGAAACCTGCGCGAATCGTCCACCGTTCCATACACGCGTGGAGGCCACCATGTTCGACATCGATCGAGCCCGCCGGGAAGTCACGCAGTCGTCGGCCGGTGGCGCCCCGTTTCTCATCTGCTTTGGCGCCAGCATTCTCATGGTCGGCATCCTGTCGTTCTACCTGCCGGTGAAGCAGGCGGCGCTGGCGCTGATGTTCCAGGGCGGCCTCGCGCTGCCGGCGGCGTTTCTCCTGGAGCGCCGCATGGCCTGGGGGCCGATGGCCAAGGAGAACCCGCTCAACGTGCTCTCGGTGCAACTCGCGATGTCCCAGATCGTCGCGTTTCCGATCGTCATCGCGATGTACGACCTCAGGCCGGGCGCCGTCGCGCTGGCGATGGCGTCGATCGCGGGCGCCCACTTCCTGCCGTACGCGTGGCTGCAGCGGACGAACGTCTATGCCGTCCTCGCCGTCGCGGTCTCCGGCGGCGCGCTCGCGATTCAGATCGCGCTCGGCGCTGCGGCGTTCGGCTACATCCTGCTCTACATGACGGCGTGCTACTGGATTGGGGCGGTGCTGGTGTACCGGGCGGCGCGACGGCTGACAACCGCCAAGACAGCCTCAGACGCACACGAAGATCGCCAAGGAGAATAAAGACCACCAAGGCTTCCTACAAAAGCCCGGACCTTCGTGATCTTCGCGCAACTTGGTGATCTCCGTGTGCGTCTGAAAGCACGACTACAGCGCGCGTACCGCGTCTTCAACCCGTCCTGCCAACGCGGCGTAGTCGTCGCCCGCGAGCGTCATCGGCGCGCCGAAGGCGATGCGGACCGGACCGCGCCTCGGCCACTTCATCTTCGGATGGAGCACGTTGTCGAGACCTTCGATACGGACCGGCACGACCGGCACGCCGAGCCGCGCGCCCATCATGCCGATGCCCGGCATGAACTGACCGATCTCGCCCTCGCGGTGGCGGCTGCCTTCTGGAAAAATGAGGACCGAATAGCCGTCCGCGAGCACGTCTCCGATATACCGCAGCGTCTGCCGCGTGCCTGCTTCTTTCTGCGGGATCGGAAACGCGTTGAAGAACTGGCACGCGAGGTAGTAGTTCAGGCTGTTCGTGAACCAGGCCTTCCGCGTGAACTGCTCCGGAAAGAAGTGGGCCTTGAAGAACTCTTTCATCATCGCCGGAGCGGTCCGATACCGCCATCGCGCCGGCATCGCGATCATCACGGCAGGCACATCCATGTGGCTCTGGTGATTCGCCGCGAAGATCACCGGTCCGGTGAGATCGTGCAGGCGCTCCGCGCCCTCGACCCGCATCTTCATGAACACACGCGCCAGCGGAAGAATCCACGTCGGCAGGCTGATACGGCGGAGGAACCAGGACACAGGCGTGCGATTCCAGGAGGGAAATGCGATCGCCGTGCCTGGTCCCCGGTGCCCGGTGCCGGGTGCAGACGAACCCGGACCGGGCACCTGGAACTGGGAACCAGGAAGTTCCACGAGCGCCCGGAGATCTCCAACCGTCCTCGATGTCGCGAGCGTCGTCTCGTCGAGCGTGACCTGAAACTGCTCTTCGAGCGCCATCACCAGCTCGACGCGGTCGAGCGACGACAGCCCCAGCTCATCCATCGTGGTGTCGGATGAAGTTTCACGTCCCGCGGCGTATCGGCCGACGATGGCCTCGACGGTCGTACCGGGCGCACCCGCCGGCGTGCCTGACGTTTCGCCCGCCGCCCAGCGCTGGATCTCGCGGCGCTTCAGTTTTTGCGTTCCCTCGGTTCGAGGAAGGGCGTCGCCCGGCCAGACCGAGGTACTCCGGACGCGCTGATGATCCTCGAGCGTCAGGTTGGCGTTCCGGACGATCGCGCCCTGGTCCGCCCCGGCTGACAGGACGAGGACCGCATGCACGCGCTCTTCGCCGTCGACGACGCGCCCGACTACGGCCGCGTCCTGCACGCCCGCCTGGGCCAGAAGCGCCCGCTCCACGTCCTCAGGGAATACATTCAATCCCTGTGGCGTGACGATCATTTCCTTCTTGCGGCCCTTGATCACGAGCCTGCCCTGGTCGTCGATCTCGCCGATGTCGCCGGTGTGAAACCATCCACCGGCATCAAGCGCGGAGACACTTCCCGTTGGTGCAGTTCCCGTCGTTCCCGTCGTTCTGTAGTAGCCCCCCGTGACGTTGTCACCTCTGACGAGAATCTCCCCGTCGTCGGCGATCTTGATGTCGACGCCGGGTATCGGTTTGCCAACCGTCCCCTTCGAGGGCCTGAGCGGGTGATTGAGCGTGACGATGGGCGCGGTCTCGGTGAGGCCGTAGCCCTGGACGACGACGAATCCGAGCTTGCGCCAGAACGACTCGAGATCCGGATCGAGCGGCGCAGCTCCGCACACGATGCTCCAGAACTTCCAGCCGAAGCGCCGATGCACGCGCCGGTACTTCCACCATCGCCACGCCCAGTGCCGGCCCGCGAGCGTGTCCGGTTCGGCCGCCATCGGCTCGAGACGCTGCACGTGTTCGCGGAGGACGTCCAGCACCTTCGGGACACACACGAGCACCGACACGCGACGTGACTTGATCTGTCGCAGGATCTCGGTCGGGCTGTAGCCATGCGAGAAGACGACGGTGCCGCCGAGCATGGGCGGCACGAACGTCGCCATCGACTGGCCGAACATGTGGCTCATCGGCAGCAGGTTGAGAAAGCGGATGGGATGGAAGAAGCGGATGTACTTCCGGTACTTTCCGATTTCCCGCTCGATGGGTACCGTGTTCGCGAGAATGTTGCGGTGCGTGATCGTCACGCCCTTGGGGTCGGCGGTGGCGCCGCTGGTGAAGATGATTTCAGCCAGCGACGCCGGTTCGACGGTAATCGAGGCAGCGGAGGCAGGCGCCTGAGGAAGCGGAGCGGGGTGCACGGGGGCGTACTCTGACAACCTCCGTACCCTCCGCTCCGTTACCCCCGGCTTTACCTCCGTTCCCTCCTCACCAATGAGAATCAGCTGCGCGTCAACGATGTCCGCGATTCTCACGACCAGTTCTGCCGAGGCCCGAAAGTCCACGGGCACCACGACCACGCGGGCGAGCAGGCAACCCCAGAGGGCGACGACCCACTCCGGCCTGTTCTCGGACCAGATGACGACCTTCTGGTCTGCGCCGATGCCTGCCTCCGCCAGCTTCGAGGCAAATCCGCGCGCGGCGACGCCAAGCTCACGGTACGTCGCCTTGCGGACCCGGTAGCCGTCGTCGTGGACGATAAACGTGTCGTCTCGGGCGGTGAAGTCCTCGAAGAAGTCGAGGAGCGTGCGCCGGGTCATTTGAGGGAATAATATCGGGGCCCCCGCCAACGAAGGTCTGAAGAAACGGTGAGGAAGCCCTCCAGGAGGAGAGAGATGAAGCGGTTTGCATCAGTCATGGCGCTCTCAGTGGCGCTGCTGGCGTCGGCGACGACTGCCGCGCAGCAGGCAGGCCAGTCTGCGGCCGGGACGGCCCAGCAGGCGCCGCCAGTCGAGATTCAATGGAACGACCGGATCCCCGCGGGTACGGCGGCGCACGCCACGAAGGCCCTGGCCGACTCGCCGCGTCATGGTGAGTGGGTGGACATCGCGCTGCCTGGCGGAGGCAAGCTCAACGCGTTTGTGATTTTTCCGGAGCGCAAGGAGCGCGTCGGCGTGGTGCTCGTCGTGCACGACATCAACGGCATGCGCGACATGCCGCGCGCGCTGGGCGATCAGCTCGCCCAGGATGGCTTCATTGCGATCGTGCCGGACTTCCTGTCGGGCAAGGGGCCGGACGGCGGCGGAAGCGCCTCGCTCGGATCCGGAGTCGGGCAGGCGATCCGGACGCTGACCGACGATGAGATGACCGAGCGGCTCAACGCCGCCATGGAGTACGGGAAGAAGCTGCCGGGCTCGAACGGAAAGACGGCGGTCATCGGCTTCTGCTGGGGCGGCACGCGGGCCTGGGCGTACGCGATGGCGCAGCCGGGCCTGAACGCGTCCGTGCCCTACTACGGCAGCGCGCCAAGCGCGACGCGCGACGCGATCGACGAGGCGCTCGTCGCGAAGATCAGGGCGCCGGTGCTCGCCATGTACGGCGGGAACGATGCCCGCATCAACGACACGATTCCGCCGACCGAAGCCGCCATGAAGAAGCTCGGCAAGGCGTTCGACAAGCACCTGTTCGACGGCGCAGGCCACGGCTTCATGGGCAACCACGCCGGCGCCGGCGGCGCGAATCTCAAAGCGTCCGAACAGGCCTGGCCGCTCACGATCGCGTTCCTGCAGAAACATCTGAAGTAGACACAAGTCGTTACGACGGGTGACGACAGGTAACGACAGGTGCGCGGAATGTCCTTGGTCCAACTCTCCTCCATCCGCGAAGCGGCCGCGCGCATCGCGTCGATCGCGCGGCGGACGCCCGTCATCGACGTCTCCGACTTCGCCGGGCGTCCGCTGTGGCTCAAGTGCGAGCCGCAGCAGCCGGGCGGCGCGTTCAAGATTCGCGGCGCCACGAACATGCTGAAGCGCCTGCCCGCCGACGCCCTCCGGCGCGGCGTCATCACCTTCTCGTCCGGCAATCACGGTCAGGCGGTCGCACTGGCGGCTTCGCGGCTCGGCGCACCGGCCGTGATCGTGATGCCGAAAGGCACGCCC
>CAZJTG010000240.1:0-6129 GCA_964548865.1 uncultured Solibacteraceae bacterium
GGAGGTCGCGCGTCGCGTGGTGCTCGAGAGCCTCCCTGCGCTCGGCATCCTCGATCATCTTCAGGGCCATGCGGTCCTTGATCGAATTGCCGGGATTGAACGTCTCAATCTTGGCGAGGACGGTCGCGCTGATGATGCCGGCCGGAATGCGGTTGAGCCGGATGAGCGGCGTATGGCCGATCGCATCCAGGATGTTGTCGCCGATCTTCTTCGTCACGTCGGGCCCCCGGGGCCCATTCTAGTTGGGAATCCTCGGAACGAAGAGTTCGTATCCGCCGGCCTCGTCGATTTTTTCGAGCCGCAGCAGCTCAATCGCGAACTCCCTGAGCCTGGCGTTCGTCCGCTTGCGGCTCATGGTGACGTAGCCGACGTTGCTCGCCCGCAGGAATTCCTTCACGTGTCGATGCGCCTCGTCCCGGACGTCCGCGTTGATCTCGCGGCCTTCACTGACGTCGAGCAGGGCGCGCGTCACCGGCTGACTGAGGTACGTGTTCTTTCTGCGGCTGGAGACCCGCGACAGGTAGCCGCCGATCAGCCCCTTTTCGTGCATCGTCTGGCGGAGCTGCGCTGATGCGTTGAAATCGCCAAGGGACGACAGGCCGTCCCGGATCCCGGTGGGCAGCTCGAGCACGCGCACCGGACGCGGGTCCGCCGCGACGCGCTCGAACACGGTCGGCAGTTGCGCCGAATGAAGCTGGCGCGGCGCCGGCACGAGTTCGAGGCCGATCAGGATGCCCACGGCGGAGAGCAAGGCGCGGCGCCGCCCGGGCGTGAGCGTCGTGGCGATCGCCGCGAGCGCGAAGGCGAACAGGACCGCAAATCCCATGGTCGTCACGACCGCGAACCTCGAGGGCATCCGGGCGGATCCAACGATCGGCGCGTACCGCAGCAGCGCCCAGGGTGTCGGTACGAGGGTATTGAGGCCGGCGATGTTGACGAACGGACCGAGAGCCAGCAGCGCGAAGCCGATCGTCACGCAGGGCCAGAACCGTCCCGGCTGGAACCGGGTGAATCGCCAGGCCGCGATGATCACGGCCAGCCCTACCCAGGAGAGCGCCGCGACGTTCTCGACGTAGCCACCGGGGCCGGTCGCGAGCCAGTTCACGACCCCCTCCGGCATCCAGGCGTGGTTGGGGTTCGGCATCAGGAGCGACAGGACGTCAACACCGGGCGCGCTCGATCGCCAGAGGACCGGCACGGGCACCAGTCGCCCGTCGAGCATCCGAACGGCCATGGCATACAGCGTCGGCGACAGCACCGCGGCGGCGACGCCGACTCCCGTGGCGGTGGCACGGCTGACCCACCCGAGCGGCACCGGGGCCAGCGCGACACTGATCCTTAGGGCCACGGCGGCGCGCGCAAGCGCAAGGACGGTCAGGATCAGGACGGGGGTGTACAGCGTGCGCATCGATATGCGCAGGGGACCGAGCTCGACCGCACTACCCGCGCCGAAGTGCACGACGGCGATCAGGCCGCCGGCGAGCCCCATCGCGACGGTCAGCGCCCGCCGGGTTCGCACGAGTTCCGTTCGCAGCCGCCGTCGGACGCCAACGATCAACATGCGCGACAGCCCGAAACCGGCGGCCAGCATGACGCAGTACACGCCGTAGTACGGGTCGGAGTACGTCGCCCACGCCAGGGCGATGCCGGCCAGGGCGGCGTCGCGCAGGCGTCGGTGGTCCCAGGCGCGCAGCACGAGCAGCATGAAGATCGGAAGGGGTGCGGCGGCGACCAGGCTGAAGTGCTCCTGTCCCCTGGCCACGAGAAAGGGCGACCAGGCGAACAACAGGCCCGCCAGGAAGGCCTCAGGCGTTCGGCCGGTCAGCCGGCGGGCGAGCAGGAACAAGCCCATTCCCGCCAGGGCGACGTTGACCAGGTACACCACGTTGAACGTGGTGATGATGTCGAACCAGGTGAGGAGCGGCAGCGCCAGGAGATCCGAGAACACCGTGTAGTTGTGCAGGCTGAGGTCCGTCGGACCCGCGAGGGGGAGAATCTGCAGGGTACTGAACGGCGTCGTGCCCGTCGTGATGATCTCGTGGCGGAACACCCACAGATTCCAGACGTACACACCCGTATCGCCAGTCGGCGCACCGGTCAGATGGGTGCCCATGTGCAATGGCAGCGGCCACGACTGGACCGCCGCCAACAACAGGTACAGCGCCAGGATCAGGCCACCCTGGCGCCAGGTCCACGACTGCATGGCGTTGGCCTTTGGAGACTACCACCGTCGTGCCGTCTAGGTAAACTTACGTTCCCGGGCGTCCGTGCGAGTACGGAGGCAGGCGATCACCGGCAGCCTTCCGGCCGCCGGTGATCAGCAGGGTAGGGTGACGTGCAGTGCGCTGCTGCGGCCGGCCTCTCCAGTGGTTCGGAGCGTGCCGCCGCACCTCACAGCGTGACGAACGAGGGAGGGGGAAGTAACGCAGGGCAGTACGCCGTACCCGGCCGCGGTGGCCGTGAACAACGTGTTGAGAACGAAGGTCGAATCGGTGGCTGAGCTCGTCGCAATCGTGACCAGCCCGCCAAAGGGCAGACACGCTGCGACCGTGGCGACGACGTCCAGCACGAGTTGTTCGATGTCATCCTCGCCGGCCGTGACCGGCTCGACCTGGCCCAGGTCAAGCCTGACTTCAATGGCCCCACCGGCAATCCGTCGCGCCTGGGGCTCGAGGCGCGCGACGGCGTCGTTCAGGGAAAGATAGCCCGCGGGTCGGGCCTGCTGCCGGCTGAAGGTCAGTAGTTGCCGCACCAGCAGGCGGGCGCGTTCGGGATCGGCGCCCTCGATCTCGGGCGCCATTTCCGCCGCCAGCCTCCCCGCCGATTCGAGTCGCCGCGCGAGCCGGAGTTCCTGCTCCGCTTCCGCCTGCCCTGAAAGATCCACGAAGAGCCGTTCGATCGCGTCGTCGGTCCCGTCGGCGTGCATGTCTGGCAGCGCGACGGCCGAAGTAAGCACGCGCAGGGGACGTCCGTTTTTACGCCTGAGCGTCGAGGCCACGCGGTCGACGGGTTGGCCCAGGTCGAGGCGCCGCAATACCTCCGCGTGATCCGGCGTGCCGGGGAAGGCCTCCTGTCCGCCCGCACTCAGGGCGGCTTCCGCGTTTTCGTAACCCAGCCAGGAGGCGAACGTCGCGCTGCACCGAACAAGTCGTCCGTCGCGCGCGAACACCGCATGCCCGATGAGCGCGTTGTCCGTCAGCCGATCCCGTTCCGCCACGCGCAGCGCAAGTTCGTGCTGGAGCCGGCGCTCGAGGATCTGGGTGTTGTGCGCGACCTGGTGGAGGCGATCCGCGGCCTTGGCCACGTCCTCTTTCAGCCGGCGCACCTCGGACTCGGCCCGGTCTTCTTCCTGATTCAGGGTGTGCTCGAGGACCTCGCGCCGTTCCTGCTCTTCGCGCAGCGCTCGCGTGACGCGGGCGAGCTCCTCGCGATCCCGATCGCGCAGCGCTCGTTCGAAGGCCTGCGTCTCGCGCAGCTGGTCGTATTCGGCCCGGAGCGTCGTGAGCGCGATCGTCGCGGTCTGCGCCGTCTCGGACAGCACGTCGATGCGTTCGTCGGCCGCCGCAAGTTCCGCCTCGAGCGCGACATGGCCATCACGACTCGTGCCGGACGAGGCGGCCGCCGCCGGTGGCCGGTGAAGCGCCAGGTAGCTGCGATGCAGGGACGCCACAAGACGGCGCCCGTAGCTGCCGGACTTGCTCACGACGTCGTCGGCGCCAAGTTCGAGCGCCGCGCCGGCGGAATCTCCCGCCGACGGCGACGTCAGCGCCACGACCCTGACATCCGCCACGTTCGCGTGCATCCACTTGACGACCTGCAGGGGGTGCGCGTCGCCCGGCTGCTCATCGACCACGAGCATGTCAGCCCGCCCGGCGACGCTGCCGTCCGGAGCGGCGGTTGTCCGATGGGCCCGGACGAAGGGAATCCCCGACAGAATCGCCCAGGTCGCCTCGTCCTGGCCGGCGTAAAGCACCTGGAGGTACGGGCGTCCGGGTGGGGGAGGCAGATGGCGGTTCTGGCGGATGCGGCGGAGCGTGTCGGCGAGCTCGACCGGTCCAACGGTCCCGACCACGAGCACGTCGTCGGCCCCGGCGGTCATTGCATGATCGAAGAACGCCCGGTCGGCCGGAGCGATCACCGCCACGACCGCGATACGCATCCGGTCCTGGCGCACCCTCCGGATGAGGGCGAGGGTCTCGTTGCGCGAGACGGATGGCGCCACAAACAGCGCGTCGAAGTCGTCCGCCGCGCGGACCATCTCCAGGGCTCCGGCCGCGCCCAGCACGCCGACGACCGTCACGGACGGATCCAGCCCGGTCAGGTCCTCGAGGACCGGAGCCGCGTCCGGAGCATCGCCGGTCGTGACGAGCAGGACTTTCATCGGGCTACCCGTGGGCTAGGGGCAAGTCGGATGCCAGAGCGGACGCGGGCCAGGATTGTTCGCCAAGTGCGGTCTCCGTCTGATTTTTCGCGGAGCTTGGGTCTCCAGGCCAGTAACGACCGACGAAAACGTTTGCGGGTGACAGATCCGTGAGTTTTTTTTCGGATCCGGGAAACGGCAGGAGTTTGCTGGCGTAACTACCACATCGGAGCCTGAATGAGTCGGCTATTAGCAGTTCGTCGTGCGGCATCGGCCGCGGCTTCACTCCATTGCAAGCGGTGCGGGCATGAATGGATGCCGCGCATGAAGGACGTCCGGATCTGTCCCAAGTGCAAGACCGCCCGTTGGGACCAGGCCAGGAAACCCGGCTCGTCGCGCTAGGCAGCGAGACCTCACACATCGACACAGGCCCTGGGGTTCCCAGGGCCTGTGTCGTCCCTGGACATCTACGACCGATCCTCGCTGACGACTCCATATACTGTCCGGGATGCCACAACCGTTGACGCCGGGCCAGCTCCTCCCGCTTCCGCTTTCCACCTATCCAGACCGCCCGGAGGCGGCCCTCCTCGATGTGCTGCGCGAACGGGTGGACATCGATCCGTTCAACGCGGTCGCGACGGCGATCTTCATCCTCGCGGTGCTGCACACGTTTACGGCCGCGCGATTCACGCGGCTGGCGCATGCGGTCCAGCACCACGCCGACGATCGGGCCCGTGAGTCGGGGCAGCAACCACGGCCGTCGGTCCGGGCGGGCTTCCTGCATTTTCTCGGAGAGATCGAGGTCGTCTTCGGGCTCTGGGCGCTGGTCCTCTTTGTCGCGATGTTCGCGTATGTCGGCTGGGACGCGCCGACCCGTTACTTCAACGAGACCGTCAACTACACCGAGCCGCTGTTCGTCGTGGTCATCATGGCCCTGGCAGCCACACGCCCCATCATCGGGCTCGCGGAGAATTCGCTGAGGTTCGTCGCCAGGGCCGGGCGGGCCACTCCGGCTGCCTGGTGGGTGTCGATCCTCGTGATCGGTCCGATCCTGGGGTCGTTCATCACGGAGCCGGGCGCCATGACCATCAGCGCCCTGCTGCTCGCGCGTCAGTTCTACGATCTGCAGCCGAGCACGCGGCTGAAGTACGCGACCCTGGGCCTGCTCTTCGTCAATATCTCGATTGGCGGCACCCTCACGCACTTCGCCGCGCCGCCGGTGCTGATGGTGGCCAGGCCGTGGAACTGGGACATGGCGTTCATGTTCACGCACTTCGGCTGGCGGGCGGCCACGGCGGTGGCGCTCAACACGGCGGTCTACCTGATCGCGTTCCGGTCGGAGTTCTCTGAACTCGCCAGGCGCCGTCCAATCGAGGATCGGGACGAACCGGACACGCCGGGCGCGTCGGGGTTGTTGCCGGTGCCGGGCTGGCTCACCGCGTCGCACGTTGCCTTCATGGCGTGGACGGTGCTCACCGCGCATCATGCCGTGTTCTTCGTCGGCGGCTTCCTGATCTTCCTGGGCTTCGCCGCGGCCACCAGCGCGTATCAGAGTCGTATCGACCTCCGGCCGCCGATGCTCGTGGGTTTCTTTCTCGCGGGCCTTGTCATCCACGGCGGGCTGCAGGGCTGGTGGATCGCGCCGGTGCTTTCGCGGCTGACCGAACTGCCGCTCTTCATCTCCGCCACGGTACTGACGGCCTTCAACGACAACGCGCTCATTACCTATCTGGCGACGCTGGTGCCGTCGTTCAGCGACTCGCTGAAGC
>CAZJTG010000241.1:0-6030 GCA_964548865.1 uncultured Solibacteraceae bacterium
CCTCGGCGTCGCGGCCGGCCTTCATGAGGCGGTAGTACGCGGCGTAGTCAGCCACCCGGTATTGTTCCGCGCGGACCGGCGTCACGACGTGGAAGTACGCGGGCGCTACGCCCTGAACCCCGGCCACCAGGTCCGAATACAACGACAGCTGGAGAATCGTGGCGCCACGAGTTTCCTCGGCGAGCTTGGTGTCGAGGGCCTCGTAACTCCACGAGCCGAGCGCGCTCGGCGTTTCGACGCGCCGGAGCATGTCGGCCAGGCCGTACCAGCGGCCGTCTGCCGACTCGAGCGCGGCCTGAACGATGGCGCCTACGCCACGCTCCATCGCCATCCGCGTCGCGGCGACTGCGGCGTCCCGGCTGTCGGAGGCGGCCGCGCGCAGATCCTCGACACCGACGCCGGTCGCCCGTACCGCGTCGACGTAGCGGCGCTCGTGTTCGTCGCCGCGCCGGCGCAGCACCGCGAGCACGGGATCGTCGGAGATTGGTCGCGTGAGGACGCCTCTCGCGACGGCGTGCTCGAGCCCGATCTTCCGCCGGCAGGCGAGAAAACCGCCGAGGTCGGTCGGGGTCAGCTGCAAATGTCCGCGTAGAATCTTCATCCCCGCGCCGTCCAGCCTACCGCAGCCCCCGTGACAGCACCGGTCAGAGGTGACGCTGGTGTTGCCTGCGCTTCCACCGCCTGGGCTCAGCCCCGGTTCAGGTTGTCTGCGGCGGGCAGCAGGTGCCGCTGGACCTTGCCGAGCGCGGTTCGCGGCAGCGCGTCGAGGCGGACGAATCGTCTCGGCATCTTGAATGACGCGAGCTGGCGCCCCAATCGCTCGCGCACGGCCTCGTCATCGACGGTCTCGTCCGCGACGATGTAGGCGACCGGCACCTCGCCTCGCGAGGGATCTCGGGCGCCCACGACCACGGCCTCCCGGATGCCGGGATGGCCCAGGAGCACTTCCTCGATCTCGCGCGGATAGATGTTGAAGCCCCCGGAGATGATCACGTCGCCCATCCGGCCGCACAGCGTGACGTAACCGTCGTCCGCGACGGTTCCGATGTCACCGGTCCTGAACCACCCGTCCGTGAACGCGGCCGCGGTCGCGTCGGGGCGTCGCCAGTAGCCGGCAAACACATTCGCGCCGCGCACCTGCACTTCGCCTTCCCTGGGTGCCGCATGTTCCGTGGCTGCGGCCGACTCGCCGTCGCCGCCGCGGGGCACGATGCGTACGTCGACGCCCGGGAGCGGCTTGCCCACCGTTCCCGGGCGGCGCTCGCCGTCGTACGGATTGCCGATATTCATGAAGGTCTCGGTCATGCCGTACCGTTCCAGAATCGCGTGCCCGAACTTCAGCCGGAACTCCTCGAAGACGTGCGCGGCAAGCGGCGCGGATCCGGAGACGAACAGGCGCATCTGCGCGCCGATCGCGGCGGCGACGGCGTCGGGCAGGGCGAGCAGGCGCACGTAGATGGTCGGCACGCCGAAGAACAGCGTCGGCGCGAAGGACTCGAACTCCGAGGCGGCCGTCGCGGCGTCGAAACGGGTCAGCAGCCTCATGCGGCAGCCCGAGGCCAGCCAGCAGCAGAGCCCGTTGCCGAGCCCGTGCACGTGGAACAGCGGCAGCGGCAGCAGAAAGCGGTCCGCGCTCGTGATGCGCCACGCATCCAGAAGCGTCGCTGCGTTCGCGGCGAAGTTGCCGTGCGTGAGAATCGCGCCCTTCGCCGCGCCCGTAGTCCCGGAGGTGTAAACGATCGCTGCCGGCGTGTCGCCGGTCGCTTCAGGGGGCTGTGCGCCGAGGCTGAGCCCCCGGCCTCCGAGCGCCTCCGCTCCGCTGCCTCCGCTTCCCTCCGTGACCTCGGCACGCGCAGACACTTCTGCGACATCCCAGTACTCGAACCCTCCCGGCACGGGCCCGGACGCGACGATCGTCCGTGGCTCGGCGTCGGAGACGATGTGCGCGAGTTCGCGGTCGCGATAGAGGATGTTGATCGGCACCAGGATGACGCCGATTCGCGTGCAGGCGAGGAACAGATCGATGAACTCGACGCGGTTTTCGAGATAGACCGCCAGGCGATCCCCTGGGCAGAAGCCGCGAGCCGAAAGCCCTGCGGCCACCCGGTCGGCGCGGGCGTCCAGTTCGCCGAAGGTGAGACGTCGGCTGCCGAACTCGAGCGCGACCTCGCCCGCGCGTTCCGAGAACGTGCGGGCGAAGAGATCGGTGAGAGTTATTTGATCTTCTCCAGGGCGGCGACGATCGCGTCGTATTCCTTCTTCAGCACCGCGTAGCGCTCGATGGCGTCGCGCCCCACCTTCTGATCGACGCCAGCGGTCATGTTGGCGAGGTACGAGACCTGTGCCTGCAGGCCCGGCTTGCCGTACCGGACGGCTTCCGTCATGAGCTTCGCGGCGATGGCGTCGAGCTGCGCCAGCTTCGCGGCATCGCCCGCGGCCTTCGCCGCCTGCTGCGCCTGACGCACGCGGCCGACGAGCGCACCGACCTCCTGCGTGAACTCACGCATTCTGAGGTTGTGACCGAACTGCTCGGCCAGGTCGGCGGTCGTCAGACCCTCGTCGGCCAGCAGTGGATCGACCTTCACCGCGAACGGTTGTCCCAGCATCTTGCCGTCAACCGTGAGGCGCGCCTGGTAGCTGCCCGGCGGCAGCAACAGCCCGCTCGCGTGACGCATGTCCCACATGAACCGGTTCATGCCCGCGGTCTTCGTGACGCGGGACGTGACTCCGCCACCGCCCCGGCCCGCTCGGCCTTCCATCATCGGCGCATCAGGATCGTCCGGAGCCGCACCGCCGCCGCCTGCGCCGGCCCCGCCACCTCGTCCACCACGGCCGCCACCGCCTGCTGGCGCGGGAGCCGAATCGCTGCTGTAGCGCCCCACTGGCGTGCCCTTCGAATCGAGGATCTCCATCACGACCGCTCCTGTGGGCACGGCCGGGAGGTAGTACTCGATGACGGGACCAAATCGCTCGGGATTGGTCCGCGTCTTGTAGCTGTCACGCGGCTTGAACAGGTAGGGCGCCGTGGGCGACACCTGCGCCGACATCTGATGCAGCGCTGACAGGTTGTCGTAGATCCAGATCGCACGGCCCTGCGTGGCCACCACCAGGTCCTTCTGGTGCACCTTGATGTCGTTGATGGGGACGACGGGCACGTTCAGGCTGAACGGCTGCCAGTTGCCGCCGTTGTTGAACGAAATGAACATCCCGAACTCGGTGCCGGCGTAGAGGAGGCCTTCTCGATCCGGATCCTCGCGGACGACGCGCGTCGGATTGTCGGCCGCAATGCCATTCTTGCCGTCGGTGAGCCGCGTCCAGGTCCGGCCGTAATCGTCGGTGCGATAGATGTACGGCGCGTAGTCGCCGAGCAGGTACCTGTAGACGGCGAAATACGCCGATCCCTTCCGATGCGGCGACGCGTCAATCCAGGCCACGCGGCCGCCGGGCTGGCCCTGGAGTTCCTTCGGCGTCACGTTCGTCCAGGTCTTGCCGTTGTCGCGCGTGACATGGAACGGCCCGTCGTTCGATCCCGTCCAGATGACGCCGCGCTCCAGCGGTGACTCGCTGATGGCGTAGAGCGTGCTGTAGAACTCCTCGCCCGTGACATCCCGGGTGATCGGCTCACCGCTCGCGCCCTGGAAGCGCGGATCGAACGCGGTGAGATCGGGCGACATCCGCTCCCACGTCACGCCCCTGTCACGCGTCCGATGCAGGTACTGCGATCCGTAGTAGACGATCTCGGGATCGTGCGGCGAAGTCGCCATCGGCGTGGTGCGCTGGAACCGCAGAATCAGATCCCGGCCCGCGTTGCCGTAGAGCGACTGGCCCCCGACCCAGTAGCGCTTCGACTGTCCCGTCTTCAGGTTCATCCACTCGTACTGGCCCTTGCAGTTGCCGTAGACGATGTCGGGGTTGCGGGGGTGCGGGATGATCGGACCGGTTTCGCAGCCGGGACCGCTGCGGAAGTCCTGGGGATTGAACGGATCCGCCGAGCTCGTGATCATGATCGTGCTGTTGTCCTGCTGGGCCGCGTACACCTTGTACGGAAACTGGTTGTCCATCCAGACGCCGTAGAGCTCCGACGTCACCTGGTTCATCTGCGTGGACCACGTGCGCCCGCCGTCGGTGGACACGTTCGCGCCGCCGTCGTTGGCCTGCACCATGATGTTGCCGTTCTTCGGATTCACCCAGATGTCGTGGTTGTCGCCGTGCGGCGTCCGCATCGACGTGAACGTGCGGCCGGCGTCGGTGGACTTGTAGAACCCCTCGGCACCCGTGTACACGACGTCGGCGTTCGTGGGATCCGTGCCAAGCGTCGTGTAGTAGAACGGACGCTGAATCATCGACGCCTGGATGTTCGCCGGCGCCCCTGTGTTCGCCCACGTCTGGCCCGCGTCGTCAGACCTGTAGAAACCGCCGCCAGGTTTGGCTTCGATCAGCGCGTACACGCGGTTCGGGTTCGCGGCGGTGACGCCGAGGTTGCCCTTGCCGATGAGCTCCCCTGGCAGGCCTGTGGTGATCCTGGTGAACGTCTCGCCGGCATCTGTGCTCTTGTAGAAGCCGCCCTCGCGGCCGCCGCTGATAATCGACCAGGGTTTGCGCTCGAGTTTCGACATCCAGGCGTACACCACGTTGGTATTGCCGGGCTGGATCTCCACGTCCTGGGCGCCCACTTCCTCGTTGATGTAGAGCGTCTTCTTCCACGTGGCGCCACCGTCGGTGGTCTTGAAAATGCCGCGCTCGGTGTTCGGCTTGAAGATGTCTCCCGTGGCCGAGAGCCAGACGATGTTCGGATTGGTCGGGTGGATGCGGATCGCGCCGATCTGTCCGGCGTTGTACAGACCCATGAATCGCCAGGTCGCGCCGGCGTCGGTGGACTTGTAGACGCCGCGGCCGGTCGACACGTTGCTCCGGACGCCATCGGACCCGGTACCGAGGTAGATGACGTTCGGATCGGAATCCGCGACCGCCACGGCGCCCATGGACGCCACCGGTACCTTGCCGTCAGTGAGCGGCGTCCAGGTGACGCCGTTATCCGTGGTCCTGAACAAGCCGCCGCTCGCCACTCCCATGTAGAACGTCGTGGGCTGCGAGGGCACGCCGGTGACCGTGGTGACGCGGCCGCCGCGCGAGGGTCCGAGGAGCCTGAAGTTCATGCCCCGCATCAGCGCGGGATCGACGGATGCCAGCATGCCCGGCGAGGCCTGGCGAGCCGCTCCGGCATTGACCTCAACCTTGGGCGCGGCCGTCTGGGCGTGCAGGGCAGCAAACGCGGCGAGAGAGAGACCGGCCGAGAACATGAACGTCGTGCGGCGCATGTGGAGACTCCTGAACAGTTGAACGGACAGGTGATTCTACGACGACTGAAGTTCCGCAAGTGTGTCCGGCGCGACGTTTCCGCCGCTCAGGATCGCGACCACGCGGGCGGATCGGTCCGCGAGGGGGCTGCCCTCGGACGGCCAGAGCGTCGCGGCAACGGTCGCGGCCCCGCTGGGCTCCACGACCTGCTTGGCCTCGTGAAACAGCCACAGCGCCGCCCGTGCGATCTGCCCATCGTCCACCGTGACGATCTGGTCCACGAAGGCCTTCACGTGCTCGAACGTGAGATCCCCCGGCCGAACGGGCATCAGCCCGTCGGCGATCGACGACGTCCTGTCGAGCGTGACCGGATGACCGGCCGCGAGGGAGGCCGTCATCTTGGCGGCGCCGGCCGGCTCGACGCCGACGACGATGACCTCCGGCCGGATGTGCTTGATAGCTGCCGCCACGCCGGAGGCGAGGCCGCCGCCGCCAACAGGGACCACGACCATCGACACGTCGGGCACCTGCTCCAGAATCTCGAGGCCACAGGTGCCCTGCCCTTCGATGATCCAGTCGTGGTCGAACGGCGGCACCATGGCGAGCCCGCGATCGGCGGCAATCGCCTCCGCCCGCTTCCTCCGCTCGAGAGACGTCGTGCCTTCGAGCACGACCTCCGCGCCCCATCGCCTGACGCCGGCGATCTTGATCGCCGGCGCCGTCGTCGGCATC
>CAZJTG010000242.1:0-6004 GCA_964548865.1 uncultured Solibacteraceae bacterium
GCGGCTCACCAGGCGCGCGGCCTTCTATTCCGATCTTGCGTGGACGCCGGATGGCGAGCGCCTGGTGGTCGTCGGCGGCGTGGCGCGGGAACGCATCGAAGGCGAGGTCGGAGAGGGCCAGCAGCTTCGCTGGCTACCGGCGGCCGGCGGCGACACCACGCTGATCGCGCCCATGTCCGGGCGATCGCCGCACTTCGCGCGCGCGTCGGACCGCGTGTACCTCTGGTCGGGCGGCGCCATCACGTCGATGCGCTTCGATGGCACCGACCGCAAGACGCACGTGCGCATTACCGGCCCGGGCACCGGAGGGCCGACGCCTCCGGCCGCGAACGACGCCCGCATCTCGCCCGATGGCCAGTCCGCGATCGCCGACGTGCAGAACAAGCTCTACATCGTCACGATCCCGAAGGTCGGCGGCGAGGCGCCGACAGTGTCGGTGACCGACGGCTCGTCAATGCCCGTCAAGCGGCTCACGCTCGACGGCGGCGAGTATCTGAACTGGACGCCTGACGGCCGCTCGGTCACGTGGTCGCTCGGCGCGACGTTCTACCGGCAGGCCGTTGCCGCCGACAAGGCCGAGAGCTTCACGGCCACAATCGAGGTTCCTCGCGCGAAGCCCGAGGGGACGGTGGTGCTCCGCGGAGCCAAGGCCGTCACGATGAAGGGCGATGAGGTCATCGACAAGTCCGACATTCTCATCGTCAACAACCGCATCGTCGAGGTCGGCGCGCAGGGCCGGGTGAAGTTCCCGGCCGGCACCCGCATCATCGATGTCAGCGGCAAGACCATCATTCCCGGCTTCGTGGATGTGCACGCTCATCTGCGCCGGCCGGCAGGCGTGCATCAGACACAGGTCTGGTCGTTCCTCGCCAACCTCGCCTACGGCGTCACGACCACGCGGGACCCACAAACCGGATCGAATGACGCGTTCGCGTACGAAGACATGGTGGACACGGGCGAGATTCTGGGGCCGCGCGTGTACAGCACCGGGCCCGGCATCTTCAACACGTCCGGTCTCGACGACGTGAACGCCACGCGCGCCTTCATCAAACGGTACAAAGAGGTCTACCACACCAACACGGTCAAGCAGTACATGGTCGGCGACCGCAAGGTCCGGCAGTGGGTCATCATGGCGTGCAAGGAGTTCGGCCTCACGCCGACGATCGAAGGCGGGCTCGACCTCAAGCTCAATCTCACGCACATGATCGACGGCTACTCGGGCCACGAGCACACCCTGCCGATCCATCCGCTCTACAAGGACGTCGTGCAGTTCGTAGTACAGACCAGGACGTTCTACACGCCGACGATGCTGGTGGCCTACGGGGCGCCGTGGATCGAGAACCACTTCTACGAAACGACGGACGTACACGGCAACATGAAACTGCGGCGCTTCGTCCCGCACTCGGTCATCGACGGCGTCTCGCGCCGCCGGCCGCAGTGGTTCGCCGAGGAGGAATACGACATGAAGGCCATGGCGAGGGTCGTCGCCGACATCGTCCACGCAGGCGGACGGGCCGGACTCGGTTCCCACGGGCAGTTGCAGGGCCTGGGCGCCCACTGGGAACTCTGGGCGATGGCGTCGGGCGGCCTCACGCCACACGAGGCCCTGCGAGTGGCCACGCTGTTTGGCGCGGAGGCGATCGGTTTTCAACGGGACCTCGGGTCGCTCGAAGCCGGGAAGCTGGCCGACCTGGTCGTCCTCGATCAGGATCCGCTGAAGGACCTGCGAAACACCAACACGATCCGCTACGTGATGAAGAATGGCGAGCTCTTCGACGGCACCACGCTGGATCAAATCTGGCCGAAGCAGAAGAAGCTGGAGCTCAAGTGGATGGGTGGCGGCGATCCTGTCGAGGGGACGACGGCCAGCCAGAAGCGCTGACCGTCCCCGCCCGGGCCGGCTCACGTGCTATGGTCGCGGCCTATGACTGAACCAGCCGGGACTCGATCTGACGGGACGCTCGTCCGGTCCATCGGGACGTTCGCGCTCGCGGCCACGATCGTCAACGTGACGATCGGTGGCGGTATTTTCCGGCTGCCCGCCGACATGGCCGCCACGCTCGGGCCGACCGCGCCCCTGGCGTACCTCCTCTGCGCGATCGCCATGGGTCTGATCGTGCTGTGCATGGCGGAGGCCGGAAGCCGCGTGGCGCTCACCGGCGGACCGTACGCGTACGTCGAAACGGCCTTCGGCCCGTTCATCGGGTTTCTTGCCGGTTTCCTGCTGTGGATGCTGCTCACGTTCGCGATGGCCGCGGTGGCAACGGTGCTCGTGGGCAATCTTGGCGCGCTCGTGCCGGCGCTCTCGGGACGGGCCGCCGGCGCGGCGGTACTCATCGGCATCTACGCGATCTTCGCCGTGGTCAATATCCTTGGCGTGGAGCGCGGCGCCCGCCTCAATACCGTGCTCACAGTGGCGAAGATCCTGCCGCTTGCCATCCTCATCGTCGGGGGCGTCGCGGCGATCGACTCATCGAACCTGACCGTGACCGACGCGCCCGATGCGGTGACGCTCGCGCGCAGCAGCATCCTCCTGATCTTCGCGTTCGCGGGCATCGAGGCCGCGCTCGTGCCTGGCGGCGAGGTCAAGGACCCGGCGCGCACGGTTCCTCGCGCCATCCTCTATGCCATGGTGGCCGTCACGATGCTGTACGCCGGGCTGCAGTTCGTGGCGCAGGGCGTCCTCGGCCCCGCGCTCGCCGTGTCAAAGGCCGCGCCGCTTGCCGAAGCGGCCGGCGTCGCGCTTGGCGACTGGGCGAGGAGCCTCCTCATCGTCGGCGCCGTCGTGTCGATGACGGGACATGCGGGCGCGATGATTCTGACCGCGCCCCGGACGCTGTTCGCATTCGGCCGCGACGGTTTCCTGCCGGCGGCGCTTGCCCGGACACACTCGGCCTACAAGACGCCGGTGACGGCCATCCTGGTGCAGTGCGCTCTCGTGCTGGTCCTCGCGATCACGAGCACCTTCGAGCGGCTCGCGATTCTGGCGAATCTCGCCACCCTCGTTCTCTACTTCCTCTGCTGCGTCGCCAGCTGGCAGCTGCGCCGCCGCGACGTGCGGGCCGGAGGAATCCCATTCCGCGTACCGTTCCCGGCAGTCGTGATTGCGCTGGCCTGTCTTCTGATTGGCTGGATGCTCACGAGCGTCACGGCCGCCGAGTGGGGCGCGTTCGGGATCGCCACCACGATCGCGGCAGTGATGTTTGGCGTGCGGCAGCTGCGACAGCGCCCGCAGCCTGGTCTGTGAGGCGGCGCCGACGGAGGCGTCCGGAGTGCGGACCAGTTCTGGATGCCGCAAGAAAGAAGGCGGCCTCGTAGCTCTGCCGCGTCTTTCTACGCCCAGTAGGTCCCGCAACGTGCCGGGATCGGTCATGTGTTGCACGAGGAGCGTGCGAATGAATCGCGGGTCTTGCTCCCGGCCTGCGACCAACTGGAAAGGGCGAGGTCGCGGACCTCGAGGCACCGGCCAATCGCGCCACCCAGCCGGCGCTGCTGGAAAAGGCCGGAATCGGCCTCCAGCTTGGCCGCCACGGCTTCGGGCAGCGCGAGACTCCCGTCGATCCACTCACTCGTGTGACAGCTCTGCCCGAGCATACGTGCGCACCCGCGGATTCGAGGAGCGTCGTCGCCGTTCCGTCGGCGGTGGCCTCACACCACCCATGGGTCCCGCCGGAGATAGGCCCGTGATCGGCGGCGTTGGAGAATCTCCCATGTCGTGCGCGGCCTGGGGCCGGTGCACGGGAACTGTTAGGGCTCGTGGCCTGTCGATCGGTGAGAGATCGGTTTGCGACGAGTGGCACTCGCCTTGCCGTGGTGGTGGTCGTGCGCACCCGCGCGTCAGGCTACGAGCCCCGCGAACCAGAGCGCGACCTTCCGTGATCGGGTGGCCGCGCGTCGCGACGCCGGCGGACTCCCGCGGTTCGTGGATAGCGCGTTCCGCGACTACGTGTCGTGCGGCGCGCTCGCCGGCGGGTTCGCGCGGTTTCGGTGCGCGGCCTGCGACCTGGACAGGCTCGTGCCGTTTTCATGTAAGGGTCGCGGGTTTTGTCCAAGTTGTGGCGGGCGCCGCATGGTCGAGCGCGCGGCGCACGTGGTCGATCGCGTGCTGCCGGCGGTCCCGATTCGCCAGTGGGTGCTGACGATGCCGCCGCGCGTGCGGTATCTGCTGGCGTGGGACCACGCCCTGACGCGCGCTGGTGTGGCCGGCGCACCTATACTTGCGAGACCGATGGTGTCTGGACGCGAGACCCCTCACAAAGCCGCGACTCTGGCACTGGTGCTCGCAGGGTCGTTGATTATCCAACTTGTGGGCCGTGTCGTGGCGGCTTTGCTTTCGCCTGCATCGGGTGCGGCAGTTGAAATGTTTTCTGGGACGCTGGGCACTGGGATTCTGGCAACCGGAGTCGGGGATCTCTTCTTTCCTGCGCGCCTAAAGCCAGAGATGCTTGTACTTCGTCGTTGGCTGTGGCTGTCAATCGCCATCGGCCTGGCATCCATCCGGTATCTCACCCATGCTGGCGAGCTTGGTCCGACGCAGCTTGTCTCCTGTATTGCGATTGGGTTAGCAGTGACGGTGTTCGCCGTCTGGTGGATGACGGCCGCACGCCGTCAACATTTGTTGCTCAGTACAAACCTAAAGAACCACACGTGAACACCGAGGGGTGACCTGCCTGGTTTCTTCGGACCAATCATTCCTGGAGAATGGCGCCCTCGGGGTTCGTTCCTAAACAGCCGCTCTTGATCTTGATCTGCGCTTTGAATTCATTCGGTGTTCGATAGCCGAGACTCGAATGCGGTCGGACCTCGTTGAAGAACTGCCGCCATTGCTCGATGGCGACGGTGGCCTCGGCACGGTGGCGGTACCACTGCACGCTCAAGTGCTCGTTCCGAAACTTACCGTTGAACGATTCGTCGGCGCCATTCTGCCACGGCTTGCCGGGATCGATGAACGCGGTCTCGATGTCACTGCATGACGACGAAGTGCACCCGCACACCACCGTCGAGCGTCTGTGTGCCGGTGTTGAACAGGCTGACGATGTTCGGGTGGGTGAGTGCGGCGACGGCTTTCGCCTCGCGCTCAAAGCGCACTCGTCTGTCGGGGTCGATAGCAAAGCCCTCTGGCAGGACTTTCACGGCGACGTCGCGGTCAAGACGTGTATCGCGGGCGCGGTAGACCTGGCCCATGCCGCCCTCGCCAATCGTGGCCAGAATCTCGTAGGGACCCAGCCGTGTTCCTGGTTCGAGTGAAGCTGGCACGGTGGGCAGTCTATACGCAACTGGAGCTGGCGAGCTTCGGCGTGAGGTGACAGTTATCTGATGGTTCCGGCGCGCAATTCAGCGTCGATCGCCATGCCCATGCGCACGACGCTTTCTGGCACAGCTTCAACATCGCCTTCGGTCGTGTGGAAGTTCACGATGCAGGCGCGAAGCACATACCGGCCGCCGAGCACGGCGTTCGAGACAAACGTCTCGCCTCCTCGTTGAAGCCGATCCTGAGTGACGGGGATCGAGGAGAGGCCACGGCCCCGATGGCTGACAAGGCCCGTTACGTTGACTCCGGAGAGGCCCTCGTCCGGGCTATCGTCCCCAATCGTCTCGTCATCGCGCCACACAAGAAATAGGGCCGCCTGGGGGAGTGCCAGGCGGCCCGCGTCGAACGAGCGGAACGCTGATTGCTAGCTGACGACGGGTTGTTCAGCCACGACCACCCGCCGGCTTCGAGGGATTTCGATACCCAGGATCTTGATCTTGTAGTTCATGACGCGCGGGCTGATGCCGAGCAGCTCTGCCGCATCCTTCTGCACCCAGTTGGACATCTTGAGCGCTTCCACGACGGCCTGACGCTCAATCTCCTCGAGCGGGATGCCGGTCGGCGGAATGCGGACCACCGTCGCGCCGCCCGTGGACGAGGCCTGCGACATCTGCTCGCCGATCTGGAGGTCGCCCACGGTGACCTGGCCGTTGTCGGCCAGGAGCACCGCGCGCTCGATCACGTTCTCCAGCT
>CAZJTG010000243.1:0-5919 GCA_964548865.1 uncultured Solibacteraceae bacterium
TCGGCGATCTGACGTGCGATCTTCACGGCCTCGTCAATCTCCAGGCCGCCTGGGGCCCCACCGGCAGGCGCCTGCCGTGCATTCGTGTCCCTCAGCCTCGCTCTTTCGCGGTCGGCTTCGGGGTGTCCGCTCCGCGCCTCGTGGGATCCGCGGCCGATCAGTGCCGACAGGTCCTGCCCCTCGACCAGTTCCATGACGAGCGCGTTGGCTTCGATGCCGTAGATCTGCGCGATGTTCGGGTGGTTGAGTGACGCAAGCACCTGTGCTTCGCGCGTGAAGCGCGCGAGGCGATCGGCATCGGCCGCGAATGCCTCGGGCAATACCTTGATCGCGACGTCGCGATTGAGCTTCGTATCGCGCGCGCGATAGACCTCACCCATGCCGCCCGCGCCAATGGACGCGTGCACTTCATACGGACCGAGCCGGGTACCGGGCGTCAAGGACATGCGCGTGGTCTGCGGAACTATAGCGTGCTTCCGGCGCGGCGAATCCCCAGAGCCCTCCAGCCGACCTCGCATCAACGAAGTTTGTCCCGCGTCCACCCGAAGGCCGCGGCAGGCGGCGCCTGACGCGGCAGTGCAAGGACGCCGCCCCACGGCCACGCTGTCGCCCGGCTCCAGAGTCGCATCAACCGTGAAGGTCGTGACGCCAGCCGTACGCCACGGCGGTCCTAACCTGGCGGCCAAACGTGAAGCTCTCTTCGAAGGCGCGTCGCCAACGCTCGCGGCCATCGTTCCCCAGCACATACAGAAACTCAGGCTGTTCCGGGAATGCAGGTGGCGCGACCACGACTTCGCTGCCGGCCCGGCCATCAAGATCCGCAACTGCCGACCACGTAAGGGCCCCTACGGATTCGGGAATCGTCGAGGCTGGTATGAACACCCAGGCGATCGCACCATCGCTGTCCCGCCCGGCCACATCGCCGCGCGCGGCGACAATCGCGCCCAGCTCAATGGGCCCTCCCCGCGCGACCACCCAGCGAGTCGCGAAAGCGCCGGCAACCAGGGCCGCGCTCCCATCGCGCGACCGTTCGGACGTTGCGTCCCAGGTGGTCGGCGATTGCCTTCCAGGAATCGAGTTGGTGGCAGGCCTCAATCGTGCCTTGCAGGTGTATGCTTTAAAGCATACGATTACTAATCAACCATATGCGAACCACACTCATCCTGCCGGAAGACTTGATCACTGCCGCTCGGGAAACGCTGGGATTCAGGTCCAAGACCGATACCGTCGTGCACGCGTTGCGCGAGGTCGTTCGCCGGGGGCGGCGTGACGACCTGAAGGCGTTGCTCGGCCGGATCACATTTGAATTCGATCCGCAGGAGATTCGACAGAAGGATCGGCGGCGGCGTGATCGTCGTTGACACGTCCGTCTGGGTCGAGGCCCAGCGGCGTCCAATGGGGGCTGACGCCATTCGGCTCACGTCGCTGCTCGATGCCGACGAGGTTGCGCTGGCCCTGCCTGTCAGGCTCGAACTCGTGGCCGGTGTCGCGCGACGCGATCGGCCGGCGCTGACCAGGGCGTTGTCGGCGCTCCCCGTGCTGCGCCCTTCTGATGAGACGTGGCGGCTGATCGAACGTTGGGTCCCACTGGCCGCGGACAGAGGCCAGCGATTTGCGCTGGCGGATCTGCTGATCGCCGCTGTGACAACGGAGATTGGCGGGCTGGTCTGGTCTCTCGACGAGGACTTCACGCGCCTGAAACGGCTGAAGCTGGTCGACAGCTACGAGATCTGATCGACCGGCGGTCGGGCTCCCATCACTTCAGATCATCCGGCTGTCGTATGCCCAGTGAAGAAGAGCCTGCCGTTGACGACTGCGGCATGGGCAGTCTCGTGGTTCGCAGTGTTTGCGAATGGCCGCGACGTGACGCGCGATCGCCCGCCATCGCCTCATCTGCCTGGCATCGTCCGCTGACCTGCGACCCATGTAGTACCGGCAGTACCACTGGAACCAGCCGCGCGGATCCTGAGGGTGGATCCAGTGGTTGCGCCGCCAGACGGCGAGCGACGGCGACGCGTCGGCGTGCTTCAGGCCATCGCCCGGACGGTGCTGGGAGTTTTCGTGGTCGAGTTGCTGTCGCGCGCCTTCGTCTACCGTAGTCGCTGCTTCCACGACCCGTGGCGCGTGTTCGATTTCGCCGTCGTCGGGATCGCGCTGATGCCGGCAAGTGCGCCGGCCATCGCGCGCCGGCGGAGGCGTGCCAGATCAAGAACGGCGCGGCGATGACCAGTGCCGACGCCAGACACACCAAGTAATAGATCGACGAGTCGCCCTGCAGCGCCACGAACAGACCGGCAGCCAAGCCGGTGCGGAGGCGGCCCGTCGTGAACGTCCGATGGACGGCCCAGAACGCGAGCGGCATCCACTGGGCCCAGCCCATCTCGAGATGCGGGCCAGAAGGTCGGCGTCAAACAGACCGACGACCACATCTGGCTGGTCACGTTTGTGGACTACGACTTGGGTTACTTCGACGACGAGACGTGCCGTCTCGAGCCGATCGATAATCCGTTCGGTCCGTGGGTGTTACCCATGTCTCCGGAACGGACCAGGAAAGAATGGAGCCGGCGACCAGACTTGAACTGGTGACCTGCTGATTACGAACTGGCCCGAGCCATTTTCTGCTGAAAAACGCTGCACTGCGCTGAACAGCGCGATTCGACAACAACTCTTTGACGACGTTAGCCTTGCGGTCGGAGGTACGCGCGCGATCTTTTTCGCGCGCGTTCGTCCAACGCCGGGCAATGTCGATGTTTTTTCGCCCATACCGTTACCGGCGCACGGTTCACTGATTTTGTCGAGGGTTACTCACGCGAGGTCAGCATGGCGACGTTGTTTCTGACCGATCCCTTCATTCGATCGCTGCGTCCGTTGTCGGACAAGGAAGCGGAGTATCGCGATCGAAACGTCTGCGGGCTTGCTCTACGCGTGACGCCAGGCGGAAGCAAGAGCTGGTCTGTGCACTATCGCGTGAATGGCAGGCAGCGACGCATGACGCTTGGCAAGTACGGCGTCATCAGCCTGGCCGATGCGCGACAGCGTGGGCGAGAGATTCTCTCGAGGGCCACGATGGGTGAAGACCCCGGGGCCGCGAAACAACAGGCGCTGCACGCAGAGACGTTCGCCGATCTCGCGAGGGAATACATGGAGCGGCACGCGAAGTTCAAGCGCTCGTGGCGCGAGGACCATCGGATGCTCTACGGCTCGCCTCACAAGAAGCGCACCGGCAAGCGTCCGCACGTGCCGATCGTGCGGCGCTGGGGCACGATGAAGGTGCGTGAGATCACGCGCCGGCATGTGCGTGACCTGCTCGACGACATTGCCGCAAGGGCACCGATTCAGGCGAATCGCGTGTTAGCCGTCGTGCGCAAGATGTTCAACTTCGCGATCGAGCGCGACTGGCTCGACGTCAACCCTTGCGTGCTGCTCAAGCGCGTCGTCAAGGAGCAGCCTCGCGATCGCGTCTTGTCTGAAGATGAGATACGCGCCGTGTGGAGTGCGCTCGACGACGAGCAGCCGATGATGGCGGGGCTGATTCGGTTGCGCCTATTAACCGCGCAGCGCGGCGGTGAACTTCTGGGCGCTCGGTGGGAGGAGTTTGATCTGACCGGTGGCTGGTGGACGATTCCTGGGTCACGAAGCAAGAACAAACTGTCGCACCGCGTACCACTCTCGCCGCCAGCTTTGCGAATCGTGAAGGAGCTGCACGAGACGAATCGCAGTACGAAGTCCGAGTGGGTCTTTCCAAGCCCCTGGAAGAAGTGTCCGCACGTGCATCATGCGCAGAAAGCCTTCGAGCGCCTAGTCGCACGGAGCGGCGTCAAGTTCCGCGCGCACGACTTGCGGCGTACCGCAGCGAGCCTGATGGTCGGCGGCGGCGTGCCGAGGCTGGTCGTGTCGAAGATCTTGAACCACGTCGAGACCGGCATCACGGCTGTCTACGACCGTCATGGGTACGACGCCGAGAAGCGTGCGGCTCTGGATTTCTGGGGCGATCGGCTCGAGGCGATTATTCAGGACGGGAGGACGGGGAGGGTGCTCAGGTTTGGGGCGCGCGCGTTTAGATAGTTCCGAGTCGTCGTAGCCACGCTACGATACCAACGAGCAATCCAAACACTCAACACCGTGACGATTCCCAATCACGAGTCTGCGACCGTTGATCGGCGGAAAGTCGCCGAGTACCTGCTGAACGCCGGTCATCCGGACAACGGAGGCAAAGCAGCCTTCTTTGCCGCGCTCGATTTCACCGGAGGCAACATCGAGGAACTCATTGTCGCCCTGCAGGCCATGGCGAGCGGGCAGGTCACGATTCATTCTGCGTCCGAGCATGGCGACAAGTACGTAATTGACGGTTTATTGGCCTCGCGCGCCGGGAAGATTGGTGCCGTTCGCACGGTTTGGATCATCGACCGAGGGAGTCACGTGCCTCGGCTCGTTACGGCGTATCCTAGGGCCTGAGGCCGCTATGCCCATCAAAGAACTCGACCGCGTTGTTCTCACTGCCCGGGTGCCCGCGGAAGGTCTTGAGGCGGGCGATGTCGGGACCGTTGTTCACACCTATGACGACGGCGCCGCCTTCGAGATCGAGTTCACGACACTTGAGGGCGCCACGGCCGCCGTTGTCACGGTGGAAGCATCGGCGGTGCGGCCTGTCGGACAGCGCGAAATTACCCACGCCAGGCAACTCGCGGCTCGGTAGTCGGGCTGCGGCCTTCCCGCTCATTCAGGTCCGCTGCTCGCGAATCACCCCAGTCTTCGGGTGCACGTACAGCCCACAGACAGGGTATTCACCGAGGCTGAACCTCCGGTTGTTGCTGTAGACGAGGCGGTCGTCGCCCACGTAGCAGTCGACCTCGATTTCGGCAAGCAGATGGTTCCAGATGTGCAGGCCGCTCAGGCTCCGCCGGTCCAGCTTTTGCGACAGGTCGCTGTGGACTTTCTTCCACGATTTGCCGATGCAGGATCGCAGGTACCGTTTCAGCGGATTGATCAGGTCCGAGAAGTCTTTGGCGTTGTACCCGTATTGCCGGCCTCGAGCCATGGGCAGACGGTTGGGTTCGTCGTAGTCGAAGTCAGAATCGTAGCGCCGGATCGGTCGACCCGTCGTCTTCTTGCTCTTGTTTCCGTGGCCGCGCCGAGGCCGCTCTGTCACTACCTTGGCCATGTCATCACGCATCGAATGCCGCCTCCAAGCCAGCCGGTCAGAATAGCAGCAGGGGTGGACGGATGGTAGTGCTCCGCTGCACGCGCAAGCTTCTGGACATCGGGACAATTTCGCGGCAAGACGCATCTGTCGAAGCGCGGCAACGCCCGTCTGCGGTATGCCTTCTGGCTCGCCGGCACCGTGGCCATTCGCATGCAACAAAACAGTTTTCGCCGGAAGTTTGAGGATTACATTCGGCCCGATCCCAAGAACGCGGATCGGCGTCGAAAGGCGTACAGTGCCGTGGCGGCCAAGGTCGCGCGGGTCGCGTACACCCTGATCACAACCGGCACCGACTATCGTCGCTTCCCGGAAGCGACGAGACCAAGCGGACGGATCCCTTCGCCAGGAGCCGTTGAGGCGTCGACCTCGTAGATAATGCTCGGACCTTCCGCTTGGACCTCAACGTTGTGTGAAGCTCAGTCGCAGCCGCGCCTCCGGCGCGGACTGCGTGTCACTATGGTGAACGTGACGTCTCTAAACAGCGGAATCCGCTTGATCGACTCGGGTGTGCAAGATCGCGGGGAATAGACAGACTAGAGAAGGTCTGTACGCTTGACTCTAGAGGTAGCTCGTTATCGGTCCGAAGCACCTTCGGCAATCCACGCTCGGCGGCGAGCCGATCCAGTACGCGCGTGACCGCGAGGCCGCCGATGGATCGGGCGGGCACCGTCGCCACCGCCTCGGTCGTCGCATCGTCGACGATCGTGAGGCACTTC
>CAZJTG010000244.1:0-5907 GCA_964548865.1 uncultured Solibacteraceae bacterium
TCTCCTCGCGGCGGCGTTCGTCACCCAGGGCGCCGGCCGCGTCGATGCGCGTGCGGCCGGCGCCAGTCTGGGCTTCAGAATCCTGATCGTCCCCGGATCGATCCTGCTCTGGCCCTGGCTGGCGCTCCGGTGGGCGGCCCTCGGTGGCCGTCGATGATTCGACCCCTCCGGCGCGCGCACCGCGCAATCTTTCTGGTGCTGGCGGTAGTACTCCCGCTCCTGCTGGCGGCCGCAATGACGGGTCGGCCGCCGCGTGAGACGACGGTCCTGCCAGCGGCGCTGGAACGCGGCCGATGAGCGTGACGTACCGGGCAGTCGGCTGGAATCCGCAAAAACGCGGGTATGACCTCTGGATCGGCGCCGGTATCGGGGGCTACCTCGCGCTGTTCGCGGCCGTCCACGTCGTGGTTCAACCTCACGGAACGGCGGAGACGCTGGTCATCCGCGCGTTCGGGTCGCTCGCGCTGCTCCTGCTGCACGTCATCTTGTCGATCGGACCCCTCGTCCGGCTCGACCCACGTCTGCTTCCGCTGCTCTACAACCGGCGGCACCTGGGCGTCGCGACATGCCTGGTAGCCGCGGTGCACGGCGTCCTTGCGACGGTCCAGTTTCACGGCTTCGGCGACACGCCGCTGCTCGTCAGTCTGCTGACCACGAGCCGGGGTTGGTTCACGGTGTCGGATTTTCCGTTTCAGCTTGCGGGTGCTGCTGCCCTCCTGATCCTCGTGCTGATGGGCGCCACGTCGCACGACTTCTGGCTGCACGTCCTCACGCCGCCTGTGTGGAAGCGGCTGCACATGCTGGCCTACGTCGCGTACGGTCTGCTTGTCGTCCACGTCGCCTTCGGCGCCATGCAGTCGGAGCGCGCGACCGCTCCGACGCTGCTGCTATCGGCGGGCGTCGCGTGGATCGTCGGCCTGCACCTCATCGCGGCCAGGCAGGAATTCCGGATCGACAGTGCGCCGCCGGTTCGAGATCGCATCGAAGTGTGCCGGGCCGCCGACATCCCGGATGGGCGCGCGCGTGTGGTCGCGGCAGGCGCGGAGCGCATCGCGGTCTTCAGGAACGGCTGCCGCATTTCGGCGATCTCCAATGTCTGCCAGCACCAGAATGGCCCGCTCGGTGAGGGCCGGATCGTCCGGGGCTGCGTTGTCTGCCCGTGGCACGGGTACGAGTACGCACCCGAGTCGGGCGCGGCGCCGCCGCCGTTCACGGAGAAGGTGGCGACGTTCCGCGTGGAACTCGATGGCGATCGGGTGTTCGTGGACCCGCGGCCGTATCCACCCGGGACGCGGCTGGAACCGGCAACGTGGACCGGAGTGCAGCCGTGAGCGCGGACTTCTATATCGGCTACGAAACCGGCATTCCGGCGACAGCGCGATCGAGCGTTCGCCGCGCGGTGGCAACGGCGATGGCGGCCCTCCTCCTCGGCGGCCTAACCGTGGTCACAAGCCAGTCTCCGCTGCCGCAGGCGCGATTCGATTTTGGCGCCAGGGACGCGTTCCGTGGCGTGGCACGGCTCGATCCGGAGCCGGCGCTCGAGACGGCGTCGGGCCGCCTGCTGATCGTCGCGCCAGGCAAACGCAGCGCCGCCAGCCTCGTCGGGCCCTTCGTCGATCAGGTAGTGACGCTGAAGGGCGCGATCATCGAACGAGGCGCCTTGAAGCTCGTCGAAGTCGTGCCGGGGTCGATCTTGCCCTCCCCGGGGGCCGCCGTCGCAGTCGTGGCGCCGGCGCTCGTGGACGCCGGCGAGGTCTCGGTCGTCGGGGAGATCATCGACGCCAAATGCTACGCGGGCGTCATGAACCCAGGCGAGGGCGTGGTGCACCGGGACTGCGCCCGTGCGTGTCTGCGGGGCGGGCTCCCGGCCATGCTCGTCGTCGGCACACCAGGCGGCATCGATGCGTTGTTTGCGCTCGAATCGGCGTCAGGCACGGGCGTGGCCGCGGCCATCGCGGGGTTCGCGGGGCGGCCGGTGCGCGTCACCGGCCGCGCGTTCGTGGCCGCCGACGGTCGGAAGGTCCTGCGCGTCGCGGCGGGCGCCATCCAATCCCGCTGACCCAGGCTCACGGTTCCGTGGGGAAGAGCCGACAAACAGGGCAGCCCCATGAAGCGGATTCTGCTCGTCGACCACAACGATGCCGACCGCGACCGGCTCGCCCGGCGCCTGGCCCCGAGGAACGTCGAGGTGCTGGTCGCCCCTGATGGCGACGAGGGACTCCTCATCGCGGACGCCGCCGGGCCCGACGTGATTCTGCTGGAGCTCGCGATGCCCCAACCCGACGGCTGGGATTGCGCGCGCCGCCTCAAGGCCAGTTTCACGACACGCCGGATTCCGATCATCGGCCTCGTCACGCGGGCCCGGGCAGGAGACCGTGTTCGGGCGCTCAAGTCGGGGTTCGATGAGATCGAGATGAAGCCCGTGGACGTGGACGCCCTGCTCCAGAAGATTGATCGCCTCCTGAACGTCACGGCATAAACTCTGGGCATGAAGCTCAGAGTTCTGACCCTTGCATTGCCACTGTTGCTGCTGTCGGGCCCTTCCCTGACGGCCGATCAATCGCTGTCGGCCGACCTCGATCGGCTGGTCGCCGCCGTCGAACCCGAATTGATTCAGTGGCGGCGCCACATCCACGCGAATCCGGAGCTCTCAAACCGGGAGGTCGAAACGGCGAAGTACGTCGCCGACAAGCTGAGGAGCTTCGGCCTTGAGCCGAAAACCGGTATCGCGAAGCACGGCGTCGTCGCGGTGCTGACCGGCGGCCGTCCGGGTCCGGTGGTCGCGCTGCGCGCTGACATGGACGGCCTCCCCGTGCGCGAGGAGACCGGACTGCCGTTTGCCAGCAAGGCGACCGGAGAGTACGAAGGCAACAAGGTGAGCGTGATGCACGCGTGCGGACACGACACGCACGTGGCGACGCTGCTTGCCGTGGCGAAGATCCTGACGCAGGTGAAGGATCGGCTGCCCGGCACCGTGAAGTTCGTCTTCCAGCCCGCCGAGGAAGGCGCGCCGCCGGAGGAGGGCGTGGCCGGTGCAGAGCTGATGGTGAAGGAGGGCGTGATGGAGAACCCGAAGGTGGATGCGATCTTCGGCCTGCACGTCTTCGCGAACGTGCCCACCGGCACCATCACGTATCGCAGCGGCCCCTTCATGGCGGCCTCCGACCGATTCGAAATCACCATCACCGGCAAGCAGGCGCATGGGTCGTCCCCCTGGCGCGGCGTCGATCCCATCGTGGTGGGCGCGCAGATCGTCTCGTCGCTCCAGACCATCGTCAGCCGCAGCGTGGACATCACGTCGCTGCCGGCGGTCGTCACCGTCGGTCAGTTCCAGGCGGGCGTGCGCAACAACATCATTCCCGAGACGGCCAGGCTCGTCGGCACGATCCGGACGTTCGATCCGCTGGTGCAGGAAGACATCCACGTGCGCGTGAAGCGAATCGCGGAAGGCATCGCGTCGGGCGCCGGCGCGAGAGTGGACGTCGTGATTCGCAACGGAGGGCCCGTCACCGCCAACGACCCCGCGCTCACCGCGAAGATGCTGCCGACGCTCGAGCGCGTGGCGCCGGGAAAAGTGAAGGTGTCGGAGTACATTACGGGTGCGGAGGATTTCCCCCACTTCCAGAAGCAGGCCCCGGGGCTGTTCTTCTTTCTGGGGATCACGCCGCCCGATCAGGTCGGCAAGGCGCCGTCGAATCACTCGCCGCTGTTCTTCGTGGACGAAAAGGCGCTGCCGACTGGCGTGCGCGCGCTCGCGCATCTCGCGGTGGACTACCTGACGGGAAGGTAAGAGAAATTCCGGAAGTCCGTCACCGAGTCCCGCTTCGTCCAGAGGCCGATGCGTCCGGTCACAGGCGCCGCGAAGGTGTGCTCGACGACCACCTTCGAGTGAGCCGTCAGCACGCCGCGCACGGTGGCGCCGGAAATCGTGACCGCGAGTTCCTGCCACGTGCCGAGCTTGATCTCGGCGTGCTCGGTGCCGTGGACGACGACCTGGCGCTCGCCCTTCAGGAACCGCCACACCGCGAGGTTGCCGTCTTTTGTGTTGTACCGAAGGTAGTGGTACTCGCCGTTCGGTCCGAGGCCGAAGACGATGCCCGCGGTCTGATCGGTCTGGCCGGAAACGAGCCTGAACTGCACCTTGATGGTGCCATTCGAAAAGTCTGCCCCGGGCGCAACAGCCAGCGGGAACGCACCGGGCGCGGTGATGTTGGCGACGAACGCCTCATTCACCGAGCCGAAAATCTCCTTCGACGCGGCCGACGCCTGCCCGCTTGACGTCTGGCCGTTCCACGCGGTGGCGTCTGCTCGAAGCCCCGGACCGCCATCACTGGTTTCTACCCAATGACCGGCGACGGGTCGCAAGCGGATGGACTGACCGACCGCGCCTGCGTCGAGGACTGCCGACGCGGACGTTGCCGCCAGAACGAGCGCGATGATGCGAATGCATGGCGTCATGTCCGGAGATTACTGGAATCGCAGAGAAGATCAAAGGCGGGGCGTCGCGCCGGGCTCACCGGTCGCCCACGCCCAGAGCGCCTCCAGGGTCGATCTCATCCGCGACTCGCGCCAGGGCCGCGCGCGCCCGATCGAACTCGCCGGCCCTGAGCGCGCGGGCGAAATCCGCCTCGATCGCGTCCACGAGCTCGATGACGTGCGCAAACAGCTTCCTCCCCCGCGCCGTGAACTTGACCACGGTCGCGCGCGCGTCGTCGGTCGACGCCTCGGACGTCACGTAGCCGCAGGCCTCGATCTGCTTCAGGAGCTGCCCCGCCGCCTGGCGGCTAACGCCGGCGCGCGCGGCGAGGACGCCGATCCGCGTGCCGTCCAGATCGAGATTGGACAGGAGGGATGGGAAGGCCGGCGAGAAATCCGTGAATCCCCGCTCGTGCAGTGCCTCGATGATCCGGCGGTTGTAGACGCGCAGAATACGCGTGAGCGAGCGATACAAGCGGCTGTTGCGATAGGTGCGGAGGGCGGCGCCGTGCCTGGCGAGCGTGGGCATGCGCCGATAATACGAAAGGCGGTTGACAAATAATAGGAAATCGCATTTCCTATGTGGCCATGGCAGCAGACCCTCCGTCGGCCGGCACGCTCGCGCGTCTCTTCTTCGAGGCACAGGACCGGATGCGGGGCGGCCCCGATCCCGCGCTCTGCGCGGCGGAATACACCGCCGAACTGGGGAGCGGCCCCCCGATGGATCTCGCCGGCCATCAGGGCTTCGCGGCCGGTTTCTACGCAGGCTTCCCCGATGCGCGGCATCACATCGAGCAGATCATCGAGGCCGGGGATAGGGCGGCGGTGCGCTTCGTCATCACGGGCACCCACACCGGCGGCTTCTTCGGACTCCCCGCCACGGGCAAGTCGATCCGCGTGCCGGCGCACGCATTACTTCACGTCGTCGACGGCCGGGTTGAGAAGCTGTTCGGAATCTTCGATGAGGCGGGACTGCAGCGGCGGCTGACGACCTAGCAAGACCGTCCCATCGATGTCGTGCGCGACAACGCCTGACTGCGGTAGCACCGGGAACCGGGCGCCTCGCACCCGAAACCCGGTCCCTGGACATACTGTCCTACGCGCAGCCGGACGTCGTGCCGCAGTTCGCGCACTTGTAGCACGCCCCCGAGCGCACCATGATCGACCCGCACGTCGAGCACGGCGGCGCGTCTTCCTGGTTCTGGATGGCGGCAAACTTCGATCCCTGGTGTGCCGGCGAGGCCACGGAGGAAGAGCCGGAGGACGACGGAGCGGAGAGCTCGGAGGCCTTGCCCGTCTGCTTCACTTCCAGCACAAGCTGCTCGGGCGTCGTCGTCACTTCCGCCACATTGACGCCGGCGTTGTATTGCGCCTCGGGCGACAGGAATTTTGCCGCCAGCCACCGGAAGATGTAGTCGACGATCGACTTCG
>CAZJTG010000245.1:0-1999 GCA_964548865.1 uncultured Solibacteraceae bacterium
GACGCCCTGGTGGTCATCGGCGGAGACGGCACGCTCAGCATCGCGCACGAGTTCCACAAGCGGGGCATTCCCATCGTCGGCGTCCCGAAGACGATCGACAACGACATCGCGGGCACCACGATGACCTTCGGGTTCGACACGGCGGTGGCCTTTGCCACCGAAGCGCTCGATCGCCTGCATACGACCGCCGAGTCGCACCACCGCATCATGGTGGCCGAGGTGATGGGCCGCTACGCCGGCTGGATCGCTATCTACGCCGGGATTGCCGGCGGCGCCGACGTGGTCCTGATTCCCGAAATACCGTTCGACTTCGACAGCGTCGTCGAGCACATCCAGGCTCGCGAGCGATACGGCGCCAGTTTCAGCATCGTCGTCGTGGCCGAAGGGGCGCACGAGAAGGGCGGCGAGCGGTCGATCGTGGCCTCCGGCACCCCCGACAAGGCGGAACGGCTCGGCGGCATTGCTGAACGCGTTTCGCGAGAGCTCGAGGCGCGCACAGGGAAGGAGTCCCGATTCGTGGTGCTGGGCCACCTGCAGCGAGGTGGCGCACCCCTTGCTTATGACCGGGTGCTGGCTACCCGTTTCGGCAGTTTCGCCGTCGAACTGCTGTTGCGCGGACAATCCGGCACGATGACGGCGCTTGTGTCGCCCGATATCGTGGCGGTGCCGCTCGATCGGGTTGTCGGCAGGACCCGCAATGTTCCGGTGAACGGCGACGTCGTGCATACGGCCCGGAACGTCGGAATCTGTCTTGGTGACTGAGGGCACCCATGGTCCATCGCATCGTCGGCGCGGCGCTCGTCGCTCTCGTCGTGGCCGCCATGGCGCCCGCGACGGCGGCGGGACCGCGGGTGCAGTGGATCAGCGGCGACGGCTACGACTGGTGGACGGACTGCTCGGAGGTACCCGACCAGTTGGCGTTCCTGCCGACCTTCCTCGGAGGCGAGTCGCCGGGCTTCGTTGACCTTCGCCGAACCATCACGCGCGACGAGGTCCGCTGGCGCGTGATGCAGTACACGAGAGACAAGGATTTCGGCCCCACGCGGATCGGCGCCAGCCGGTGGTACGGCGGCATGGGCGCGGATGACTGGCCCCTGGGTTCGGCCAACGCCGCCCGGTTTCTGGATGGCTTCCGCGTCACGGCGTTCGACATTGATGGCAACCGGCACGCCGTGGATCCGTCGTGCGTCGTTGTCCTCAGCACCGACGAACGCACGATTGGCTTCTACAACGCCTGGGTCAGGTTTTCCGAGCCGGGGCTCCACACGCTCAAGATCATCGGCCGCCAGATCGAGGACTTTTTCTTTATTCATCCTTCGTGGGAGGCGGGCCTGTCGGATCCGCTCGGACTGGACGGACGCCGCGTGTTCCTGGCAGGGGAGTCCATGGGCGACGCGCTCGACGAGGAATTCGTGCACGCGTACGAACTCCACGTGGGCAAAGACTGACGCCGTTCAGGCCACCGTGCGCTCGATGATGCCGCGCGCCTCGGTTGCCGTTCTCGACCCGCCGAGCGCCACCATCTGAAGCAGGCGGGCCTTGGCGCCCGAGAGATCGCCGGCGAGGATCGCGCCCATCCGCGAGAGCTGCATGCCCCCCCCTTCGTATCCATACCGTGGGCTCACGCGGCCCGCCACGCAGCGCGTGGACACCGTCACGAGCAGGCCGGAGGCCACGGCTTCCTCGAGGACGGGTACGATTGCGGGCGGCACGTTGCCGCGGCCGAAGGCGACGACCGCCAGGCCCTTCGTGCGCCCTCCGACGAAGGGCCGGACTACTTCCGGGTCCATGCCCGAGTAGGCCTGAACCAGGCCCACCGCAGTCTCGATCCGGCCGACGCGGAGACCGCCGCCGGCGCCCGTTCCCTGCCACTCCGGGCGTGGCAGCGCCCGGCGCCTGAATCGCACCACGCCCGCATCCACCTGGCCGAGCGGGCCAAACTCCGGTGTCGCGAACGACCCCGACGACTCCGTATGGACCTTCCGCACCTCGCGCGCCG
>CAZJTG010000245.1:2009-5883 GCA_964548865.1 uncultured Solibacteraceae bacterium
ATGTGGTCGTCCATGACGACCAGGACGCCCGGACCGCGCGAGTCGGCCGCTCGGGCGACGCGCACGGCGCTGATGAGATTCGCCGGGCCATCCCAGCCCGCATCCGACACCGTTCGCATCGCGCCCACCAGCACCACCGGCTTGTCTGAGAGGAGCACGAGGTCGAGTAGAAACGCCGTCTCCTCGATGGTGTCCGTGCCGTGGGTGATGACGAGGCCGTCCACGTCCGGGCGGTCGAGCCACGCCGCGGCACGGCGCGCCAGCCGCCACATCTGATCGGGCGTCACGTGCGGGCCCGGCAGTCTGGAGAAATCCTCGACTTCCACCTCGGCGACCGAGGCGAGGCCGGGCGCCTGGGCGAGGATGTCGGCGGCGCCAAACGCCGGCACCGCGGCGCCCAGCTCCGGGTCGAGCTTCATGGAGATCGTTCCACCGGTGAACAGGATCCCAATCATCGAAATCAGGGCGTCAGGACATCCAGATACTTGAGCGCGCCACCGGTGTTGAAGACGACGACCTTGTGGTGGGGGAGGACGCGGCCCTGCGCCTGGAGCACGCGAAGCGCGTGAAGCGCGGCCCCGCCCTCGGGTGCGGCGCTGATGCCTTCGAGCCTGCCCAGGTCGCGCATGCCCGCGACCATGTCGGCGTCACTGACGGCGACGGCCGCGCCGTCGCTCTCGCGAACGGCCCGAAGCACCAGGAAGTCGCCGATGGCCTTCGGCACGCGCAGTCCGTCGGCCAGCGTGCGCGCGTGCTCGAACATCACGGAGCGTTCGGCGCCGTCGTTGTAGGCCTTGATGATGGGCTGGCAGCCATCGGCCTGCACCGTGACCATGCGCGGCCGGAAGGCCGCGTCGATCCAGCCGAGCGCGGTCATTTCCTCGAACGCCTTCCACATGCCCACCATGCCCGTCCCGCCGCCGGTGGGATAGATGATCCAGTCGGGCAGGGTCCAGTCGAGCTGCTCGGCCAGCTCGTACCCCATCGTCTTCTTCCCCTCGATGCGGTACGGCTCCTTCAGCGTGGAGACGTCGTACCAGCCGCGTGCCTTGCCCAGCTCGGCGGCCATCTTCCCGGCATCCGTGATGAGCCCGTCCACCAGCGTGACGTGCGCGCCATAGAGCTCGCACTCGCGGATGAATGGCGGCTTCACGTCACGCGGCATGAACACATGCGCCTCGAGGCCGGCGGAGGCCGCGTAGGCCGCCATGGCGTTGCCGGCGTTGCCGGCGGTGGGAATCGACAGCGCCGAGGCGCCGAGGTGGTGCGCGCGCGTGACCGCGGCGGAGAGGCCTCGTGCCTTGAACGAGTTGGTCGGGTTCAGCGACTCGTCCTTGACGAAGAGCTGTGGCAGGCCGAGCGCCTTGCCCAGCCGCCGGGCGTGCACCAGCGGCGTCCATCCCTCGCCAAGCGTCACCGGCTCCTCGCCGTCGAGCAAGGGCATCAGCTCGCGGTACCGCCACATGGATGCCACGCGCCCGGAGAGCGAGTCGCGCCGCCAGGTCCGCGCGGCGGAGGCGAGGTCGTACCGCGCGAGCAGCGGCGCGCCGCAGGCGCAGAGGTGATGTGATTCGCCGACCCTGAGCGCCGGCGCACTGCAGGGCACCGAGCACTCGAGGTGCGTGAACAGCGTCGGCATCTAGCGTCCGAGGAGTTCCTGGTCCTTCTTCTTCTGCAAGTCGTCGATCATGGCCACGTGCTGGTCCGTGATCTTCTGCACCTCGTCCAGCGCCCGCCGCTCGTCGTCTTCCGAGATCTTGTGGTCCTTCAGCAGCTTCTTGAGCCGCTCATTCGCGTCCCGGCGGACTTGGCGGACCGAGTTGCGTCCGTCCTCGGCGTACTTGTGCATGAGGCGGGACATCTCCTTCCGGCGCTCCTCGGTGAGCGAGGGAATGGGAATCCGCACGACCTTGCCGTCGTTCGACGGGTTGAGGCCGAGGTTGGCCTTGGTGATACCGCGCTCGATGGCGGTCATGAGGGAGGGGTCGAAGGGCTGGGCCACGATCAGGGTGGGCTCCGGGACGGACAGCGTCGCCACCTGGTTGAGCGGCATCATCGTGCCGTACGCCTCGACGTGGACCGGATCGAGCAGCGACACGCTGGCGCGGCCGGTCCGGAGACCGCTCAATTCCTTGCGGACATGCTCGATGGCACCGTCCATCCGTTTCTTGACTTCGGCGCTGAGACCCTTCAGATCGTTGACGTCCATTGCACACCCTCTGAGAAGCGAACGTTCCTCGCTACGCGCGTACCGTCGTCCCGACCGGCTCGCCCATGATGACGCGGCGCATGTTGCCGGGCTCGCGCAGCTTGAAGACGACGATGGGCAGCTTGTTGTCCATGCAGAGCGAGATGGCCGTGGCATCCATGACCGTCAGCCGCTGCTCGAGAACCTGGAGGTACGAAATCGACTCGTACCGGACCGCGTCCGGGTGCACCACGGGATCGGCGCTGTAGATGCCGTCGACTTTCGTGCCCTTGAGGATGACCTCGCAGCGCATTTCGTTGGCGCGGAGGGCGGCCGCGGTATCCGTCGTGAAATAGGGGTTGCCCGTGCCGGCCGCGAACACAATCACGCGGCCTTTTTCCAGGTGGCGCAGCGCCCGGCGGCGGATGAAAGGCTCGGCGACGGCGCGCATTTCGATGGCGCTGACGACCCGGGTCGTCACGCCGACATGCTCGAGCGCGTCCTGCAGCGCGAGGGCGTTGATCACCGTCGCGAGCATGCCCATATGGTCGGCGGTCGAGCGCTCCATGCCGCGCGCGCTGGCCGCGAGGCCGCGGAACAGGTTGCCGCCCCCGATCACGATGCAGATCTGGATGCCGAGCCTCTGGATCTCGGCGACCTCCGTGGCGATTCTCGTGGCGACGGCCGGATCGATGCCGAACGCCTGTTCGCCCATGAGGGCTTCGCCGGAGAGTTTCAGGAGGACGCGGGAATAAGCTGGGGCAGGCACCGGCTGGGGATTATATCCCGCCGCTCAGCGGCCCTCGCCGACCTTGAACCGGACGAAGCGGGCGACGCTGATATTTTCGCCGAGCTTCGCGATCGCCGCCTGGATCATGGCGCCGATCGTCTGCTTCGACTCGCGGATCGACAGCTGATCGACCAGACAGACCTGTTCGTAGAAGGCGCCGAGCTTGCCCTCGATGATCTTCTCGATGACGGCCGGAGGCTTGCCCGAATTTTCCATCTGCCCGCGATAGACGGACTTCTCGCGTTCGATGACGTCTGCCGGGATCTGGTCGCGGCTGACGTACTGCGGGCTGGAGGCGGCGACCTGCAGGGCCAGCTCGCGCAGCAGGTTCTGGAAGTCCTCGGTGCGGGCGACGAAGTCGGACTCGCAGTTGAGCTCGACGAGGACGCCGATCTTGCCGCCCATGTGCAGGTAGGAGCCGATCAGGCCTTCGCTCGTCGCGCGGCCTGATTTCCTGGCGGCCTGCGCCAGCCCGCGCTTGCGCAGGATGAGCGTCGCCTGTTCGAGGTCGCCGTTGGCCTCCTGGAGGGCGGCCTTGCACTCCATCATGCCGACGCCGGTGGCGTCGCGAAGCGCTTTGACGAGCTTGGCGGAGATTTCAGTGGACATAACGGTTCCTTGATACGACCCGGGAGTCGTGTCCGAGTTGGGTTGTGGGAGAAACGACTCCCGAGGTTCTTACACCGCGGCCGGCGAGGGCTGCGTACGGTTCCTGGCGTCGGCGGCTTCCGCGGTGGCCGATTCGGCGATGCCGCGGCCGTTCAGGACGGCGTCGGCAATGCCGGCCGCAAACAGCCGGATCGAGCGGAGCGCGTCGTCGTTGCCGGGAATCACGTAGTCCACTTCGTCGGGATCGCAGTTCGTATCGACCACGCCGATCACCGGAATCTTCAATT
>CAZJTG010000246.1:0-5831 GCA_964548865.1 uncultured Solibacteraceae bacterium
GGCGATCGTCACGAGTCCGGCGCCCGACCGGAGCGCCGCGATGCCGGCGAGTACGGCCGCGCCGGTCTTCCCGGGCGATCCCGCGACGACGAGCACGCGGCCGTAGTCACCCTTGTGCGAATCCTCGGCGCGCGGCTGGACGAGGCGCCGCATGGCGTCCTTCGTCAGAATCTCGACCCAAGGGCCGTCGAGTTCCTCGATGACGGCGGCGGGAATACCAATGTCGGCAATCACGAGGGCGCCGGCGACCGCTTCGGCCGGAGGCAGGACGAGCGGCAGCTTCGGCGCGCCGAGGGTGACGGTCAGCGACGCCTCCATCGCGGGCCCCGTCACCAGGTGATCGTCGGAGAGGCCGCTTGGCACGTCGATCGACACGACCGGCCTAGGGCTCGCATTGACATCGGCGACGACGCTCTCGTACAGACCCGACAGCGGCGCATTCAGCCCCGTGCCCAGGAGGGCGTCGACGATGAGGTCCGCCGCGAGGACGCCGCGCGCGTGCAGCTCCCAGGCGCCCGCGTCGGCAATCTCGACGACATCGACGCCGAGATTCCTGAGAATCGCGAGATTCGTCCGCGCGTCGCCTCGCACGTCGGCAGAGGATGCCAGGAGGTACACGTTGACGTCGATGCCGCGCTCGATGAGCGTCCGCGCGACGACGAAGCCGTCGCCGCCGTTGTTGCCACGGCCGCAGAGCACCGCCACGCGCATGGAATCAAGTGATTCGAATGTCGATTCCATGGCCGCGACAACCTGGCGCCCGGCGTTCTCCATCAACACGATCGACGGCAGTCCGACGTCCTCGGTCGTGCGGCGATCGGCTTCGCGCATTTGCCTCGAACTGAGCACTCTCACGGCAAAACCGAGCGTATCCCTTGTGCTAGACTCCCCGCAACTTGAACGCCACGGTTTCCGTCAACGGGAGAATTTCGAGCGCGGCCGACGCTGTCATCCCGGCGTTCGATCACGGATTCCTTTACGGCGAGGGCGTGTACGAGACGCTTCGCACGTACCATCGGGTGCCGTTTCTCTACGATCGGCACGCGGCTCGCCTGAGACATTCCGCGGCGTTGATGTCCCTGCCGGTGCCGTTCTCGGACGCCGAACTTCTGGCCGCCGTGAACCGGACGGTCGCCGCGCACCCCGGGGGCATGACCGAGGCGTACATTCGGGTCCTGCTGACACGCGGCGTCGGCGAACTCACGTACAACCCCGCGGCCTGCCCCGTCCCGACAACAGTCATCATCGTCAAACCGTTTCCGGAGCCGGCCGCCCGCAGTTTCAGCGAGGGCATCACGGTGTCGCTCGTCGACGTGCGCCGCAATCATCCGCAGGCGCTCAATCCGGCCATCAAGTCCAACAACCTGCTGAACAACGCCCTGGCGATGCAGCAGGCCATCCGGGCCGGGGCTGATGAGGCGTTGATGTGCAATCAGGCGGGCGAGCTGGTCGAGTGCTCCCAGTCGAATTTCTTCCTCGTCCGTCAGGGTGGACTCGTCACACCGCCGCTCTCGGCGGGACTGCTGCCGGGAATCACGCGCACGTTTGTGATGGAGCTCGCCCAGGAACTGGGCATCCGGGTTGAGGAACCCCGCCTCACCCCCGACGACCTCAGGACCGCCGAAGAAGCCTTCATCACGGGCACAACGCGCGAAGTGACGCCGGTCGTGCGGGTGGACGCGATGACGATCGGCTCCGGTCGTCCCGGGCCGGTCAGCGCGAGGCTGCTGGCCCGGCTGCGCGAACGCGCGAACGAACTGACCGCTGAATTGGCGCGCAGGCAGTAGCGCCGCGCGACGGCAGGCCGGTCAGGCGTAGTCCTCGACCGGGGGACAGATGCACATCAGATTCCGGTCGCCGTACGGATTGTCGATGCGCGATACCGGCGGCCAGAACTTGCGCGCCCGGAGCGATGCGACGGGATAGGCGGCGTCCTCCCGCGAATAGGCGTGTGGCCAGTTTGAGGCCGTGACGTCCTCGGCCGTGTGCGGTGCGTGCTTGAGCGGGTTGTCTTTCGCATCCGCGCGGCCCTCGGCCACCGCCTCGATTTCTGCGCGGATGGCGATCATCGCGTCGCAGAAGCGATCGAGCTCCTCGAGCGGCTCGCTCTCCGTCGGCTCGACCATCAGCGTGCCCGCGACCGGGAAGGACACGGTCGGGGCGTGGAACCCGTAGTCCATCAGCCGTTTCGCGACGTCCGCTTCGTCGATTCCCGTCCGCTGCTTGAAGGGGCGCAGGTCGAAGATCAGTTCGTGGGCCACCCGGCCGTTGCGGCCGGCGTACAGGACGGGGTAGTGCCGCTCCAGCCGGGCTTTCAGGTAGTTGGCATTGAGCATCGCCGCCTTGGTCGCTTCCGCCACGCCCTCGGCGCCGAGCATCCGGATGTAGCCGTAGGAAATCAGCAAGATGCTCGAACTTCCCCAGGGCGCCGCCGACACGGCGCGGATGCCCTTCTCGCCGCCGGTCGGGATCACGCTGTGGCCCGGCAGGAACGGCGCCAGATGTTCTGCCACGCCGATGGGCCCCATGCCGGGACCACCGCCGCCGTGCGGGATCGCAAAGGTCTTGTGCAGGTTGAGATGGCACACGTCAGCGCCAATGGCGGCCGGGCTGGTCATGCCGACCTGGGCGTTCATGTTGGCCCCGTCCATGTACACCTGGCCGCCGAAGTCGTGGACGATCTGGCAAATCTCGCGAATCCGATCCTCGAATACGCCGTGCGTGCTGGGGTACGTCACCATCAGGCACGACAGCGTGTCCCGGAAACCCTCGGCCTTCCTGCGCAAGTCGTCGACGTCGATGTTGCCGCGATCGTCGCAGGCCACGATCACGATGACCATGCCGGCAAGGCTGGCGCTGGCGGGATTGGTGCCGTGCGCGGACTGGGGAATCAGCACCACGTTGCGCTTGAGATCGCCGCGGGAGTGGTGGTGGGCCCGAATCACCAGCAAGCCCGCATACTCGCCCTGCGCGCCAGAGTTCGGCTGCAGCGAGACGGCAGCGAAGCCGGTAATCTCGGTGAGCGCCGCCTCGAGCTCCCTGAAAACAGCCTGGTAGCCCTCGGCCTGATCCACGGGAACGAACGGGTGCAGGCGCGAGAACTGCGGCCAGCTCACCGGCATCATCTCGGCCGCCGCATTCAGCTTCATCGTGCACGACCCCAGCGGAATCATGGCGACGTCGAGGCCGATGTCCTTCCGCTCGAGCGACCGGACGTACCGCATCATCTCGGTCTCCGAATGATGCTTGTTGAACACCGGGTGCGTCAGGTACGCGGACGATCGCGCCAGGCGTCCCACGAGGGTGGCCTTGCCCGCTCCCGCGGCCGCCAGGGCCGGCGCCGCCTTTCCAGCGGCCTCGGCGAACGCCGCCACGACGTCCGCCAGATCGCGTTCGCGCACGGTTTCGTTGAGGGATACCTGCACCCCTCCGTCCACCACACGGAAGTTGATCTCGCGCTTCAGGGCGGCTTTCGCGATCCTCGCTCCGAGTGCCGCGTCGGCCTCGACGCGAACCGTGTCAAAGTACGCCCGGTTCGTCTGCGTGAAGCCCAATGCCGCCAGCGCATCGGCGAGGCGCGTGGCCTGGTCATGCACACGCGTGCCGATGTCCCGAAGGCCGCTGGGCCCGTGATACACGGCGTACATCGCCGCCATGTTGGCCAGCAGCGCCTGCGCGGTGCAGATATTCGACGTGGCCTTCTCGCGGCGAATGTGCTGCTCGCGCGTCTGCAGCGCCATACGATACGCGCGGCGGCCATGCGCGTCCACGGACACGCCGATGACCCGGCCAGGCGCCTGGCGCAGGAACGCCTGTTTCGTGGCGAAGAAGGCGGCGTGCGGCCCGCCGTACCCCATCGGCACGCCGAATCGCTGGGCGTTTCCGACGACCACATCGGCGCCGGCTTCTCCCGGCGGCGTCATGATCGTGAGGGCCAGCAGGTCGGTGCCCACAGCGACGAGGGCACCGGCGGCGTGCGCCCGCTCGACCAGCGCCGACAGGTCGGTTACCTCACCTCGATCGTCAGGGGTCTGGACGTAGACGCCGAAGACATCCGGAGTGAACTCGGCCGCTGACACGTCCGCGAATCGCAGGGTGATGCCAAGAGGCTCGGCTCGCGACTCGAGCACGTCCCGCACATGTGGAAACACGCGGTCGGAGACGATGCAGACCGGGGCGTCGGCACGGCGCTGAACGCGCAACAGGAGCACCATCGCTTCGGCTGCCGCGGTCGCCTCGTCGAGCAGCGAGGCGTTCGCCACTTCCATCCCCGTGAGATCGCTCACCATGGTCTGGAAGTTGAGGAGGGACTCGAGACGACCCTGTGCGATTTCCGCCTGATACGGCGTATACGGCGTGTACCATCCGGGATTCTCGAACACGTTCCGCGCGATCACGGCCGGCGTAATCGTGTCGTGGTACCCCAGGCCGATGTAGCTGCGAAACACCCGGTTACGCGCCGCCAGCGCGGCCAGCTCGCGGTGATACTCGAACTCGCTCTGCGCGGCGGGCAACGCGAGGGGCTTCGTGGCGCGGATATCGCTGGGGACAATCTCGGAAATCAGCGCATCGAGGCTGGGTGCGCCAACCGCGGCGAGCATGCGATCGACGTCCTGCCCACGTGGTCCTATGTGCCTGGCCTGGAACGAGTCGCCCACTATTTGACGAGCTCCATGTACGCCGCCGCGTCCAGCAGGTGACCGGCTTCGGCCGGGTCGCTCGGCCGGATGCGGATCATCCAGGCGTCATGCGGCGCGCTGTTGACCTTGTCCGGGTGCGATCCGAGGTCGGTGTTGACCGCGATCACTTCACCAGACACCGGCGAAAACAGTTCCGAGACGGCCTTCACGGACTCGATGGTGCCGAAGACCTCGCCTTCCTTGAGCCGGCGGCCGACTTCCGGCAGCTCGACGAAGACGACATCGCCAAGCTGGCGCTGGGCGAAGTCGGTGATTCCCACCGCCGCATCAGTGCCCTCGATCCTGATCCATTCATGGTCTTTGGTGTACTTGAGGTCGCTCGGGTACATGCTGTTCTCCAACTGGACGTCAGGCTTTCCCCGGCCGTTTGTAGAACGGCTCGGGCACGACTTCAGCGCGCACGGCGCGGCCGCGAATCTCGATATCGAATGTGGTGCCGATCGCGACCATGTCCACCGGAACCATGGCGAGACCGATGGCCTTCCTGAGGAACGGAGTCTGGGTGCCGCTCGTGACGACGCCTACCTGCTGGCCGTCACGAATCACCGGATAGCCGTGCCGCGCGATTGCCCGGTCTCGAAGCTCGAACCCGACGAGCCTCCGCGCCAGGCTGCCCGCCTTCTGCGCCCGCAGCACCGGCGCGCCAAGAAAGTCGGCCTTCTTCCACCCGACGATCCAGCCCAGCCCGGCTTCGAGGACCGTCGTGTGCTCGTCCATGTCGCTTCCGCAGAGCCGCATCGAGGCCTCGAGCCGAAGGGTGTCCCGGGCGCCCAGGCCACAGGGCTTGGCGTCACTGGATCTGCCCGCCATGAGCATGCTGTCCCACGCCTTCTCGGCCTGCGCGGGCGGCACGAAGACCTCGAATCCATCCTCGCCCGTGTACCCGGTTCTGGAGACGGTGGCCCGAATGCCCGCAACCTCGCCTGTCGCGAACCAGTAGTACTTGATGGCCGGCAGATCAATTCCGGTGAGCGTCTGCAGAATCGCCTCGGCCTGCGGTCCCTGAAGTGCCAGCAGGGCGTACCGCGAGCTGGAATTCACCACCGCCACATCGGCACCGCGGGCTCGCGACTGACCGACGATCCACTCGTGGTCCTTCATGATGTTGCCGGCGTTCACCACCAGCATGAA
>CAZJTG010000247.1:0-5822 GCA_964548865.1 uncultured Solibacteraceae bacterium
TCCTCGAGGCGATGCAGGAGCGGCAAATCACCGTCGGCCGCCGCACGATCAGGCTGCCGGAGCCGTTCTTCGTGCTGGCCACGCAGAATCCTGTCGAGCAGGAAGGCACGTATCCGCTCCCGGAGGCCCAGCTCGATCGCTTCCTCTTCAAGCTCGTCGTCGGCTATCCGCGCGAAGAGGACTACGGTCCGATTCTCGACCGCACGATTGGCGACGCTGACGTGGTCATCACCCCGGTCATTCAGGGTGCGGACGTCATGACGCTGCGGCACATCGTGCGGGCCGTCCCCGTCCCGGATCACGCCAAGCAGTACGCGGTCCGCCTCGTCATGGCGACGCAGCCGGGCAGCGCCTACGCGCCGCCGCGCGTGAACGAGTACGTCGCGCTGGGATCGAGCCCGCGCGGCGCCCAGTCGCTGCTGCTTGCGGCCAAGGTAAGGGCCCTCGTGGATGGGCGGTATGCGGTGAGCGTCGAGGACGTGCGGCGGGTCGCGCTGCCGGTGCTCCGCCATCGTCTGCTCATCAACTTCCACGGCCAGTCCGACCGCGTCACCGACGCCAACATCGTGGAGGCGGCGCTCGGCGCCGTGCGGGCGCCGCTCGAAGTCGCCTCATGAGCGCAGGTCCGATCCCGTTCGATCGGCTCTTCGATCCCGCGTTCCTGTCGGCCCTGTCGCACTTGAGCCTGTCGGTCAGCCGCGTGGCGGCGGGCGGGCGCTACGGCGAGCGGCTGTCGCGGGAACTGGGCAGCGGCCTGGAGTTCCGCGATTTCCGCGGCTACTCACCGGGCGACGATCCGCGTGCGATTGACTGGAACATCTACCGCCGCCTGGGCAAGGTCTTCCTGAAGCTGTACGAGGAGCAGCAGGACCTGCCTCTCTACCTCATGCCGGATGTATCGACCAGCATGTTCCACGAGGCCGAGCCCCGCGCCCTGGCCGGCCTCCGATGCGCGCTCGCGCTCGGGACGATCAGTCTGTCCCATCACGACGCCATCGCGATCTTCCCGTTCGCCGGGACGATGCAGGTCGCCGTGCGGTCGCTCTCCGGCAAGGCATCGACGATGACGTGCGCCGAACACCTGGCACGGCTCGCGCCGGCGGCTCCCGAGGACGGGACGAGCCTGTCGGGCGCGATTCGCCGTGTCGCGGACATGAACCTGCGGCGCGGATGGCTGGTCGTCATCAGCGACTTCTTCGATCCGCAGGGCCTCGCCGCCGTGCGGGACGCGCTCGGGGCGGTGCGCCATCGCGTGCTGTTCGTGCAGCTCGTGCGCGCGTCGGACGCGGCGCCCGACCTCGAGGGCGACGTCCGCCTGCGCGACTGCGAGACCGGCGAGCTGACCGAACTCACGGTGACGCCGCACGTGCTCGAGCGCTACCGCGAGGCCTACGCGCGTTTCACGGATGAACTTGCGGACCTCGTCAAGTACTACCGCGGCGGGCTCCTGCGAATCGACGTCGATCGCGATCTCCTGACGCAATTGAACGCGTACTTCGCCGAAGGGAAGCTGCGGGCGTGATCTTCGGGGCGTGGCCGATGGGCGTGGTACTCGCAGGCGTCGCGGGCCTGGCGGCCGGACTCTTCTTCCTGCAGCAACTCCGCACGCGCTATCGAGACGTGACGGTCGTCACGACGATCTTCTGGAAGCAGGTCAGCCACGAGGCGCCGGTCAGGACGCTCCGCGAACGCTTCCGGCATCCGCTGGCGTACCTGCTGGTCCTGGCAATCACGACGCTCGTCTGGCTGGGACTGAGCGATCCGCAATGGCGAACCGCCTCCACGACAGACACCCTGGTCGTCATCGTTGACGGGTCGGCCGGCATGGGGCGAGCCGATCGGCTTGCCCGGGCGTTCGGCGAGGCCGAATCCATCGTGCGGGACTGGCCCGCCGATCGGCGCGCCGTTCTGTGGGCGGGTGCGTCAGTGCAGACGCTGCTGGCTCCCCGCGAGGAGACCCTGCTGTTCCGCACGCGCACCGTGGGACGACCGGCGGACGCCGCGCCGCCAGCCGTCGGTCAGGCGATCCGCGCCGCGGTCGTCGCCCGGCCGGCCGGCGGCCGGACCAGGGTCGTCGTGGTCGGCGACGCCCCTGTCGGTCCCGAGGCGGTCGCGGCACTGCCCGCCGGTGTCACCGTGACACGCGCATCGCGGCCCGAGGCCCCTGTGGCGAATGCCGGCATCACCGCACTGGGGGTCGCGGAGTCCGGATCGGGCGCGTGGGATCGTGTGGACGTGCTCGCGGCAATCGAACGACGCCCAGGCACGGAGGCGACGTCCGTTGTCCTGTCTCTCGACGGCCGGATGCTTCCTCCGGAGACCATCGAGCGCACTCCCTGGCCTGATGGCCGGGGCGAATCCGTGCGAGTCCGGGAGCTGCCGGCGGCAGGCGGTCTGCTCGAGGCGCGTCTGTCAGGCGACGCGATTCAGGCGGATGACGCCGCCAGCCTGCGCCTGCCGCGACGGCCCGTCCTGCGCGTACGTGTCTCCCCGTCCCTGGCGTCAATCGTCACGCCTGTCCTCGAAGCTGACAACGGTATCGAGATCGTGTCGTCCTCGTCGGCACCCGACGTCGTGATCCGGCGCGCCGGGGAAATCAGCGACGTGGTGGGCCCGTCGCTGGAATTCGTGGATCCCGAGCGGCAGCCCACGGCGTTCCTGCTGACGCACCCGGTCGCGGTTGACGCCTCGGACGCGCTGACAGCCGCGGTGGAGGGCCTGGGCCTGCGGCAGATTGACGCGATGAGCCTTGCCGATCAGGCGGGCCGCCCGATAGAAATCTCGGTCGAAGAGGGCCGCGCGTGGCGGTTTTCCGTGTGGGCGCCGCTTGTCACGAGCGAGTTCAATTTCACCCGGTCGCGCACGTTCCCGCTGTTTGTCGCGAGCGCGGTTCGGTGGCTCGCCGGAGTCGAGGCCTGGGCACACTACGTCGCCGCCGGCCGGCCGGTGCGGATGACCGAGGGCGCCATTCCGTCGATCGTCGTCGCCGCAAACGGCCGACCGGTCGATACCGGCGGGCTTCCAATCGTGCCCCCGGCCGCCGGCCCGCTCGCGCGCCGCGACGCCCCGCCGCTCTCCGCGTCACTGCTGTCGCCCGTCGTGACTCGCGGCGGCGGTGATGACGTGCTGCAAATCGAGCCTGCGACCGTCGGGTCAGGTGCCGCGCCATCGCTCGCGATCTGGCTGGTCATGGCCGCGCTCGTGCTGCTCGCCGTCGAATGGCAGCTGTACCAGCGGGGAAGGATGCCGTAGCCATGAGCGTCGGCTGGCTCCATCCCTGGGCGCTCGTGCTCCTGCCCGCGGTCGCGGCGCTGTGGTTCTGGCCGCGGCGAGCGAAGACCTGGGTCCATCCGGCGTGGCGCGCCGCGACGTGCGCTGCGCTCGTTCTGGCGCTCGCGCAGCCCGTGCTCGTCACGCCGACGGAGGCCATTCACGAAATCTTCGTGATTGACGAGTCCGCGTCGATGTCGGCGGAGCAGCGCGCGCGGCAGGCGGCGCTCGTCGCCGCGCGCCGGCAGGGCGCCGACGACGTGCTCATCGCGATCGGCGGTACCGGCGACAGCGTCTCGGCCGGTGCGCCATTTGGCCGGACGATCGCGCAGGGCGATGCGACCGCCTCGTCACTGGCGGACGGACTGGCCGAGGCCGCCCGCGCCGTGCCCGAACGCGGCCGCGGACGCGTGTGGCTGTTCACCGACGGCCTCGCGACCGATCGCCACTGGGGGCCCGTCGTGCAGGAGCTCATCTCCCGCGGCATCGCCGTCATCACGCATGACATGGGCGTTGACGAACGCGACGTGTATCCGGCCCGCATCGTGGCGGACGGCGAGCTCCGGGTGGGGCAGACGGGTCGTGTGCGTGTGGACGTTGCGGGCGTGGCGCGCGGGATCCGCGTACGCCTACGAACGCCGGACGGGCGGGAGCTGGCCGTCTCTCCTCCCGTCGACGTGGCGTCCACGCTCGCGGTGCCGCTGGCCTTCGAGCCGGCCGCGGCCGGCGCGCTCACGCTCGAGGCGACGGTCGATGCGGGATCCACGGACGTCAATACGGGCAACAACACGATCAGGACGGTCGTGGCGGTGCAACCCCCGCTGAACGTGCTCTACGTGGGGGAGCGACAGCGGGGCGGCGCCGACGGCGTCGACCGGCTCCTTGGATCGGGGTTTACGGTGCGCGATGCCGGCCGTTCGGCGGATCTCGGTGATCTGTCGAAGTGGGATCTGGTGATGGTCGACGATCGGCCCGCAAGCCAGCTCGACGAGCGCGTCCAGCGCCAGCTCACAGCCGCTGTCGCACGACAGGGAGTCGGTCTCGTGTTCAGCGGTGGGCGGTCGGCGTTCGGAACCGGCGGCTACGACGGCACGCCGCTGGCCGAGGCCGTGCCGGTGGAGTTCGTCCAGCGCGCGGAGAAACGCGATCCGAGCACCGCGCTCGCGATCATCATCGACACGTCCGGCTCGATGATCGGCACGCGCCTCGAGCTGGCCAAGCAGGTCGCGCGGCTGGCGATTCGCCGGCTGAAAGCGCACGACCGCGTGGGCATTGTCGAGTTCTACGGGAACAAGCACTGGGCCGTGCCGCTCCAGTCGGCCGCCAACAAGATCACGATCGATCGGGCGATCGGGCGGATGCAGGCGATTGGCGGCACCGTGCTGCGCCCCGGCCTCGAGGAGGCGTACTACGGGCTCAAGAATGTCGATACCCGCTACAAGCACATCCTCGTGATCACCGACGCGGGCGTCGAGACGGCCGACTACGAGTCGTTGCTCCGCCAGATCACGCGCGACGGCATCAACCTGTCTACGGTGCTCGTCGGCGCGCAGGCTCACAACCAGCTCCTGATCGACCTGGCGTCGTGGGGCAAAGGGCGTTTCTACTCGGCCATCGACCGCTACAGCCTGCCCGAAGTGATCCTGAAGCAGCCGTCGACCATGAAGCTCCCGGCGTACAAGACCGGCACGTTTGACGTGAAGACTCGCGGCGGCGCCGGATGGTGGAGCGACATCAACCGCGGCGCCGTGCCGGCGCTCGATGGCTACGTGGAGACGACGGCGCGAGACGAGGCCGAGGTCCTGATGGAAATCGACAGGTCGGGCGACCCGGTGGTCGCGACGTGGCGCTACGGGCTCGGTCGGGTCACGGCGCTGACGACGGAGCCGGTGGGTGAGGGGACGCGGAATTGGAATGACTGGCGCGACTACGGGCGATGGCTGGGACGCGTACTGTCGAGAACGGCCGCGGATCTGCGCCTGTTTGCGTACGACGTCGAGCGGCAGCGGACGTCCGTGACCGTGCGAGCGAAAAGACTCGCGCGCGAAGAAGCAGTACGCCCGGAGGCCTCGGTCGAGGATCGGGCCGGCAACCGGCAGGGGAACCTTCCGTTCCGGGAAGTCGCGCCGGGGGTCTTCGAGGCGGAGGCCGTGGTGGCGGCCGATCAGGAATTCCATGCGGTGGCCTCCGCCCGTCTTGGGTCGGGCGTGGCGCTTCAACCAACGCGCCTCGTCTCGCCGGCCAATGCCGATCGCGCGCCGGAACGGCAGGTGCTGCCCACCGACGGACTCGATCTCGAGCGACTCTCGATGGCCACGGGCGGCGTCTATGCCCCCCCCGACGCACGCGTGAGCGACCTGCCGCCGGCAGCGGGTGTCGATCAGTCCGGAGGCGCGCTGGCGGCGTGGCCGCTGTGGCGCCAGTTGCTATGGATGGCGCTCGTGACGTACGTCGGCGAGATCGCCTGGCGCCGCTGGCCGCGGCGGGTGAGCGGGAGGCGGGCATGACGTGGCTGAAGTCGTCGCGTGCGCCCGCGGTGTTGTCGGCCGCGC
>CAZJTG010000248.1:0-3351 GCA_964548865.1 uncultured Solibacteraceae bacterium
ACGGCTCGTGATGAGCGAGATCCCGAAGGACGCGCCGCCCCTGCTTCAGTACCGGCTCGGGTTCTGCGTGTCGTTGGTCAAGCCGCAGTTCGAAACCGTGCGCAAGGACGACGCGCGGTGGGCGGAGGCGGCGTATTTCCTCGCCCGCATCGACCTCGCGAGGGCGAGCGAGACGGGAGCGCCTGCCGCGCGTCCGCTTCTCGCCGAAGCCCACGCGCGATTCCCGGCGTCGCCCGCGGTGACGTATCTCGCCGGCAACTACAACCAGATCTTCGGCGACTGCAAGGCCGCGCTCGGGTTCTACAACGAGACCATTGCGATCGAACCGCTGCACGACAACGCGCTCCTGGGGCGCACGGTGTGCCTCGCGTTCCTCAAACAGTTCGACGACTCGATTGCCGCGGCGACGCGCATGATCGCGATCCCCACGTCGAACCTCTCGGATGCCTACTACTGGCGCGCGTGGGTGCAGCACAACCTCAAGAACCTGCCGCAGGCCCGCGCGGACATCGAGATGGCCAAGAAGATCGTGTCCAACAACGCGGTGCACCGGCTCGCCGGAATCATCGAACACGATCAGGACGACCTCCTTCCCGCCGACAGGGACCTCGTCACGGCCAAGGCCATGACAGACGGCCAGTACGACTGCGTCTCGCGCTGGTATCTGGGCCTGAACGACATGAAACGCGAGCGCTGGACCATCTCCGCGGGGCACTTCGAGGACGCGATGCACTGCTACGAACGCGCGGCGCTCTTCGCGGAAGAGGCGCTCGTGAAGATGCAGACGATGAACGACATCGATGAGGCCTTCCGGGCGCGCCAGATTGAGGGCTTCCAGGCGGCGATCAAGGCGGACCGCGCGCAGCAGTACGCCTCGGCGTTCAACGCCGCCAATCACTACGCCCGAGGCCTCGACCCCGTGAGGGCCAGGCCCCTGCTGGACATCGCTGCCAAAGACCCGGCGCTGGAATCCCGCGTCAACGAACTCCGCAGACTCATCGGCGTCAAGTAGAATTGACGGCGATGGCTACATTCGCTCACTTCGAGACCACGCTCGGCAACTTCAGCATCGAGCTGTACGACGCCAAGACCCCCAAAACCGTCGCCAACTTCGTCGGCCTCGCGGAAGGCACGATCGAGTGGACGCATCCCAAGACGCGCGAGAAGCACAGGACGCCGTACTTCGACGGCATCATCTTCCACCGCATCATTCAGGGATTCATGATCCAGGGCGGCGATCCGCTTGGGGAAGGCTACGGCGGGCCGGGCTACCAGTTCGCGGACGAATTCCACCCGGACCTGCGCCACGACCGCGCCGGCATCCTGTCCATGGCCAACGCCGGCCCGAACACCAACGGCAGCCAGTTCTTCATCACGCTCGGGCCGACGCCCCACCTCGATCGGCGCCACTCGGTTTTCGGCGCCGTCACGAAGGGCATGGACGTGATCCAGAAGATCGGCGCCGTCCCGGTGGGCAAGAACGACCGCCCGATCACGCCGGTCGTGATGAACAAGGTGACGATCGAAAAGACGTAGCGTTATGCCTTCAGCGTGGGGTGTTTGTCCTTCCACTCCGTCGCCTGCTCGTACGCCAGCGCGACGCGCGCCATGGTGGCCTCGTCGTAGAGCTGGCCCGTCAGCATCAGGATGCGCGGCGTGTTGTTGATGAAGCCGCACTTGACGGCCATCGCCGGATGCCCCGTCAGGTTGGTGGCGCCGAGCGTCTGATCGCTGCCGGCGGAGAGCAGCACGTCGAACTTGCTCATGAAGGCGTCGAACTGACGCATGAGGATCGTGCGCGCGCGCAGCGCGCGCAGGTACTCGACCGCCGGCACGAACCGCGCGGCGCGGAACGTCCGCGGCCACGTGCTGCGCGACGTGCCGCTCTGGAGCAGGTTGGCCTCGCCCGATCGGGTCAGCTCGTCGAACGACGCCGCGGCCTCGACTTCGAGCAGGAAGCCGATCTGATTGCTGAGTGACAGATCCGGGAGATCCACGGCCGTGAGATTCGCGCCGAGCTTCCGGTAGGTGTCCAGCACGTCGCGGTACATCTGGCGCTGTTGCTGCAGCTGTTCGGGAGTCGCGCCTCCACGGCCGGCACCAGCTCCGGGTCCTACGGGTGCACCGGGTGCACCGGGTTCGAAACCAGCCCTGACGTACGCGATCTTGATTCCCGACAGCGGCAGATCCGGATTCCACTTGAACGCCGCGTCCGCCACTGACGCATCGTGCGCGTCCGGTCCGTAGATGGCGTTGAGGACGAGGATCGTGTCCTCGACATACCGGCACATCGGGCCGATCTTGTCCATCGTGTTCGACAACGCCATCGCTCCGTAGCGGCTGACCCGGCCGTACGTCGGCCGCAGGCCGACGACGCCGTTGACCGCTGACGGCGAAATGATCGATCCGCGGGTCTCGGTGCCGATCGAGAACGCGACGCAGCCCGCCGCGGTGGCCGATCCCGGTCCGGCCGAGGATCCCGACGATCCGGCCGCGGGATTCCACGGGTTGTTCGTCCGGCCGCCGAACCACCGATCCCCCTGCGCGAGCGCGCCGAGCGTGAGTTTCGCGACGAGTACCGCGCCGGCGTTGCGCAGCCGTTCGACGACCGTGGCGTCGTAGTCGATCACCTGATCGACGTAGGGCTCCGCACCAAACGTCGTCCGGATGCCCCTGGTCGCCAGCAGGTCCTTCGCACCCCACGGCAGCCCGTGCAGGGGGCCGCGGTATTTGCCGGCCTTGATCTCGCGGTCTGCGTCGGCGGCCTGCTGCCGCGCCAGATCCTCCGTCAGCGTCACGTAGAACTGCAGCAACGGCTGGTACCGCTTGAGCCGCGCGAGGTACATCTCGGTGAGTTCGGTGGACGTGACGAGCCGCCGTTCGACGAGCGCGGCGATCTTCGCGATCGGCCAGAACGCCACGTCCTCCAGATTCGCGGGGCGCTTCAGCGTGAGTGGCGGCTTCGTGTACCGCACCGATGCGCCGGGCGTGGCCGGTCCCTTCGGCTCGCGGCCCGGGAGCGCGGGCTTGAAGATCGTCGCCAGCTCGGTGTCCTGTGGAATCGCGGACGATCGCAACTGCTGGAAGACCCGCAGACGGTTGTTCAGGTCTGCCGCGAGCGCCGCTTCGTCCTCTGCGTGGAAGTCGATGCCCACGATCGACTCGGCGGCCTCGATCGTGCCCGCCTTCACCGGCCCGGCCGGCGGCGCCTGCTGCGCCAGTACCTTCGCTCCGACGGCGCCGGCCACAGCGGCGGGAACGGCTCTCAGGAACTTCCGGCGCGACTCTGTCTTGGATGTCTTGGACATGGTGGTTTCCGTTGCTGGCGTCGTGGGGTTGTTTGCGTCGTTT
>CAZJTG010000248.1:3451-5820 GCA_964548865.1 uncultured Solibacteraceae bacterium
TTGATGGCGCGGCCACCGGCGTCGCGAGTCCGGCGGTCAAGGCTGGCGGCCTGATCTTTGTTTCCGCGGTCACCGGCACCGGACCGGACGGCAAGGTCGTTGGTCCCGACATCGGCTCGCAGGTGAAGCACGCCCTCCAGCGGCTGTCCGACGTCCTGACGGCCGCCGGTTCGTCCCTCGCGCAGGCCGTCAGCGTCAATGTGTACCTCAAGCGCGCCAGCGACTTCGCGGCGCTGAACGCTACCTACGGCCAGATCTTCTCGGACAAGCCGCCGGTGAGGACGACGGTCGTGACGGACCTGGGACCGGATCGACTCGTCGCCCTCTCGGCGATTGCCGTAGAGAACGGCGCGCCGCGCGAGACCCTGCATCCGGCCGGGTGGATGAAGTCGCCTCGGCCGTACTCCTACATCGTCAGGGCCGCCGGTTTCGTGTTTTTCTCCGGTCTCGTCAGCCGTCGCGGCGCCGACGACCAGCCGGTGCCCGGATCCGTGAGTCTTCAGACGACGACGATCCTTGACAACGCAGGCGTCCTGCTCAGGACGGCGGGCCTGTCCTACGCGGACGTCGTCGCCGCACGCGTGTATCTCACCGACGACTCGTTCTTCGAGGAGATGAACAACGCGTACCGGACGTATTTCACGACGGAACCGCCCGCGCGCGCGACGGCCGTGACGGATCTCATGGGCAACGACTCGTTCGTCGAGATCACGCTCACCGCCACGGAATCGGGCAAGCAGGTGCTCGGGCCCGCGGTGTCGCCGAGCCTGCCGCTCTCGACGGCCGTCCGGGCGGGCGACCTGCTGTTCCTCTCCGGCGTGCTGGGCAACACGGACAAGAACGCCTCGGACCTTGCCGCGCAGACCCGCGAAGTGTTCACGCGCATCCGCCGGACGCTCGACGGCGCCGGCGTCTCCTTCAGCCACGTCGTCGAGAACACCATCTATCTCAATGACATCTGGCAACAGCGGCAGGTGGACGGCATCTCGCGCGAGATCTTCCTGTCCGATCCGCCCGCCCGCACCGTGGTCGGCGCCCGGCTCGTGGCGCGATCGGCGCTGGTCGAGATGATGATGACCGCGGCGGGCCGGTAGCCTCCGTGCCCTCCGCTCCGTAACTCCGGCACTTCCTCCGTGACCTCCACCACCCGTAACGAACTCCGTCCCCTGATCAGTCTCGCCGGACCGATCATCCAGGCCGAGTTGGGCTGGATGGCCATGGGTCTGGTCGACACCTTCATGGTCGGATCGCTCGGCCCCGCGGCGATCGCCGCCGTCGGTACAGGCTCGATCCTCTACCTCTCGGTGATGGTCGTCGGGATGGGCACGCTGCTCGCGCTGGACACGTTCGTGTCGCAGAACCACGGCGCGGGCCGCGTCGACGAGTGCCATCGGTGGCTTTTTGCCGGACTTCAGCTGGCCGCCGTGCTCGCTGTGTTCCTCACCGCGATCTCGTACGGCCTCGTGCTGCTGCTGCCGAGCCTCGGACTGCACGCCGACGTGCTTGCCTACCTGCAGCCGTACATGACGCATCTACTCTGGTCGAGCCCGCCGCTCCTGGCTTACACCGTGTTCCGCCGCTACCTCCAGGCGCTGCACATCGTGCGTCCGGTGATGTACGCGCTGGTGGCCGCCAACCTGATCAATGTGGCCGCGAACTGGCTCCTGATTCACGGCCACTACGGGTTTCCAGCGCTCGGCGTCGTCGGCGCCGCGTGGGCCACGGTGTTCTCGCGCCTGACGATGGCCGGATTTCTGTTCGTGGTGATCGTGCGACGCGAGCGCGATCGGCCGTCGGGCCTGCATGACGTGCCGTTCGCGTTCGATCCCGGTCGCATCTGGCGCATCGTCCGGCTCGGACTGCCGGCGGCGGGGCAGATGCTGCTGGAAGTCGGCGTCTTTGCCGCCGCGGCCGCCCTGTCTGGCCGGATCGGCCCGGCGGCCGCGGCCGCCCACAACATCGTGCTCAACATCGTGGGCTGCGTGTTCATGGTGCCGTTCGGATTCTCGTCGGCCGCCGCGGTGCGCGTGGGCCATGCGGTCGGCCGCGGTGATCCTGCCGGCGCCCGCGCCGCCGGCTGGCTGGCGGTCGGGCTGGCGACCGTCGTCATGGTGAGCGCCGCCGTGCTCTTCATCGTCGCGCCCGTCCTGCTGATGCGGCCGTTCACGGTTGACGCGTCGGTCGTCACGATCGGCATCGGGCTGTTTGCGGTGGCGTCCGCGTTCCAGTTGTTCGACGGCATCCAGGCCGTGACGACCGGCGCGCTGCGGGGAATCGGCGAGACGAAGATCCCGATGATCGTGAACCTCGTGGGCCACTGGTGCGTCGGTCTGCCGCTGGCGTACGTTCTGTGTTTTCACTACGGCTGG
>CAZJTG010000249.1:0-5812 GCA_964548865.1 uncultured Solibacteraceae bacterium
ACAGTCCGGTGCTCTACCATTGAGCTACACTCACCGCACAGGCGGACCCTTAAATCTAGCACAGGGTCCAGGCCACTCACGGTAGCATCCGTCTCCATGAATCAATATTCCTGTGTTCGCGGCGCGCTGGTGCTGTGCCTGGTGTGCATCGGCGCGGCGGTCGCGGGCCAGTCCGGCCCGCCCGCCGGCGGCGTCGTCTTCAATAACCTCCGCATCGTCGTGACGGACGGCGCCGGCGGCCTCGGGCCGGCGAACGCCGCGATCGTGGTGCGCGACGGCAGGATCGAGCGGATCCTGCCGGTCTCGCAGGCCAACCTCGCGGGCGCGCGGGTGGTCGATCTGAATCGAGGATTCGTCGTGCCGGGCTTCATCGCTGCCCACGCGCACGTGTCCGACGTCGACGGACTCAAGCCGCGCGCCTACACGGTTGAGAACACCCGCCGCCAGCTCGGCGTCTACGCGCGATACGGGATCACGACCGTCTTCAGTCTCGGCGGCGAACAGGCGCCGGCGTTCTCGATTCGCGACGCCCAGAACGTGCCGGGCCTCGCCCACGCGCGGCTCTTCGTCTCGGGTGAGGTGATCACGGGGCGGACGCCCGATGAGGCGCGCCAGGCCGTCGCGCGCGTTGCAGCGCTCAACGCCGACATCATCAAGATCCGGGTGGACGACAACCTCGGCTCAACCACCAAGATGCCGCCCGAGGTCTATCGCGCGGTCGTCGAGGAAGCGCACGCGCGCAACCTGCGCGTGGCCGCCCACATCTTCTATCTCGATGATGCGAAAGCACTTCTCAAGGCCGGCGTGGACATGATTGCGCACAGCGTTCGAGACAAGGAACTGGACGACGAAACGATCGAACTGATGAAGGCGCGCAACGTCCCGTATTGTCCGACGCTCACGCGCGAAATCAGCACGTTCGTCTACGAATCGACGCCCGCGTTTTTCGCCGATCCGTTCTTCCTTCGAGAGGCCGACACGGACGTGACGGCGCAGCTTCGGGATCCCGCGCGCCAGAAGGCGATGGCCTCGTCGACGTCGGCCCAGCGCTACAAGGCGGGTCTCGAGATCGCGAAGCGCAATCTGAAGAAGGCGTCCGATGCGGGCGTCCTGATCGCCATGGGCACGGACTCCGGCCCGGCACCGGAGCGCTTTCAGGGCTTCTTCGAGCACCTCGAGATGTCGATGATGGCCGAATCGGGGATGACGCCCGCGCAAGTGCTGCGCGCGGCCACGGTGGGCGCCGCGCGCGCCGTCGGTCGTGACGATCTCGGATCGATTGCGGCAGGCAAGTGGGCCGATTTCGTCGTGCTGGAGCGCAATCCACTCACGGACATCTCGGCGACACGATCGATCAGGTCCGTCTGGATCGCCGGGACGGAAGTCAGAAAACAGTAGCGGCGCGCCGGCTTGCGTAAGGCGTAACGCGTACCTACCGCACCCGCACTCCGCAGCCCTCGAGCGTCGAGCCCTGCAGGCCGCGCCTCAGTGCCTCTACCCGCTGCGCCGACGACCCGTGCGTGAACGACTCCGGCACGACGCGGCCGCTCGACGCGCGCTGCAGGCGGTCGTCGCCGATCGCCGCCGCCGCGCGAAGCCCTTCCTCCACGTCTCCCGCTTCGAGGTAGTTGCGTCCGCCGGCTGAACGGCCCCACATGCCTGCGAGGCAATCGGCCTGTAGTTCCTGCTGCACCGACTGCGCGTTGCTGGCGCCGGCCGCCAGCACGTTGAACACGTGCTGTACGTGGTGCCCGACTTCGTGCGCGACGACATAAGCCTGCGCAAAATCGCCCGGTGCTCCAAATCGGCGATCCAGATCCCGGAAGAACGAAAGGTCGATGTAGACCTTCTGGTCGCGCGGACAGTAGAACGGGCCCATGGCCGCCGACGCGCCACCGCACGCGGACTGCACCTCGTCGCTGAAGAGCACGAGCTTCGGCGCCGGGTACCGCAGGCCGGCATCGCTGAACACGCGAGTCCAGACGTCCTCGGTGTCACCCAGCACGGCCGCGACCATCTTGCCGGCGTCGTCGGTCGGCGGGGCAGCCGGCCCGGAATCGGTGCCTGGCGAGAACTGACCTTGATCGACCTGGCCTGAGTCGAGCAGCGTCAGCGGGTCGGCCCCAAACAGCCATCCGACAATCAGGAGGATGACGATGCCGCCAATGCTGAGACCGCCGGTCCGGAAGCCGCCGCCACCGCCCATGCCGCCCATGCGGAAGCCGCCGCCCCGCGCGCCCCGCCGATCCTCGACGTTGCCGCTCTGACGCATGCCCTGCCATTTCATAGACCACAGGTTACGACAGGTGACGACGGGTGACGTCTGAAACCCCTAGAATGGAGGCATGAAACGCACAGCTTCCATCGTCCTCTTCCTGCTTCTGGTGGCGACGGCGCCGTCGGCGGCGCAGTCACCGCGTGAATCGCTCGTCGTCTCCGCGGGCTGGCTCGCGGACCGCCTGCAGGACGCCAACCTCGTGCTGCTTCACGTCGGCGTCAAGGCGGAGTACGACGCGGGGCACATCCCCGGCGCCCGTTTCATCACGCTGAACGACATCGCCGTTTCAGATACGACCAGCGAGACCGGACTGACCCTGCAGATGCCGGCGCCCGACGACCTGCGCGCGAGGCTTGAGGCGATCGGCATTTCGGACCGTTCGCGCGTCGTGGTGTCCTACAGCCGCGACAGGATTGCCATGGCGACCCGCGTCCTCTACACGCTCGACTACGCCGGTCTCGGCAAGCAGGCCTCGCTGCTCGACGGAGGAGCGGACGCGTGGGTGCAGGAGGGCCGAGCGGTGGTGACCACGGTGCCGGCTTCCGTCAAAGGCACGTTGTCACCCCTTCGCATTCAACCGACGATCGTCGATGCCGACTTCGTGAAGGCCCAGCTCGACAACGCGACCATCGTGGTAATCGACGGGCGGACGCCCGCGTTCTACAGCGGCGCGCAGACGGGCGGCTCCCAGCAGCGACCGCACCGCGCCGGTCACATCGCCGGGGCGAAGAACGTGCCCTACACCGAGACGGTTGGCGCCGATCAGAAGCTGAAGCCCGCCGATCAGCTGGCGCAGATGTTTGCCGCGGCCGGCGCGAAACCTGGCGATACGGTGGTGACCTACTGCCACATCGGCCAGCAGGCGACCGCGGTGGCCTTCGCCGCGCGGACGCTCGGCATCAAGGTGCTGCTGTACGACGGGTCGTTCGAGGACTGGTCGCGGCGCGTGGAGATGCCGGTGTTCAATCCCAGCAAGAACAAGAAATAGTGCGGGTGCGGGGTGCGGAGTGCCGGGTGCGAGGCGGAGTTCTGGCTTGAGACGACGCGGCTTGGGCTCCGGCGCTTCACGCCGGCCGATCGCGAGTGGCTGGTTGCGTTGTACGCGGACGCCGACGTCACGCGCTATCTCGGGGGGACCCAATCACCCGAGGCCGTGGATCGGATGCTGCAAGCCCGTGTCCTCGACTACTACGATGCGCATCCAGGACTGGGCATCTGGATGACCGTGGAACGGGCCAGCGGGGAGCCGATCGGCTTCCATCTTCTGAACCATATCCAGGGCGAGACCATCATTCAGGTTGGCTTCGTGCTGCGGCAGCCTGCATGGGGCAAGGGCTACGGTACCGAAATGGCAGCCGCGGTTGTCGCGCACGGCTTCGTGACGATGGGCCTGCCGACCATTGCCGGAATGACCAGCCTGCGGAATCTCGCCTCGCAGCGCGTGCTGGAAAAAATCGGCCTCGAACGGCGCGGCGAGCGTGCGTTTTCGCACCCCGCGTATGCCGCCGAAGGCCCGCTCGCCTGGTTCGAACGCGAGGCCGGCGCCTGGCTGGCTGCCCGGCGAACCGCCGCCCGGCCCTAGCCCTTTCCGGCCCTGGCCGCCGCGGCCGCCTTCCGGCGCGCCCAGTATTTCCTCATGCCCGCGCTGAGTCTTTTCTTGGCATCCGCCGACAGCTTCTTGCGGGTACGCGTCAGGGACGAGCCGACCTTGGTCCACTTGAGATCAGGGAACTCTCTGAAAATTGCCGCGCGCTCCACCTCGATCTCCCGCAGCCGCGTGGCTGCGCCGAGTCGTGCCCACTGACGTGTGCGATCGTTCTGGCCTGTCATAGTTTCCATGTCGCTCCAGGCAACAGACTCTAGCGTACTCCAACGGATATCGTACGTACTGCTACGTAGGCTATTCACTTCTTCAGCACCGCTCACAAAGTTCTAGGCGGAGGGTCTGGGTCTCTGCAACACCAGGCCGAGCTGGGGATCGAGCCTCCTTGTCGGAATAGCTTCCCGGTCCCGGTCTCCGCGCAGGGTCTCAAAGAGATCCATCGCGAAGATCCGGTTGCCGATGTGCCACGAGTGGGCCAACCTGCCGAGCTCGATGCGTTGCTCGGCGGCCCGGAGCGCGGGGTCGAGTTCGATGCTCTGGAAGTACTCCGTACAGTCGACGTTGACCGCCATGGCCGGCGCGGACCGAGGCAGGCCGACCCTGCCCACGCGCGGGGCCATCCCCAGCCGTTTCGCATTCGAGATCTTGAGCACCGAGTCCGCCCGGTTCGAGTAGTTCGTCAGCCTTGTGCAGTGCCGGTACAGGGAATCGGTGGAGGAATCTCCCAGCGCCATGCTGCCCGACGAGACATCGGCGCCGATGAAGACCATCTGACTCACGAGCCATCCGCTCTGCGCCAGCGTCGCGTCATCGGCGTCGTCGAACGCCTCCCGCACGACATAGGCGCCCATGGAGTGCGCCACGACGTGCACGTTGATCGTGCATCCGGGTCCTTGCTCCTGGGCGAGCGCGCGGATGCCGTCATGGACGAGCTGCATCGCCGTCTGCTTTGCGTCGTGCCTGTCTTCGACGTAGTTGAGCGTGCGGTCCCCGCTCGGCCAGTCGAACGAAACGACGAGGCCCTTGAATCCCGCTGAAGTCAGGTCCCTTTTCAGCTGGCGGTGGCGGCTCATGACCATCTGTGCGCTGTTGTTGTAACCGTGGATGAAGACCACGACGTCGCCGCGCGGATTACCCGTGCGCTCGTCCGTGCCCCAGGTGGCCTTGCGTCTGACCCGCCTGACCCAGGCATCCTTTCGTCTCACCTCGTGAGCAGGAAGCGCCAGCGCGCCATCCGGTACCTCCAGGAACCGGCTCGGACCAGGTTCGGCTTCGAACCGTTCCTTTCGGACCTGTCGCGCGGAGATGACGTAGTCGCTCATAGTGGCGGCCCTCGAGTCGGAATGTTGCATGGAAACGCACGCGTCGGCGAGGGCTTTCCGTGTGATTTCAAGGTCGGCAGGTGACTTCGTCGCGCGGAGCGGAAGCCGGCGCATCCGGTTCCTGGAAACTACGTAGCCGGCACGCTTCAGATCACGTAGTTTCCCGGATTCACAGGATCAGGTTTCCTCGGTAGGCTCCGCCGCAATGGACCCTCCGGGTTTCAGCCGGCGGAAGGACCTGAGGCTGGCCGCTCCAGGCGATCTCTCTGTGACGATCGGTGCCACCAGGGCCAGAGTCGTTGCGTGCGACATCAGCCTTGGCGGCCTGTCGTGCGTGTCGCCGGCCTCATGATTCCGCGCGGTCAGCTCGTCGCCGTCGTCGGCGCCTCGGGCTCGGGGAAGTCGACGTTCATGAACATCCTCGGATGCCTGGATGTGCCGACGGAGGGTTCGTTCCGGCTCGACAACCGGGCAACGGAGACGCTCGATCGCGACGAATTGGCCCGACTTCGGAATTCGCACATCGGATTCATTTTTCAGAACTTTAACCTGCTGCATCGGAGCACGGCGCTGGATGAGTCGCCGGCGGAGCGCGTGGTGGAGCCGGTG
>CAZJTG010000250.1:0-5801 GCA_964548865.1 uncultured Solibacteraceae bacterium
GCGAGTTGAACGTTGCGTGCCACAGTAATTACCAGCGGTAGTGCGCGAAGGCCTTGTTGGCTTCCGCCATACGGTGCGTGTCTTCGCGTTTCTTGACGGCGCCGCCACGCATGTTGGCGGCGTCGACGAATTCGTTGGCCAGCTTCTCCTGCATCGTCTTGCCGTCGGCGCGTTCGGTGGCGTAGGCGACGACCCAGCGAATCGCCAGGGAGAGGCGGCGGTTGGGATTGACCTCGACGGGCACCTGGTAGTTGGAGCCGCCGACGCGGCGCGACTTCACTTCAAGACTCGGCTTCGCGTTGTCGATCGCCTTCTTGAAGGTCTTGAGCGGTTCGTCCTGCGTCTTGTCCTTCACCATCTCGAGCGCTCTGTACATGATGCGCTCGGCGGTGGACCGCTTGCCCCCGCGCATGATCGTGTTGATGAACTTCGTGACGAGCGAGCTTCCGTAAATCGGATCCGCGGGGATGTCGCGTTTGGGGATTTCTCTGCGTCTCGGCATCTGAATGATCCTTGCAAACTACTTCTTGGGTCTCTTGGCGCCGTACTTCGAACGGCCCTGCATCCGGCCCGCGACGCCCACGGCATCGAGCGTGCCGCGCACCACGTGATAGCGCACGCCAGGGAGGTCCTTGACTCGGCCGCCGCGAATCAGCACGAGCGAGTGCTCCTGCAGGTTGTGGCCAACGCCCGGAATGTAGGTCGTCACCTCGATGCCGTTGGTCAACCGCACGCGCGCGACCTTGCGGAGCGCGGAATTCGGCTTCTTCGGCGTCTGAGTGAAGACGCGCACGCAGACGCCGCGCTTCTGGGGGCTGCTCTGCAGCGCCGGGCTCTTTGTCTTGCTCAGGACCGCTTCGCGTCCCTTGCGAACCAATTGACTAATCGTTGGCACTAGGTTCACTCCGGGGGGGCCCCGCGGACCCCCTTACGCGCTCACTCGCGGGGCCCCATCGCCCCACTCCGTTCGCGCGACTCGACAGCAGATCAAACGCGCCGCGCTCGCGCCGGCGGCGGCGTTGGTTTCGTCCCCGGCCTTGGAGCACGATGCTCGGCGCCGGAAACATTCCCCTATTGCTGAACTCAGCCATGTCGATCGGCATGCAACGCACGTGGTGCGAAGGACCGACCGCTCGGAATCAGCCAGGAAGCAGGGCTTCTACTGGAAGCGGGCCTAGATAGGGTGTCCTAAGCCCGAAATAACCTTGCGAGATTAGCACCGGGACGCTCGCGGGGTCAACTCCTGGGGCTATCTGGACCTCGAATTGAGCTCGAAATACGACCGCAGCAGGCCAAGCTGGAAGTCACGGTTGAACTGAAGAAGGGGGTAGAGGGCCGTGGCCCGGCCGTCCGACCAGGTCCTGCCGCCGGCATACCCGAACCGCGTCGAAACCGAGCGAATGAACGTGCTCCGGTCGTCGGCCGGCAGTGTCGCGACATTGCGGGCAAAAGCCTCGAAAAGGCCGTCCTGGTAGAGATACTGCTCCACGTTCGACACGTAGAAGGCGCTGACCGTCGCCCCCCGAGCCCGGACCCATCGTCCGACGGCCCGCACGGCCTTCGGACCCGCGAAATTGCCGGTCACGGGCACGATCAGGTTCTTCTCCTGCAACCCCTTGATGAACCTGAAGTTATCCTCCGACGCCAGGTAGCTGCGGTGGACGCCTGCCTCGTCGGTCTGGGTGATCATCTCCTCGTAGGTCGGGAAGCCCCCTCCGGCTCCCCTCCTGCCGCCGAAACCGGACATGACAGTCGAGTACCTCAGCGCCGGCCCCTGCCAGAAGAACGCGAAATAGGTCGCCTCGAGTTGCTCCAGATCGGCGGCGTCGAGCGGCAGGCCGCGGGTCCCGGTCAGGTGGGTCACGATCGCACTCAGGTTTCGGCGATACAGCTCCTCACTCGTGGCCACTCGCGCGTAGGCGGAGAAGATCTCCACGACCGACGCCGTCGGCCGGAGGCCGGCCGGCCTCGGCTTCGAAAACAGGCGCGAGACGAAAGCCGCGCGGTCGGCGGACAGTTCGAAAATGGCCTTGTACATCAAGTGCTGCAACAGGTTGCCCCGCCTGATGTCGACGATGAACGCGATACGTGGGCGCGTGGCGGCCATGAAGGTGAAGTTCTGGTCCGGCGCCACGCCCATGTACACACCGCCCGGCCGCACCGCCTCGCGGAGGTCGGACAGGACGTATTGATACGTGTGCTCGTTCGAGACGAGGTTCTCGGACCGGAACGACCCCGCCGGCTCAGACAGCTCCTCCGACAGCTTCCAGAAGTCCGCGCTGGCGAGCGACGCGGGAAGGTCCTGGCGGGTCGTCGCGGCGCCGAGGCCGGCGGCGATCAGCCCCGCGAGCAACGCTCCGCGAACCACCGCTACCGCCGCCGGGACAGGACGTCGAAGTAGTGGCCGATGAGCCCCGACTGGTGGGCGGCGACCATGTCCTGCATGGAGTCGAGCAGCATGACTGCCCGGGTGTTGGGAATCGTGCTCAAGCAGTTGTTGAAACACGACCGGATGAGCGTGCTCGTTTCGTCGAGCGGCATCGCGGCGACGTTCGACGCGAACTCGCTCCAGAGTCGATCCTGGAACAGGTACTGCTCGACGTTCGAAGTGTAGAACGCCGTCACCTTGGCGCCGCGCGCCCTCACCCATGCGCCGATGGCCCTCAGCGTTTTCGGGCCCCCGAAATTGCCGACGGTCGGGACGATCAGGTTGTGCTGCTGCATCACGCGCACCGTGCGGTACGCCGCCTCGGTCGCGAGGTACGCCCGGGCGACGCCGGCCCCATCCGTGCTCACCTGGAGTTCGGCGAACGACGGATACCGCGTCCGTCCCATCGGCGAGCTCGCATACTGCAGGAACGGTCCGGCCGAGTAGAAGTGGCTCAGGATGTACTCGATGCCGCCGGCATCGGCATCCGACAGCGGAAACCCCCTGGTCTTTCGGAGATGCGTCAGAATCGCCGCCATCGTCTCGTCGAACAGCGCCCGCGTGGCAGCGGTGTTCTCGAACGCCTCTAACAGCCGCGCCGGCGTCGACTGCGAGGACAACCCCTCCGGCTTCGCGCGCGAAAAGAGCTTCGAGAGAAACGACGCCCGATCCGGCGAGAGCTCCATCAGCGCCTTGTACATGAGGTGCATGTGGAGGTTGCCCCGGCGCACGTCCGGAAGAAAGACGATGGACGGCCTGAGGGTCGCGATGTACGTGAAGTTCTGATCGGGGCCGACGCCCACGTAGACGCCGCCGGGCTTTACCAGCCGCTGCAGCTCGGGCAGGATGACCTGAAACGTGTCCTCGTTCGACACCAGGTTGTCGGAACGGAAGACGCCGTCGGGCTCGGCGAGATCCACGACCAGCGCGCGGAACTCCGCGTCACTGAGCTTCGCGGGAATGCCGGTCTGCGGCTGATCCGCGCGGGCGAGCAGCCCGGCGGCGAGAACAATCGCGATCGCCAGACCGGAAACGGACGGCGCGCGGCTCCGGAGCAGCCGGGAGGATGTGGCCGCAAGGGGCATGACCGCTCTATCTGACGGCACGCGCGTCCGAGCGGCCGGCGCAGGCGCGGGTCTCGCTCTGCATCGAGCCCAGCCCGTTCGTCAGCCCGCTGCCCCCACCGCCGCCCCCGGAAAACGATCGGATGAACGTGCTTCGCTCATCGAGGGGCATCGACGCCACGTTGGCGCAAAAGAGCCCCCAGATGCCGTCTTGATTCAGGTATTGCTCGACGTTGGACAGGTACATCGCCGAGATCGTCGCACCGCGATCGCGCACGTACTTGCCCACGGCACGCAGCGCCTTGGGGCCGCCGAAATTGCCGACCACCGGGACGAACAGGTTCTTGTGGTGCAGATCCTTGACGGCCATGAAGGCCTCTTCGCTCGAGAGGAAACCGCGGTTGACGTTGTTCCCGTCGGTCGCGATCATCAAGTCACCGTAGCTCACCATGCTTCGGCCACCGGTCTGCTGCGACGAACTGTAGTTGATTGCCGGACCGTACCAGTAGAAGCTCCAATACACGTACTCGATGCCGTCGAGGTCCTCCCTGGACAACGGCAGCCCGCGAGTCTTGGTCAGGTGATCCTGGACCGCCTTGAGATTCGCCCTGTACTCCGCTTCCGTGCCCGTCGGGATGTTCCAGAACCCGTTGACGATGTCGCTGGCCGAGCTCTTGTCCGAGAGACCGGCGGGGCGCCGCTTGTTGAAGAGGACCGCGAAGAAGTCCGCGCGGTTGTTCGTCATCTCGAACAGCGCCTTGTACATCAGGTGCATGTGGAGATTGCCACGTCGAACGTCGGTGATGAACACCATCTTCGGCCTCAGGGCCGCGATGTACGTAAAGTTCTGCTCGGGTCCCACGCCGAGGTACACGCCGTTCTGGCGGCTGCGAACCAGAAGATCGGGGATGACCCACTGCAACCAGACCTCGTTGGAGACCAGGTTGTCCGATCTGAAGTAGCCGTTCGGCTCCGACAGGTCCTCGATCAGCCGCCAGAATTCCTGGTCGGTGAGCCGCGCCGGCAGCGTGTCGGCCACCGCCGACTTCGCCTGCCCCGCCGCGTGTATCCGGCCACCGGCCGGCATACCGCCGGCCAGGCCGGCCACGATTCCGAGAACGAGACAGACGCGTCGTGCGCGCATAGGCTCGGGGCCTTTCTCCTGAAACGGGCTATCTGATGTTGCGGACGCGCTCGAACGCGCGCTTGAGCTCCTCGATCTTGTCCGGCGACCCGGTAAACAGCGCGTCCGGGAACTTGTTGGCGTGCCGAATCATCTCGGCATAGATCGGGCCGCTCTGGTAGAGATTCAGCCCAAGGCCCGCGAGGTACTGCAGCCGGAGGTTGCGGTCGCGGTTGATCTGGGCATCGGCGAGCCAGGGCGCCAGATCTGTCGGCGTGCCCGCATAGGTCGCAAAGAGGTCGTACACCGAACTGAAGCCCGTTTCCCGAAGCGACTGCGCCACCTGGCCGAATTCCTGGCTGTTGTACTTGGCTTCCATGGCGTCGATGTCGATCTTGATGGGCTCCATCTGGCCCATCAGCACGAGGTCATATCCCTGCCCGTTGTTGGTGTTGCCCCACACGACGCCGTTCGGGAACGCCTTGAAGAAGGTCCCGATCTCGCTCTTGACGGCCGCCTCGTTGCTCTCGTAGAGCTGCACGAACAACGTGACGACGCCGCCCGGATTGAGCTTCCGTTTCACGAGGTCGAAGAACTCCTCGGTATAGAGCGTGGCCGCGCCCTTGACCCATGGATCGAGCGGGTCCGACGTGATGGCATCGAACGTCTGCGGCGTCGTCAACAGGAAGTGACGCGCATCGTCGATGTGGACGTTGACCTTGGCGGGCGGCGGAGCGCCGTTCTCGTCGCCGACGACCGAATAGTTGTGCATCCAGAAGTACCGGGCGACGGATCTGGGGACCAGCGGCTCGATCTCCGCGATCGTCATCGTCTTCACGCGCGGTCCGATGCTGACCGCGCCGGCCGTGACGCCCGCGCCACAACCGATCACGAGCGCGTTGGTCGGAGTGTTGGGAATCAGGTGCGTCAGGTGGCCGAGCATGCGCTGCAGCCGCATGTCCTGCGGCTCGCTCGAGGCCTGCACCTTGCCGGCGTTGTGGTAGTTCCGGACGCCGTTGGACATCTCCGTCACCGCCACCGAGGCGTTCAGGCCCTCTTCCGCATAAATGATGTTGCTCAGACCGACCCAGGTCGCCGAATAACGACCGTAGGCCACCAGGAGCTTCGGCAGCTCGGGCACCGTGCGCGCAAGCAGGCCCGCGCCGGCGGTCGCCGCGGCCCGGAG
>CAZJTG010000251.1:0-5766 GCA_964548865.1 uncultured Solibacteraceae bacterium
CTTGCCCGGATCGAGCCAGAGCCGCATGGCGAACTTGCGCTCGCCGAAGATGATGACGTTGCCGACGCCGGGCACGCGCTTGAACGCGTCGCGCACGTACAAATCCACGTAGTTCGAGATGAACAACGAGTCGTAGCGGTTGTCCGGCGAGTAGAAACCGAGCGCGCCCAGGAAGCCGGCCGTGTTCTTGGTGACCGAAATGCCGTTCGTCCGCACCTCGGCCGGCATGCGGCCGAGCGCCTGATTGACGCGGTTCTGGACGTTGACGGCCGCAAGATCGGGATCGACGCCCATCTCGAACGTGACGGTGATGCTCGAGAAGCCCGTGCTCGTGGAGGACGAGCGCATGAACTGCATGCCCTCGACGCCGTTGATGACCTGTTCGAGCGGCGTCGTGACCGCGCTCTCGACCGCCTGCGCGTTGGCGCCCGTGTAGAACGCGCTCACCGACACGGACGGCGGCGTGAGATCGGGATAGCGCGCGATGGGCAGCGTCGGAATCGCGATCGCGCCCGCGAGAATGATCAGCAGCGAGCAGACCGTCGCGAGGATCGGCCGCTTGATGAACAGTTCGCTGAACATCTAGCTGCCCCCACCCGCGCCCGGCGCCGCACCCGGCGGCGGCGCCGCCATCACCGGGGCGCCGTCGCCAATCTTCTGCACGCCGGCGACGATGATCCGGTCTCCTGCCGCGAGCCCGCCTGTCACAACGTAGTCGTTGCCCGACATCACGCCCACCGACACCGGGCGCTGCCGGGCTACGAGCCCGCCGTTGGCGGCCTCGGCCACGAACACAAAGTACTGACCGCTGATGCGGGAGACGGCCACCACCGGCACTGTGAGGGCCGGGGCCGTCGTCCACACGACGCGCGCGCGCACGAACTGATCCGCGCGCCACGACGGCCGGTTGGCCACCGGCGTCTTCACGAGCACCGTCTGGGTCGTCTCGTCCACCGACGGCGAGATGAAGGAAATGCGTTCGGTCGCCACCCGCTCGCCGGCCTCGTCCAACAGGTGCACGGCCAGGCCAAGCTTCAGCCGCGGGGCTTCCTGCACCGGCACGCTGACGTTGAGCTCGAGGCCCGTGTTGTCCTCGATCGTCGTCAGTACCGTCGCCCGCGAGATGCGGTCGCCAGGCCGCACCGGAATGTCCCCGACGATCCCTGCCGACGCGGCGGTCACGCGCGAGTAGGACCACTCATTGCGCTGCTGCCGGATCTGCTCCTCCACGGCTCTGAGCTGGGCCTCGGCCGCGCGTTGCTGCGCCTGGGCCAGATCGTGCTCCTGCTGGCTCATCGCACCGACCTTGAGCAGCTGCCGGGCGCGTGCGGCCTGCTCCCGCGCGAATGCCGCGTCGGATTCGCGCCCGGCGCGCACCGACTCGAGGCTCGCCACCGCCGCTTCCTGCGACGTCGCGTCGATCTCGAACAGCACCGTGCCGGGCCCGACCCGGTCGCCGGACTTCACGTTGATCTTGAGGATGAAGCCCTCCATCTGCGACTGAATCGTGGTGGACCGGCGCGATTTCAGCGTGCCGACGAACTCGCTCGTCTGTTCGATCGGCTTTTCGGCGAGCGTGACGATGTCGACCGGCGCCGCCATCGCGCCGCCTCGGCCGCCACCCGGGCCGCCGCCCGGCGCCTGGGAGGAAGGACCGCCGCACGCGGCAACCGCAGTCGTAAGAAGGAGGAGGAACAGGACGAGAACCCGAGTCGGTTTGGGCATGTGTGATGTACCTGGGCCGGACGAACAAACAGCGAATCGAACTATATCAGACCGGATGCCGCGCAAGATGAGCCGGACAGTTCCCGTATCATGACGAACGTTGGTTGGGCGACGTTCACAGCCTCTCGGCGCTCCGACGCTCGCCGGTCTGGCCATCCTGTTAGCCGCCGGCGCCGCGGTCCTTTGGGGCCAGCAGCAGACCTTCACGCTCTACACTTCGACGGGCAAGCGAAACATCGTCGTGCGGGATGGATCGCCGGAAACGTTTGCCCTCGAACAGCTTGCCGCACCGTTCGGCCTGAAATTCACCGAAGACACGGTCGCCAATGGCCTCGTCATCACCATGCCGAGGGGCCGAATCGTCGCGGTACCCGGCCAGTCCTTCATTCAGGTCGCCGGTCGGGGCGTCGTGGGCCTGGACGGGCCGATCCGGCGCGAGCGCAACGCGTGGGTCGCCCCGCTCGACTTCCTGACGAAGGGCCTGAGCGCGGCGCTGGGTGAACCCGTCGTCATCCGCCGGTCTTCGCGCCTGATCCTCGTCGGCAACGTGAGAGTCCCGCAGGTCGCCGGACGCGTCGAACGCATGGCGGGCGGCGCCCGCGTCGCCATTGCGATCCAGCCGGCCACGCCCCATCGCGTGACCCGCGAAGGCGGCCGGCTGATCATTCGTTTCGACGCGGCGGCGCTCGACCCGGGACCAATCACGGGGTTCATCCCCGAGTTTGCGGCGGCAGCGCGAGTGGATGGGAGCTCCATCGTCATCAGCCTCGGGCCCTCGGCACACAGTTTCAGGACAGAAAGCGATCGCGATGGCCTGACGATCGAGCTCCTGGCGCCTCCACCACCGCCCCCGCCGCCACCGCCGCCACCGCCCAAGCCGACACCAACGCCGACGCCGGCGCTGACACCGACACCAACGCTGACGGCGACGCCTGCGGCTAAGCCGACCCCGATCGCGGTCCCCACAGAGGCGCGCGGCGCCACTGTGGAGCCCCCGCCGGCGCCAGCGCTGACGCCCCCGGCCTCACCGTCGGGACAGATCGATCTGGCCCCTGGCGTACGGACCATTGTGATCGACCCGGGTCACGGCGGCGACGACGAGGGCGCGCGTGGCGCGGCGGCGACGCTGGAAAAGGATGTCACGCTCGCGATCGCGCGACGCATGAAATCGGCGATCGAGAGCCGCCTTGGCATCCGCGTGCTGCTCACTCGCGACACCGACGAGGCGATCGCCCTCGATCGCCGGGCGGCGTTCGCCAACCACAACAAGGCCGACTTGTTCCTGAGCCTGCACGTCAACAGGTCGGTCCGGTCGAGTGCGCGCGGCGCCCAGATCTACACGCTCGACGCCGCGAGCTATCCGGCCCTGTCGAAGGACTCGGACGCGAAGCGCCGCACGGTGCCGCTGCTCGGCGGCGGGATGCGCGTCATCGAGCCGGTCCCGTGGGAAGTCGCACAACTGCCGTTCGTGGCGCACTCATCCACGTTCGGCCTGATCGTGGCGCAGCACTTTGAGGAAAGGCGCGTGCTGCTGCACCGCAGGCCGACGCTCGCGGCGCCGCTGCGGGTGCTCGCCGGAGCAAACATGCCTGCGGTGCTCATCGAACTTGGTTTCCTGTCCAACGCCGACGACGAAGCGGTGCTCTCCTCCGCGGAAGGACAGACCGCGATCATCGAGGCGCTCGTCGCGGCGGTGACCGACGTACGCAGGGGCTTTGCGGCAATGGAACGGCGCCAGCCATGACCGCCGAATTGAAGCCACCGGACACCGGCGCGGCGCCCACCGTGCCACCGCCGCCGCCGACGCCATCGTGGAGCCTGACCAAGGTCTTCGTCGTGGGCGGCCTGCTCGTTGCCGCCGGACTGTGGCTCGTCCTTGCCCTGCTGCCAGGCATCCTGTCGCGCCCGTCACCGGCGACCGAACAGCCGACGGGGTCCGGTGCCGTGGAAGCCCGGCGCATCCAGGCGTCCTTGTTCTATGTCTCGGACGACGGCGGCGAGCTCGTGCCCGTGACGCGCGACGTGCCCTTCGGCGCCACGCCCGTGGAACAGGCGCGGCGCATCGTCGAAGCGCAGGTGGGGGCGCCGGCGGACGGACGGGTTTCGGCGATCCCGACAGGCACGACCGTCAGGGGCGTCTTCCTGGGATCACGCGGCGACGCCTACGTGGATTTGAGCTCGGAAATGATGAGCGCGCACCGCGGCGGCGCGCTCGACGAGGCGTTGGCCGTGTTTGCAATTGTAAACGCGATCACGTCCAATCTCCCGGACGTGACCGCCGTCCAGATTCTCGTGGACGGCAAGGAAGTGGATTCGATCGCGGGACACATCGACCTGCGGCAGCCGATTCGGCGGGCCGCTGACTGGGTTCGGAAAGGACAATAAACACACATGGCAAGAACGGACGGGCGCCTCGCCGACGCGGTGCGCGAGACGCGCATCACGGGCGACTTTACGGTACACGCCGAAGGATCGGTCCTCATCGAAGTGGGCCGGACGAAGGTCATCTGCACGGCGTCGGTGGAGGAACGCGTCCCGCCGTTCCTGCGGGGCACCGGGAAGGGCTGGGTGACGGCGGAGTACGGCATGCTGCCGCGCGCCACCTCGACGCGGACGCAACGCGAAGCCGCCGCGGGCAAGGTGGGCGGACGCACGCAGGAAATCCAGCGGCTGATCGGCCGGTCGCTCAGGTCGGTCACCACGCTGACCGAAGTTGGCGAGCGGTCGATCTACGTGGATTGCGACGTCATCCAGGCCGACGGCGGCACGCGCACGGCGGCGATCACGGGCGGATTCGTTGCCCTCGTGATGGCCTTCGAGAAGCTGCGGCTGCAGGCGGCCATCTCGCGCATTCCGATTACCGACTACGTCGCCGCGACGAGTGTGGGCATCGTGGACGGCACGCCGCTGCTCGACCTCGCCTACGACGAGGACTCCCGCGCGGAGGTGGACATGAACATCATCAAGACGTCCGACGGCCGATTCATCGAGGTCCAGGGCACCGCCGAGACGAAGCCGTTCGATCGCGCCGGCCTCGACGCGCTTCTCGCGCTCGGCGACCGCGGAATCCGCCACTTGATCGACAAGCAGCGCGAGGTTGTCGGCAGGATTCTGAAGTACTAGCGAATCGTGATTCTGAGCGGCGGGAATCTGAGCAGGTTCGTCACGATGTACGAATCGTACTGACCTGCCGGCGTCGCCGGATCGGCAGCCGCCCCGCCAAGCGGCGTCGAGACCGGCGGTCTGCCGGCGGAGATCGCGCTCGGGATGAAACTGCAGTGCCCGCACAGCCCGTGGGTCGTCCCCGCCTGCGGCGCCCAGCTCGGAGTCGCGGCGGGAACCGTGCTACCGCCGTCTGGTGACACGTCAAGGGCCAGCGACGGCACGGTCGGCGCCTGCGTCAGCCCCGGCGTCTGGGCCGACGTCGTCGGCGCGGCACCGAAATACCACCCGCCGTTCTGACAATAGCCGGTGTTCATCGCCGCGAATGGATTCGGCGTCGCGCAGCCGCTGGGGGGTGGCGTTGGCGTCGGTGTCGGCGTGGGCGTGGGCGTGGGTGTCGGACCTGGCGCGCTGCCGAAATACCACCCGCCGTTCAGACAATAGCCGGTGTTCATCGCCGCGAATGGATTCGGCGTGGTGCAGCCGCCCGAAGGCGGAGCCGGCGTGGGCGTTGATGTCGGTGTTGGCGTCGGTGCTGGCGTCGGCGTCGGCGCGGATCCAAAGAGCCAGCCGCCGTTCAGGCAGTAGCCGGTGTTCATCGCCGCGAACGGATTCGGTGTGGTGCAGCCGGCGGAAGTCGGCGTTGGCGTCGGCGTCGGCGTTGGATCCGGCGCGGAACCGAATAGCCAGCCGCCGTCATGGCAGTAACCGGTATTCATCGCGGCGAACGGGTTCGGCGTCGAACAGCCACCTGAGATTGGCGTCGGCGTCGGCGCTGGCGCTGGCGTCGGTGTCGGTGTCGGGGTCGGGGTCGGTGTAGGTGTGGGGGTGGGTGTCGGGGGGGGAGTGGGGGTCGGTGTCGGGGTCGGTGTAGGGGTT
>CAZJTG010000252.1:0-5760 GCA_964548865.1 uncultured Solibacteraceae bacterium
AGTTGTGTTTGGACAGGACCGCGTTCACGACCTGCGGGACTACGGTGTCGTCGTACCCGATGATGCCGGGGAACAACCGGCGGCCATCGCGCAGATGGGCGATCAGGTTCTCCCGCATCTCGTCCTTGACCGAGCGATGGGGAAGGCGGCGGGCCTTGATGGCCTCACGCAGCGCGCCGAGCGAAGTAACGGACGAAGGCACGGACATACCTCAATACTACTGGCCGCGAGTGACGACGCGCGGTCGGACGGGCACGCGGGCCATGCGCGTGCCGGCGTAGAACCTGAGGCCCCCGCTCGTCGTCCCGACGAGCAGGTCCGCGATTCGGTCACCGGTGAGGTCGGCGAAGACCAGCGCGGACGCGGGCGGCAGCGGAATCTGAAGGGGTGCGTGCGGTACGAACTTCGGAGATCGTTTCGTGCCGGCGTTTCGGTACACGACGGGGAGCCCTGCCTCCTCATGGCCGAGCACCAGGTCGATCAGCCCATCGCCGTCGACGTCAGCGGCGGCTGGCGTGGCCCGTCGTCCGGACCTCATGTCGTCGAGCTTCTCGGAGACCAGAGTGAACCGCGGGCGCTGGCGCGTCCCGGTGTTGCGATAGAAGGCCACATACCCCGAGGCGTGGCCGATGAGCAGGTCGAGATCGCCGTCGGCGTCGAGGTCGACCAGCGCCGGTGCGGCATGGCTGACACGCGGCGGTGTGATCGTCATCGCATCGTCAACCACCCAGAAGGGCGTGCGTGCCGTGCCCTCGTTTCGCACGTAGAGCAGGTCCTTGTTCCACGTCCCGACAATCAGGTCGATGTCGCCATCCGCGTCGAGATCGCCGACCGCGGGCATCAGGTTGAACGCGTCGCCCACGGGGATCGGCGCTTCCATCTGATACCGGGGCGCCGACGCCGTGCCCGTGTTCCTGAACAGGTAGAGCGGCCCAGGGCCGTTGGTCCGCGCATCAATCTTGGCGCCGACAATCAGATCAAGGTCACCGTCGGCATCGATGTCCGCGGCGGCCGGCGCGGCGTCCGATCCAAGGTCGATCCCGTCCAGGTACCGCCGAGACCGCAGCTCGAACGCGTCCTTGGCGGTCCGCTCCCAGAACAGGAAGTTGTCCTCGAGCGTCTTGATGGGATTGAACGCGCCGCCGATGACGCCGAGGAGAAAATCCATGTCGCCATCACCGTCGATGTCGACGGGCGCCGGGGCGTTGTAGCCGCTCGTGCGGGTGTCCTTCGCAAAGGGCAGCGTCACGGGTTCGACCTGGAACGACGGCGACGAGCAGGTGCGGCCGATGTTCTCGATTAGAAGGACGGCCGGCTCGAAGAAATCTCCCCAAAAGAGATCGAGATCGACGTCCCCGTCGAAATCCTGCAGCGCAATGGCGTTGGCCCCGTGCCTCGCGCTGGGCATGCCGATGCCAGACCCGCCGCCTCCAATGATCTCGATACCCTCATAGCGCTCCGCGATGAGCGCGAACGACGCCGCACCAGGGGCGGTCGCCTCGTAGCGATCGACCACACCTTCCACGCGGCCTACCAGCATGTCGAGACGCTTGTCGCAGTCGAGATCCCCGATGGCCGGAATGTTCTGGCGATCCATAAAGAGGGAGGCGCCGGAGGCGTCCTTCAACTCGCCGACCAAGGTGAGGACGGGCAGCGACGCCGTGCCGGTGTTGCGATAGTGGCGGATCCGGCTGATCGGGGACTCGGTGAGCAGATCGAGCAGGCCGTCAGCGTCCAGATCGACGAATCGATACCATTCCCCGATCTCGAGGTTCTGGAATCTGTCGGTCCGCCAGATGTAGTGCGGCGATCGGGCTGAGCCGGTGTTCTCGAAGTGCCAGAGCTGGTTCGAGTACTCCTGCAGGAACAGGTCCAGGTCGCCATCCCCGTCGATGTCCACGAACTGCGGACGAGGCACGTCCAGACCGCCGACGAACGGTAGCGCCACCGGCGATCCGTCGGGCCGCAGCACGGAAAACGGCGTGACCGCGCGTTCGAACGCGACGCCGGCAACCGACGGGATCTGCGCCGGCCGCGGCGCGGGCGCTTGTGCAGAGAGAAGGATCGCCGCCAGAGACAGCGCGCCGACGCCAACGACTCCGCGCCTGAGCACGTCAGCGAGACCGGGTGCCCATGCCGGTCAGGTTCCTTCCGAGCGGGATGGACCTGGTGACCTTTCTGGTCGCGACGTCCACCACGACCAGCGACGCGGTTCCGTCGCCGGCGCCCGGCATGGCGTGACCGGCGTGTGCGGGATCGGCCATGTGGTCCATCTTGTTATTCGTCGTCACGAACGCCGTCCGCCCGTTAGGCGTGAACACAATCTGGTGTGGCTGCCTGAACACCGGATCGGCGATGCGCGCCGAGACGGTTCCCGTCTTCACATCCACGACCGCGATGTCGTTGGCCATCTTCACGGGCACCCAGACGGACAGACCGTCGGGAGTGAAGACAGGATCGAACGCCATCTTGCCGAGCTCGATGGATTTGAAGAGCTTCGGCCGGGCCGGCGTCGCCACGTCGAAGAGCATGAGCTGGCCGGACACTTCGGTCGTGGCCGCCAGCACCGCGCGATCAGGCGACAGCGCGAACTGGACGAACGCGTGCGCCGGTCCCGCGACGTCCGTCAGCTCGACCTTGAACGCAGCCAGATCGACCGCCGCGAGCTGATTGACGCCGAGACTCCCGGTCCACGCGTACCCCTTCGAGGCTGCCAGCGGATGCGGCCGCGGAAACGAGATATCGACCTCTTCCCCGGTCATCGACTTCCGATTGATGACTGCAAGCCGCTTAGGTGGATTCACCGCGCTCATCGATCGGCTGACGACGAGGCGGTCGCCGTCGGCGAGTGCCAGCATCCCAGGCGTTTCCATCTCGAAGCGGCCCACGATTCGGTCCTGCCGGTCGAACTTCACGACCACGCCGGCGCCGATGAGCGACACGTACCAGTGGGACCCGTCAGGTTCTACGACGATGTAGTGTGGCTTGGCGGTGGCGGGGAAGCCGAGTGACGTCAGGTCGATCGTCTTGATGACCTCGGCCTTCGCCATGTCCACGACCGCGATCTTCGCGTCGTCCTGGACACAGACGTACAGGCGCTCGATGGCCTGTGCGCGTCCGATGGGAGCGGCCGCGGCGACGCCAATCGCCGCGGTCAGCAGAAGCGTCGGTACCCGCACGCTTACTTCTCCCGGCGAATCGGCCGATCGCTCGGCCGCACCAGGAACAGACCCTGCTCGATGCTGTTCACAATGATGACGCCGCTCCTGAAGAACGGATAGACGCTCCAGGCCCCCTGGAATCCCGCGTTGTTGTCCGTGTACGGCGCCGTGTCGAAGAACGCGACCTCCTTCGGGTGCTCCCGATCCTTGACGTTGAGAATCCGCAGTCCCGACTTGTAGTTCGCCTGGTACATGTAGTCGCCGACGATGTACAGGTTGTGATCGGACGCGGCTTCGACACCGAGGTGCTCCTTGGCGAGCTTCGGATTTTCGAGGTCGATCAGGTCCCAGATAATCGTTCGCGTCTTCTTGACCAGTCCGGACGTTTCATCGCCTTCGTCATTCACATAGAAGTACCGATGGTCGTCGGTCAGCCAGCCCTGGTGCGTGTAGGCGACGTTCGGGTACCCGGCGCGCGAGAGCGCCTTGGGCGCCGACTTGTCCGTCACATCCCCGATCGAAATCGCGTTCTCGTTCGACCCGATGCAGATCTCCCGGCCCTTGTACCGCTTGTCCGGCCCCTTGTAGGTAACGCACTGCGCGTCGTGTGAGTAGCCGGTACCCGCGCGGCCCGTCTGGTTGTCCTGGAAGCAGCCGGCGAACTTGGGCAGCTTCGGCTCCCGGATGTCGATCATGTGGAGGCCGCCGCCGCACGTCGTTCCGCCGGCGCTTGCACCAACGGCGTAGGCAAAGCCGCTCTCTTCGTTGATCACGATGTTATGGGCGCTGTTGATTTCTTTGTACAGGTAGTCGGGCTCCGTCTTGATCGGCTGGCCGTTGGCTTGCGGCTTCATGGTTCGAAGGCGCGTGAGGTCGAACACCTGCATGCCGTGCGGACCGGCGCCGTCGGACACGATGTAGGCGTGATCCTTGTAGATCTTGATGTCGCGCCACGCGGCGGGCCTGGCCCCGTCGGTGAGCGGCAGATCCGCAACCGGCACGGGTCTCAGCGGGTCGCTCATGTCCACGAACGTGGAGCCGTCGCGCCGGCCGACCAGCGCCCACTCCTTCTTCGTCACCGAATCCGTCCAGCCCCAGATGTCGTTCATCTGGATGTAATGCGCGTCGTGCGTGAGCTTCGACGGCGGCAGGAACGCGACCAGCTCGGTGCTCGCGCAGTCGAACATCTCGACCTTGCCCTTGCTGTCGCAGCGCTTCTCGGCGCCGGTCATCGCCGGCAGCTCATCGAGCGGCGGCGTGATGAGCGGCTGTTCCACCCAGTTGGCCGCAGCGTTACGCTCGAAGATCACCACACCGCCTCCGCCGTAGTTGATTTGCGTCGTCGTCACGGCGGCGACGTTCCCGCGCACGGAAATGGACTGGCCCGCGGCGCCGGCGGCCGGGATGCCGGCGGGCGCGACGAACTTCGGTCCCTCCATCGGAAACACGAGGTTCTCGTGGCGGTAGATGAACACGCCGCCTGCCGGCCCCGAGCGGGGCGAGCTGATCCAGATTTCATTGCCATCGACCGCGATCGACTGCGTGAAGAGGTTGCCGCGGCCGCCGACAGGCTCGGTCAGACGCGTGACTTCCTGCCAGGTGAAGTTGCCGCCTGCCGGTGTCGCAGCCGGCGCGCCAGCGCCGCCGCCACGACGCCCGGTCTGTTCGACCTTTCGCCAGACATAGGCGGCGCCGTAGTTGCCGGCGTCACCGGGGGCGGTCACCACGGCCTGGGTGCCGGCGAGCTGGATGTTGAAGCCGAATCCTTCGTTCGGACCGACGCCCTGCGGTGCGAAGCTGCGAACGCGGGCCCAGGCGCCGTTCGCGTCGAGTTCGAACTCGTGCACGAGACCCGCGCGGCTGCCGTGGCCGACGGCGCTGATGAGCGCGCTATGGCCCGACACCGCGATCGCCGCACCGAAGCCGTCGCCCGCGCTCTCCTGTTCGGGCGAGACGATCGTCGCCGCGTACGAGTAGCCACCTGAGGCGGTGCGTTTGAAGGCGTAGACTTTCCCGGCCGGTGGGGGCGGTGCATTCGTCCCGCCGCCGCGACCGCCGCGGCCGCCAAGGACGACCGCCTGGCCGACGAGCAGCCAGTCGCCGGACGCGGCCACGGCGCCAAACGATACGCCTTCGGCCGCGGGGACGACGGCCGGCTCAATACTGGCTGCGTGCGTCCACGTCGCGCCTTGCTTGTCGAAGACGTGCACGCCCAGGCCGCCCGCCCCGACAAACAGCCTCGCGCGGTCAAGGGCCAGCGACGATCCGAACCGGTCGCCGACGACCGCGCCGGGCTTCGTGAGCACCGCCGCCTGCTGCCAGCCGTTGCCGGCCTTCCGGTAGACGTACACCATGCCCGGACGGAACTGGTTGGCCGCCTCGCCAACGAAGACTTCGCCGTCTCCGACAAGCACGGCGCCACCAAACCCCATGGCGCTTACGGCGTCAGGCGTCGCGCGAAAACCGAACAACGCGAACGCCAGGACCGCCACACTCAACCCGAATCGTGACTTCGATTCCATGTCTGCTCCTGAGGGACGAGAAGCCTAGAACCTATCTCATAAACCCCTGACGGGGTGTTACAACGTGCGCCGAGGCG
>CAZJTG010000253.1:0-5735 GCA_964548865.1 uncultured Solibacteraceae bacterium
CTTCGACAACATCGCGGACGTGCAGACGCCGTCCGCCACCGTCATGCAGGGCTACATGCGCGCCGCCGCGTACGTGAGCCGTGCGGCGGTCGGCGATGCGTCGTCGGATCCCTCCTCGACGCAGTACGACGTGCCGCGGACGCAGTCGCAGAAGGGCCGCGTCGAAGGCGCGCCGTTCGGCACGCGCGGCGGCACGGTCGTCACCCACGTGTTTCCGGCCGACGGCACGTACAAGTTCCAGGTGCTGCTGCACGGCGAACCGGCGGGCCTGCTCTTTGGCCGCACCGTGCGCGACATCCAGATCGAGGTCGCGATCGACGGCGAGCGCGCCGCGTTGCTGAAGGTCGATCGCTGGATCACCGAATCCGATCCGGAGGGGCTGTCTTACACGACGCCGCCGATCGCGGTGCGCGCCGGCGCTCGCCGCGTCGCAGCGACGTTCATCCAGGAGTTCGAAGGGGCGGAAGACGATCTGATCAAGCCGATCGATCACACGCTGGCCGATACGCAGATCGGCGTCGGCTACGGCGTGACGACCCTGCCGCATCTCAGGAACCTCGCCATCGTGGGTCCCTTCAACGTGACCGGCGTGTCCGACAACCCGACGCGTCGCGGGATCTTCGTATGCCGGCCGGCGACGGCCGTCGAGCAGGTGCCGTGCGCCCGGCGCATCATCGAACGCCTGGGCACGCTGGCGTACCGGCGGCCGCTCGTGGCCCGCGACGTCGATCAGCTGATGCCGTTCTACAGCCAGGGCGCGAAGGCCGGCGGCTTCGACGGCGGCATCCGCACGGCGATTCAGGCGATGCTGTCCAGCCTGGCGTTCCTGTTCCGCGTGGAGGCCGTGCCGGCCACCGCCAGGCCCGGCGGCATCTATCGCATCAGCGACATGGACCTGGCGTCGCGCCTGTCGTTCTTCATGTGGGGCACGATTCCCGACCGTGCGCTGATCGATGCCGCGCGAACCGGGCTGCTCTCGAAGCCCGAGACGTTCCGCCAGCAGGTGCGGCGCATGCTCGCGGATCCGCGTTCGGCGGCGCTGTCGTCCAGGTTCGCGTCCCAGTGGCTCCGCCTGCAGGACCTGCACAAGGTCGAGCCGGACGCGCTGTCGTTCCCGTACTTCGACGAGTCGCTCGCGGCGGCGATGGAGAAGGAAACGGAGCTGCTCTTCAATCACATCGCGCGGACCGACCGCCCGGTCCTCGAACTCATCACGGCCGACTACACCTTCGTCAACGAGCGACTCGCGCGGCATTACGGCATGCCTGGCGTGAGCGGTCCGGAGTTCCGGCGGGTGGCCTACCCGGACGATCGGCGCCGCGGTCTGCTGGGCCACGGCAGCGTGCTGACGCTGACCTCGCACGGCAACCGGACGTCGCCGGTGCTCCGCGGCAAGTGGGTGCTCGAGGTGCTGCTGGGCAGCGAGCCGCCGCCGCCCCCGCCCGACGTGCCCGATCTGGATAAGACCGAAGAAGCGAAGGACGGACGGTTCCGATCCGTGGCGGAGCAGCTGGCGATGCATCGCGCCAACCCCGCCTGCAGCTCGTGCCACAACGTGATCGACCCGATCGGCCTCGCGCTCGACCAATTCGATGTCACCGGCGCCTGGCGCATCAAGGACCGCGGCGTGCTCGTGAGCACGGCGGGCGAACTCTACGACGGCTCGCCGATCAATGGCGCCGGGGATCTGCGCGCGGCGCTGCTCGCGCGGTCCGACGTCGTGATGACCCATTTCACCGAGATGCTCATGGCGTACGGCCTGGGCCGCCGGGTGGAGTACTTCGACATGCCGTCGATAAGACGGATCGTGCGGGACGCGGCGAAGCAGGAAAACCGGCTGTCTGCCGTCATTCTTGGAGTCGTCGAAAGCCCGGCCTTCAGGACGGCCAGGGCGGAAAAGTAGGCCGCGGCGTCAGCCCCGGCGAGGAGAAGCGATGTTCATCACTGGTAAGCATCTGTCCCGGCGAACCGCGCTCAAGGGCCTCGGCGCCACCGTCGCGCTGCCGCTGCTCGAGTCCATGATTCCGGCGCGCGCGGCGCTGGCGCAGTCGGCCGCGGGCCGCGCAGCCAATCGCACGCGCCTTGTCTGCATCGAGCAGGTGCACGGCGCCGCCGGCTGCAGCGAGTACGGCATGACCCAGAACTTCTGGAGTCCGGCCGTCACCGGCCGCGGCTTCGATCTTGGCAAGGGCAGCCTCGCGCCGCTCGAGCCATTCCGCAAGCACCTGACGATCGTGAGCAACACGGACACGCGCATGGCGGAGGCGTCGACTCCGGCCGAGGTCGGCGGCGATCACTTCCGATCGAGCGCCGTGATGTATACGCACGTGCGGCCGAAGCTCACGGAAGGATCCGATGTGCGCGTCGGCACGTCGTTGGATCAGCTCTACGTCCAGAAGTTCGGCCAGGACACGCCGATTCCGTCGATGCAGCTCAGCATCGAGCCTGTCGACCAGTCGGGCGGTTGCGCGTACGGCTACGCCTGCGTCTATACGGACACGATTAGCTGGGCCGCGCCCGACAAGCCGCTGCCGATGGTGCGCGACCCGCGCATGGTCTTCGAGCTGATGTTCGGCGCGGGCGGGACGCCGGAACAGCGGGCGATGCGGCGCGCGACCGACCGCAGCATCCTCGATCTGCTCTCCGAACAGATGGCCACGCTCCGCCGGTCGGTCTCCGCGGCCGATCGCCAGCGGCTCCAGCTGTACGCCGACAGCATCCGCGAGATCGAACAGCGCATCTCGCGCGTCGAGAAGCGCAACATGAGCGGGGAAGTGCGGGAGCTGCCGGGCGCGCCGGCCGGCGTGCCGGATTCGTTCGACGAGCACGTGAAGCTGATGTTCGACCTGCAGGTGCTCGCGTTCGAATCGGATACGACCCGCGTCTTCTCGTTCAAGTTCGGGCGCGATGCCTCAGGCCGCGTGTTTCCGCAGAGCGGCATCGACACCGGGTTCCACAACGCGTCGCATCACGGCACGGCCGAGGAGCGCATCCGTCAGTTTGCCGAGATCAACAAGTACCACGTGTCCCTGCTGCCGTATTTCATGGAGAAGCTGCAGGCGTCCATGGACGGCGAGTCCAATCTCCTCGAGAAGACGCTCATCATCTACGGCTCGCCGATGGCCAACGGCAATCTCCACAACCATCGCAACTGCCCGCTCCTCCTCCTCGGTCACGGCAACGGCATCGTCGAGGGCAACGCGCACCTCAAGGCCCCGGACGCGACGCCGATGGCGAACGTGATGCTGACCCTGCTGCACAAGCTGGGCGTGACGGACATTGCGAAGTTCGGGGACAGCACGGGCGAGTTCTCGCTGGCCGTCTAGAGGCGCTTATGACACTCAGGCACGTTCTTGGCGTGGCGGTCGTCGTCTTCGGCATTGGCGCCGCCGCGGCTGCGCAGTCCGGGACATCCCCAGTCGCTGACGCGGCTGAGCGCGGCGACGCCGCCGCGGTGGCGTCGCTCCTGGCGAAGGGTGCGGACGTCAACGCCGCGCAGGCCGACGGGATGACTGCCCTGCACTGGGCCGCCCTCAACGGCGACGTGAAGACGCTGGACGCGGCGCTCGCGGCGAAGCCCCGCGCGATCGTCGACGCCGTGACGCGCCTGGGAGGGTACACGCCGCTCCATCTGGCGAGTTCGCGCGGGCATGCCTCGGCGGTGGCCCGGTTGCTCGCGGTGGGCGGCCGGCCAGGCGCCACGACCGCGAACGGCGTCCAGCCGCTCCACCTCGCGGCCCAGGCGGGAAGCGCGGCGTCCGTGATCGCGCTCATCGAGCGGGGCGCGGACGTGAATGCGAAAGACACGACGCACGGACGCACGCCATTGATTTTCGCGACCTCGCTCGGTCGCATCGACGCCATGAAGGCGCTGCTTGCCAGGGGAGCCGATCCCGCGATCGCGACGAACGTCATCGACTTCCGCGAGCGGGCCATGCTCGACAACCAGGCCAGAATCGCGCGCGATCGCGCCATGACCGCGAGAACAGGCCGGGCGGCGAGCTCGGGGCTGAACATCAATGATCCTCCGCCGACGGGGGCTGCGGGTGCCGCAGGTGCCGCGGGCGCGCAGGGTGCTGCGGGTGCTGCGGGTGCTGCGGGTGCTGCGGGTGCGCAGGGACGCGGTGCCTTCGCGTTCCCCGGGGCCACGCGCGGTCCGTCGGACATCGAGCAGATCGGGCGCCAGGGCGGATTCACGGCGCTGCACTATGCGGTGCGCGACGGCTATCCGGAGGCGGTGCGGCTGCTGCTCGATGCCGGCCTGGACAAGAACCGCCGGACCGACGGCGATCGTTCGAGTCCGATGGTCATCGCCGCGATCAACGGCCAGTACGATCTGGTGCTCTCCCTCCTTGAGCGAGGCGCCGACCCGAATCTGGCCAGCGACGACGGCGTGGCGCCGCTCTTCGCGATCATCAATAACGAGTGGGCCCTGCGGACCTGGTATCCGCAGCCGACGGCCGGCTCGCAGCAGACGGCCTCGTACCTTCAGGCGATGGAAGCGCTGCTCAAGGCCGGCGCCGATCCCAATGCCCGCACGCTGTCGCACATCTGGTATGCCGCCTACAACACCGGCCGCATGGGCGTGGAGTTCGCCGGCGCGACGCCGTTCTGGCGCGCCGCGTACGCGCTCGACGTGAACGCGATGCGCCTGCTCGTCAAGTACGGCGCCGATCCCGACATTCCGACGATGAGCTTCGGCGCGCCCAGGCGGCCGAACGACATGTCCGGCCTCCCCTCGGTACCCGCCGGCGGCCCGCACGTGCCGCCCTTCCACGCCGCCAGCGGCGTGGGCTACGGCACGTCACGCGTCGCCCAGCAGCATCGCACCGTGCCCGAGGGCTGGATGCCCGCCGCGAAGTACTTTCTGGAGGAACTGCGCGTCGACGTGAACATCCGTGACGCCGACGGTTTCACCGCGCTCCATCACGCGGCCGCGCGTGGCGATAACGCGATGATCCTCTACCTCGTGAAAATGGGCGCCAACGTGATGGCCGTGAACCGCGCGGGCCAGACCACGGTGGACATGGCGAACAGCCCCGAACAGCGAACGCAGCCGTTTCCCGAGACGATCAAGCTGCTCGAGAGCATGGGCGCGAAGAACAACAACAACTGTCGCGCCTGCAAGTAGGACGCGTCAGGCGTAAGGCGTAACGAAAGAAGATTTGATGCGCCGCTGGGTGAAGTGGACGCTCGGCGGCATCCTCCTCGTCATCGTCGTCTTCAGCGTGCTCGCTGGCGTCGGCGGGTACTACTTCCTGCGCCACCTCGAGACCGGCACCTCCAGCGAGGCCGAGACGCTGAAGCAGTTCGACGTCATCCGCGCGAAGTTCGTCGAGCGGCCGGCGCTCATCGAGATCGTCAATCCCCAGGCCGGCGACATCAGGATCAACAAGGCGCGCCATCCGGAAGGCAGGACCAGCACGACGCTGCACGTGCTGACCTGGGAGGCGGAATCCGATCGCAGGCTCCAGACCGACGTGCCGCTGTGGCTGATGCGCTTCAGTTCCTACAACGTCCTCTCGGCGCTCGGCGTCACGCCGTCGAGATACCGGCTGGTCGTCGCCGACATCGAACAGTACGGCCCCGGGATCGTGGCGGACTTCAGACGCCCCGGGCAGAGTCACGTACTGATCTGGACTGAGTAACGAGGCACTGCGCCGGTCATCGCCCGGCTGTTCGGTGATCAGCCGGCCGGCGGCGTGTCAGCCGCCGGTCCTCCGGCTTCGCACCAC
>CAZJTG010000254.1:0-5730 GCA_964548865.1 uncultured Solibacteraceae bacterium
AGCGCCACGGCGGCCGTCACGGCGCCGCCGAGCCCGACGAGACACGACGCGAGCGATCGTGGCACTGGCATCCGCCTCCACGCTTCCCGGCCGGGGCCCGGGTTTCGGGGCCCGGGGCTCGGGGACCGCGTTCAGCGCTGATCGCGCCGAACCTGCTTCCCTTTCGAGACGACGCGGCGGGCCGTCGGCGGGCTCGCCCAAACGGGGCCACTCTACCGCATCCGGCTGGGCGGGGAGACGCCGGGTAGGGAATAATTCCAGACCGGGGCTCGGGGCTCGGGACTCGGGGCCGACCGCGAGATATCGATGTGACCACGACGTTCGATCCAGAACTGACGCCCGGCGCGCGCAACGCCATCCGCGTCTGCCTCAAGGTGCAGCCGCACGAGCGGGTCACCGTCGTCGCCGATCGCGCCTGCGAGGAGATCGCCGCCAGCATCGTCCGCGAGGTCCAAGAGGTAGGTGCCCCCTACCGCGCCTTCGTGCTCGAGGACGAGGCGCCGCGGCCGCTGGTGGACTTCCCGGCCGAGATCGCCGCCGACATGGAGCAGAGCCAGGTGTCGGTGTTCGCCGTGCAGGTGCAGCCCAACGAGCTGAAGTCGCGCATGCAGATGACCGGCATCGTCAACCGCCGGCGCATGCGCCACGCGCACATGGTCAACATCACGCCGCGCATCATGACGGAGGGCATGCGCGCGGACTTCGCCGTCGTCGATCGCATCAGCCAGAGGGTCATCGACACGGTCCGTCAAGCGCGCGTGATTCGGGCGACGACGCCGGCCGGTACGGACATCACGGCGGAGCTCAATCCCGCGTACCGCTGGGTCAAGACGAGCGGCCTCATCACCCGGGACAAGTGGGGCAACCTGCCGGGCGGCGAGGTCTTCACGACGCCGGGCGCCATCAACGGCACATTCGTCATCGACGGCGTGGTCGGCGACTGGCTCTGCGATCGATACGGGCTGCTGGATCGCACGCCGCTCACGGTGCGCATCAAGGACAGCCGGCTGGTGGACGCCACGTCGGACAATCGAGCGTTGCGCGACGACTTCTGGGCGTATACCCATACCGACGAGAACAGCGACCGGGTCGGCGAGTTCGCGATCGGCACGAACATCGAGCTCACGCGCGTCATCGGACACATCCTGCAGGACGAAAAATTCCCGGGCGTGCACATCGCGTTCGGCAATCCGTACGGCGCGCACACGGGCGCCGACTGGTACTCCTCGACGCACATTGACGTGGTGGGAACACACTTCGACATTCAAGTGGACGGCACGTTCATCATGCACGCCGGGAAGTTCCTCATCTAGGAATGATTCCGGCGCTTCGCCAGGCGTTCAACACCTCGTTCACCGATGCGCGGCATCGCGCATTCGTTGACGCGCTGACGCGGCGGGCGGGCGGACCCATCGAATTCCGGCTGTCGGAAACACCGTGCTTCTTTCCGTCCGGCTTGATCGCCGATCTCGAGGCCGCGGCGCGCGCCATGATCGAACAGCTCCTGGCGGACCGGGACTACCGGCAGGCCGCGGACGCAGTCGTGCCGGCACAGTTCCGGATTCCTAACGGCGAAGCTTCGCCGACATTCGTGCAGGTGGACTTCGGCCTGGTTCGCGCCGGCGACCGCGTCGAGGGACGACTGGTCGAGCTGCAGGCGTTTCCGTCGCTGTACGGTTTCCAGATGGCGCTGGCGGAGGCGGCCTGTGACACGTGGCAGCTTCGCGACGCGTCGCCGTTCCCGGGCGGCCTCGACCGCCAGTCCTATCTCGACACGGTCGGCCTGGCGATGCTCGGCGGGCACGATCCCGCCGAGGTGGTCCTCATGGAGATCGATCCGGACAGGCAGAAGACGAGACCGGACTTCGCCATTACCGAACAGCTCTGGGGCGTGCGCGCGATTGACGTGCGCGGGGTTCAGCGGGACGGACGCAGGTTCTACTACGACCGCGACGGCCGCCGCACGCGCATCCGCCGCGTCTACAACCGCGTCATCCCTGACGATCTGACGCGCTCGGGCATCCAGCTCCCCTTCGACTACCGTGACGACCTCGACGTGGAGTGGACCGGAGGGCCGGACTGGTTCTTCCGCGTGAGCAAGTTCTCCATTCCCTTCCTGCGCCACCCCTGGGTGCCGAGAACGATGTTCCTGTCGGAGTGGCCGGGGGCTGGCGCCCGGGCCTCCGAATCAGGCGGAGGCCGGCCCTTCAGGCCCGGCGATCCCGACTGGCTCCTGAAGCCGCTCTTCTCGTACGCCGGCGGGGGCATCATCTTTGGACCGACGCAGTCGGAGGTCGATGCGGTCCCGCACGATCAGCGTCACCTCTACGTCCTCCAGGAGCGCGTGCCGTTCACGCCGGTCATCGACACGCCGTTCGGCGCGACACAGGCGGAAATCAGGCTGATGTTCGTGGCCGCGAGTCCCGGTCCGGTCCTGGTGCTGCCGCTCGTTCGCATGGGTCGCGGCAAGATGATGGGCGTCGATCACAACAAGGGACTGAGCTGGGTCGGCGCGGCCGCAGGACTCATCGCGTAGCACCCGACTCGTTCCGGCGGTTCCCGTCGCTCCCGCACGGCCGCGATGTAACATCCTCCCTGTGCTGATGTTCCGGTCCGGCCCGGCGTTCGTCCTGGCCGTCGGCCTGCTGCTCGTCGGCGGCGCGATCGGGTGGTGGCAATGGAGCGCCGCCAGGTATCCGCCGCCGGTCGTCGACGACGAGGTCAGGAAGATCCGTGCGGAACTGGAGAAGGAACTCGTTCCGGTCACGCTCAGCAACTGTCACTGGATTCGCGTCGGCAGCCCGAACGACGGCGGCTACGCCATGTGCGGCAATCTGCTGGAGGGCATCCAGAGCGCCTACTCCTACGGCATCGGCGGCAACGACGACTGGGGCTGCCAGATCGGCGCGACGTACAAGGTCCCGGTACACCAGTACGACTGCTTCAATCCGGCGTCGCCGCCGTGCCAGCGCGGAGCCGATCTGCGGCTCAACGTCGAGTGCGTAGGACCGCGCAAGGAGACGCAGGAGGGCCGCGCGTTCGACACGCTGGCCGGTCACGTCGCGCGGAACGGGGACGCGGGTAAGCGTAAGGTCGTGAAGATCGACATCGAAGGCGCCGAATGGCAGTCGGTGCTGGCCGCGCCAGACGATCTCTTCGACTCCATCGTCCAGATGCCCATGGAGCTGCACGGCACCGATACCCAGGAAGTACTCGACGGTCTGCGCAGGCTGAAAAAGCACTTCTATCTGGCCGTCGTGCACTTCAACAACTGGAACTGTTCTGAGGACTTCGCGCCGTTTCCGAACTGGGCGTATCAGGTCCTGCTCGTGAACAAGAAGGCCGGCATCCCGGGCGAACCGTCTCCCGGCACGCCGACGCTCGCCTCAGTGCTGGCGCCCGACAACCCGCGATCGCCGGAGTGCGTGACGACGGTGGGACAGCCGAGACGGCCTCAGTAATCGGCGGCCTGCATCACGATCTGAAACCTGCCGCCGACCTTTCTGAAGATGAAGACGTACACCTCGTGGAATTCCTGCGTGTTCGGCCGCCCCAGCTCGAACACGTAGTCGCCGGCCTTCGCGTAGTCGGCGTGATGACCGTCCCTCACGGCGATGTTCAGCAGGGGGCGCCGCGACTCCACCAACCGGGCCCACCCCTCGGGCCCAAGACGGTCGAAGAGCCGGGCGTAGGCCGCGGCGATCTCCTGACGGCTGACCAGCTTCGATCCGCGGCCCGTGCCGCCCACGAATGACAGATCTCCGATCACCTCGACACGATCGGCAAAGGCGGCCGCAAGGCCGAGATCGCCGGCAAGAAACGGAGTCAGGAACGCGCGTGACGCCGCCTCGACCTCGGGATTGGGCGGCGGCAGCGCCGGCGCGCTCGTGCAGGCGGTCAGACCGACCACCAGCACGACAGCCATTTGGCGCAGGCGTATTCGCATCAGCGCGGCGGACATCGTGCGATCCAGTGTAGCGGGCTGGCTACTTCGCGGCCATTTCGAAGAACTGGAGCTTCGTGTCGATCACCGCTTCGATCAGCCGATCGATGCGGGCTTGTGGGACAAAGCCCGTCAATCGTCCTGGAAGGAATCGGAAACCCGTGAGATATAGATTGCGCGCCGGATGCAGCCTGCGAGAATGCATCGCCTCAGCCGAAACGGTGACGTCCGGGCTTCCGCCCGCGATGAGTCTGAAATCGAGCTGCTGTCCCGGCTCGAACCCCAGTTCGCTCACCACCGCGAATCCGGTGCGGCTCAGGTCGTGAATCACGATCTCCGAGTCAATGGCGACGAGCTCGCCCTTCACGCGCGTCCGCACGTCGATACGAGGCGACTGGCGGCGTTCGGCGCCCCGCGGGAGCATGACCATCAGCCAGGACGGTCGCAAGCGCCGTACCGCCAGAAAACTGAAAAAAACCGTGCAGATTCGGGCACGGAGGGACCGGCCTGGTCGACGTCAATGACAGTCCTGGCGCAGGGCCATACACTGGAGGCATGAACTCAATCCGACGTGTCCTGGCTCTGGGCGTTCTCCTGGCGGGCGTCGCGGCCGGTGCGGCCGCCTGCGCTCAGTCGATTCAGAAGGTGATGGCCGACCCCTCCCGGTATCGCGACCGCGAAGTCACGATCTCAGGCCGGGTGATCGACAGCTATTCCATCGCTGGCCGAGGCGCCTACCACGTGGAGGACCGGACGGGCCGCCTGTGGGTGGTGTCCGATCGCGGAGTCCCGCGGACCGGAGCCAGCGTCAAGACGAAGGGCACGATTCGCGAGGGCATCAACCTTGGCGCCCTCGGCAACCTCGTCAAACTCCCGAGCGGGGGCGTCGTCATGATCGAGAAGGAACACAAAGTCAGATAGCTCCCGGTTCAAGGTGCCGGGTGCAGGGTTCCTGCGAGCTCGCGGTAGCGGCAGAGCGCGTTGGCCAGCCGCATCTGCCTCGGGGACGAACAGAGCGGCGTGAGCAACGCCGGGCTGGCCGCGATGATGACGGCGCACCGGGCGCGCGAGGTCGCGACATTGAGGCGATCGAGCGCGTACAGGAATTCCATGCCGCGCGGCGCCTCTTCAGGCGTCGACGTCGTCATTGAATAGATGACCACGGGCGCCTCCTGGCCCTGGAACTTGTCGACGGTCCCGATCCGAAGCCGCTCGAACGTCGATCCGTCCAGATCGAACTTCCGTCGAAGGCGCGCGACCTGCGCGTTGTACGGCGCGACGATCAGGATGTCGGCGGCCGTGAGATCCCGTCCGGCGCCGCCGCTGTCAATCCACCGCGCTGGCGGCCGCGTGAGCCTCTCGACCAGCTGTGCGACCGCCTCGACTTCCTCGCGTGAGTAGCTCTGATTGCCCGAGTGCGCGACCAGCAGCAGCCAGAGCGCCTTCCGCGAAAGATCTCCGACGCCCTCGAGCCGTTGATTGGCGAGCTCCGGAAGTCCGCTGAGACGGCCTTCGTAGAACGCCTCGGATGTGAACTTCGCGATCCCGGGCGACAACCGCCGGGTGACCGGCAGGAAGAGGCCGTGTCCCTCCGGCATGGTTCTGCGGCCCGCAAGCATGTGCTCGAGCGCGGACACGCCGACGCCGTCGGGGTGGCTGGCCTTCGCCGGCTGGCGCAGCTGCTGCTGATCGCCCAGGAGCACCAGGCTGTTCGTCGCACGGCCGCAGCCGATCGCGTTGGCCAGCGACATCTGCCCGGCTTCGTCCACCACCAGCACGTCCACGGC
>CAZJTG010000255.1:0-5711 GCA_964548865.1 uncultured Solibacteraceae bacterium
CAGCAGATCGGAGTGCTTGACCGGCTTCGTGAGGTACGCGCTGATGCCAAGCCGGCGGAGGCGGGCGGTGTCCTCGGGCCTCCCGAGCGACGTCAGCATGATGAACGGCGTGCCTCGTAGGCGCGGATCGCCCCTGATCCACCGGGCCAGCATGTAGCCATCCACCTCAGGCATCTGGCAGTCCGAGACGACGGCGTGGAAATGACCGGCCGTGGGCGACGCCTTCTGAAGCGCCGCCAGCGCCGATCGGGCGTCGGGCACGGCCACCGGCGCCATGTGCCAGCTCGACAGCATCTCGACCAGAATGCGGCGATTGGTCGGGTTGTCGTCCACGACCAGCACCCTCAGTCCCTCGAGGTCGCGTGGCTCGGCCCGATACGGCAGCGTCCCGGCCTCGTCCGTGCGATCGAACACCGCCGTGAAGTGAAACGTGCTGCCGACGCCTTCCTCGCTCTCGACCCAGATCCTGCCGCGCATCAGATCCACGAGCCGCCGCGCGATCGCCAGCCCGAGGCCGGTGCCGCCAAAGCGGCGTGTCGTCGACGTATCCGCCTGCGTGAACGCCTGGAAGATGTGGTCGATCTTGTCGGCCGGAATGCCGATGCCGGTGTCGCTCGTCGCCACATGCAGGGTGACCCCGCCCTCGTCACCCGTAGCCGGGTCGACGGTCACCCGCACGACCACCTCGCCCTGGCCCGTGAACTTCACCGCGTTGCCGACGATGTTCAGAAGGACCTGGCGCAGGCGGCCGGCATCGCCCGCGAGCGAAGCCGGCACGTCGCGCGCGACGTCGAAGACAAGCTCCAGGCGCTTCTCCGCCGCCCGGAAGCCCAGCACCTTGACGGCGTCGCCGATGGTTTCGCGCACGTCGAACACCGCGTGCTCGAGATCGAGCTTGCGCGCCTCGATCTTCGAGAAGTCGAGCACGTCGTTGACGACGTCGAGCAGGGCCTCGGCGGATGACTTCGCCGTGGACAGGTAGTCGATCTGTTCGGCGGAGAGCGAGGTCTTGAGCGCGAGCGACGTCATGCCGAGGATCGCGTTGAGCGGCGTGCGAATCTCGTGGCTCATGTTCGCGAGAAACGCGCTCTTGGCCTCGGCCGCTTCCTCGGCCTCCCGCTTCGACACTTCGAGCTGCCGGACGAGGAGGCCGAGCGTGGTTTCCGCTTCCTTCCGGTCGGTGATGTCGCGAGCGGCGCTGAACGTGATCTGCTGGTCGGGGTACGGCGCCGCGGTCCAGAGCAGCCAGCGGTAGGTGCCGTCCCGGTGCATGTACCGGTTCTCAAAGTGGATGACTTCGCGTCCCTCGCTGATCTTCCCGGCTTCGGCGATCGTGGCCTCGCGATCGTCGGGATGCACGAGGTCCAGGTACGGCCGCGAGAGCAGCTCCTCCTCGCTCCAGCCCAGCGTGCGCTGCCAGGCCGGATTCACGCGCTTGAAGTAGCCGTCGAACCCCGCGATGCAGAGCATGTCGAGCGACAGGCGGAAGAAGCGGTCGAGTTCCTCCTCGGCACGGCGCCGATCGATGAACATGCCGATCTGGTTGCCGACCGCCGACAGCATCGACAGCGTTTCCGCGTCCGGCTCCAGGATTTCGCGGCTGAAGAACTCGAGCACGCCCTTCACTTCGCCGCGCAGCGTCACCGGAAAGCAGAGGGCCGCATGCAGGCCCTCGCGCGACGCGACGGGCGCGCGGGGAAAGTTGGGGTCGCGCGTCACGTCGGGAATCCAGCAGGGCTCGGCGGACGCCCACACGCGGCCCGGCAGGCCGGTGCCGCGCGCGAAGCGCGTCTCGAAGCTGATGCGATCGAATTCAGGGAACGACACCGCGGGCGGATTCCAGGTCTCGACGCAGCGCAACAGGTCGGTGCCCCGGTCCACGACCCAGTACGCGCCGTGCTGCCAGCCGAGCGACTCGCACACCGCCTCGAGGATCCCGGGGATGGCCTCGTGCAGTCTGGCGGCCGACACCAGCGCCCGCGCGGTGGCGTGTTCCACCGTGACGTGCCGCCGGCCGGCATCACCGGGGCTTCGAGCCTCGATCGTCATGAAGAGACGTCGAGTGTATCGGGAAACGGACGTCAGGGCCGAATCGAGATCCGCCGGATGACGAGCGGCGTTCGCGGCCGGCTGGGCTCGCCGTCCACACTCATGCCCACCGGCACGCCGGCCAGGGCGTCCACTGTTTCCATGCCTTTCGACACCCACGCAAACAGCACGTAGTTCGGATCCAGCGGGTAGTCCTGGTGCAGGATGAAGAACTGGCTGCCGTTCGTATTGCGCCCGCTGTTCGCCATGGCCACCAGTCCGCGCTTGTAGCCCCCGCGATAGAGCGCCGAGCCCGGGTTGATCTCGTCGGCAAACGGCGGTCCCCACGCGCTCTGCCCGCCCGTGCCGTCGCCGTTCGGATCGCCGCCCTGAATCATGAATCCGGAAATGACGCGGTGAAACGTCAGGCCGTCGTAGTACTGGTGCTCGGCAAGCAGGCGGAAGTTCTCCACCGCCTTCGGCGCATCGCTCTCGAGAAACGTCAGTTCAATCTCGCCCTTGTCGGTTTCGATCAGGGCGTGCTTGCCGCCCGAGCTCTTCGCGCCGGCGGGGACCTTCGGATTGACTTCCGGCGCGCTCTCGGGCGCCAGGGTGCAGGCGGCGCCGAGCGCGCCAAGAACGATCATGGTGACGGCGATGCGCTTCATGTGAATCAAAGTGTAATTGAGGTATATCTTTCCGATGCGAACGAGACTGATCGCTGCCCTTCTGCTCTGCATCTGTACGGCGCCTGGCCTCTGGGCCACGAGCGCCCGAGACCAGGCCACTCCAGCCCCGCCGTCCTTCGATCAGCGGTATACCGCGCCGATCGAACTCTTCAAGAACGGACTGGGGACGTTCAGCAAGAAGGTTTCGACCACGAACCCCGAGGCGCAGGCGTTCTTCGACCAGGGCTTCCAGATGATGTATTCGTTCGCGAAGCCGGAGGCCGTCCGGTCGTTTCGCGAAGCGTGGAAGCGCGATCCAGACTGCGCCATCTGCTATTGGGGTGAAGCGTGGTCGTGGGGGTCGTACCTCAACGCGCCGATGACGCCCGAGGAATCGCCCAGGGCCTTCGCCGCCGCCAGGAAGGCCGCCGAACTTCGCGATCGCGCCACGCCCAAGGAGCGCGCCCTCATCGACGCCATCCAGGTCAGGTACGTCGAGAAATTCGAGGCCGCAAAGCGCGCGGAACAGGATCGCGCCTACGCCGAGGCGATGAAGAAGGTCGCCGACCAGTACCCGGACGACCTCGAGATCGGCACGCTCTACGCCGACGCGCTCTTCCTGCTCGAGCCCCGTCGCGGCACGCGCGACCTGAACGATCCCAACGTCAAGCGCCTGCACGAAGCCCTGGAAAGAGTGCTCAGCCGCGACGTCCGCCATCCGGGCGCGTGCCACCTCTACGTGCACGCCACCGAATCGACGGTCGCGCCCGGCCGCGCCGAAGCGTGCGCCGAGTTCCTCGGCAAGTCGATCCCCGGCGCGAGCCACATGAACCACATGCCGTCGCACACGTGGAACGAAGTCGGCCGATGGGGCGATTCGGTACGCGCCAACCTCGACGCCTGGCATTCCGATCTCAAGGCCGCCGTGGGCGAGGGCTTCGCGATCTACCCCGAGCACAACCTGCACATGCTGCTCTACGCCGCGTCGTACGACGGCCAGGGCGCCATCGCGATGCGCGCGGGCAGGGACTACGCGAAGCTGACCCGATCGACGTTCTACGAAGTCCTGACGATGATCCGGTTCGGCAGATTCGACGAAGTGCTCCTCGTGACGAACCGGCCGACGAACGAAGTGCAGGGCGGCTCCTGGGATTTCGCCATGGGCTACGCGCATCTGAAGCTGGGGCAGGTCGACAAGGCGCAGGAGTATCTGACGAAAGTCCAGCAGCTCGCGGCGACGTCGACGAGCGCGTTTCGCCGGCATTCGGGCAAGAACCTGCTCGGTATCGCGGCCGGCATCCTCGAAGGCGAGATGAAGCGGATGGCCGGGGACGTCACGGGATCGATCGCCCCCTTTACCCGCGCCGTCGAGTTCGAAATGGCGCTCGAGTACGACGAGCCGGAGCCCCTGCCCTACTCGCCGCGCCACTGGCTGGGCGCGGCATTGATCGAACTCAAGCGGTTCGAGGACGCCGAGCGCGTGTACCGCGCCGACCTCAAGGAACACCCCAGGAACGGCTGGTCGCTGCTCGGCCTGAAGCAGTCGCTCGCCGGACGCGGCCAATCGACGACGGACGTGGACAAGGAATTGGCCTCCGCCTGGGCGCGCTCGGACACCTGGATCCGGTCGAGCCGCTTCTGAACCAGCGAACCTGCAGGCGTCGATCGTCGTCTGGGTAGGAGCGTGAACGATATCCGGTACGCGCTCCGCCTGTTCTCCCGGCATCCCGTCGTGATCGGCGCCGCGATTGGCGGACTTGCGCTCGCGATCGCCGTCAGCACCACGGTGTTCACCATCCTGAACGCCACGCTCCTGCGGCCGTTTGGCATGGACGACCCGGGCAGCGTCGTACGCGTGCACATGACCGTCGCGAACGGCGTGTCGGACGCGTGGCCCTACCACGCGTTTGCCGGCATGCGGGAGCGCGCCACCCACACCGACGTCGAGGGCGTCGTGTCCGACAGCGTGCGGTTCGCCCTGTCGGCCGCCGACACCCCGGCGCGCCGCGATCCGGTGCAGATCGTTTCGGGCGGCTATCTCGAGATGCTGGGAGGCCGCGCGATCCGCGGCCGTCCGCTCGAGGAGAGTGACGACCAGCCCGGCGCGCCGCCGGTCGTAGTGCTGAACCACCGGTTCTGGACGACGAGACTCGATAGCGATCCGTCGGTGGTCGGACAGACAGTCTGGCTCTCCGGTGCCGCCGTCACGGTCGTCGGCATTCTCGAATCCTCCTTCACCGGTCCGACCGATCAACCGCCGGCGATGTGGGCGCCGTTCGGCAGCTACGCGGTGTTTTCCGGCGGACGGCCCATCGAACGCACGAGTGCCATGAACGTCACCGTGTTCGCGAGGGCCGGCATCGACCGGACCGCCGCCGAACGCGAGCTCTCCGCGATCGCCGCTGCACTCCCGGACGTGGGCGTCCGAGACGAGGCGGGCCGCACGTCGCCCGCGACCGGCGCGGCCCTCGAGGGCGCGGGCTCGCCCATCGCGGGATCGGACTCCACGGAAATCCTCGTGACGGTGGGCGCCGTGTTCGTGGTCGTCGGCCTGGTGGTCGCGCTTGCCTGCATCAACGTCGCAAACCTGCTCCTGGCTGGCGCGGCGGCGCGTTCGCGCGAGATCGGCGTCCGGCTCGCCCTGGGCGCCTCGCGCGGCCGCGTCCTTCGGCAGTTGCTCGCCGAGAGCGTGCTCGCCGGCGTGCTCGCTGGCGGCGCCGGATTGCTGCTGTCCACGTGGCTCGCGCCCGTCGTGACGGCGATGGCCGGCATGCCGGACCTGCACGACCTCGCGCCCGACTGGGCGGTGTACGTCTTCACGACCGTCCTCGCGGTCGTCTCGGGAATTGGCGCGGGCCTGGCGCCGGCGCGGCACGGCGTGCGGGGCGATCTTGCCGGCGTGCTGAGGAGCGCATCGCACGGAGCGCCGCCCCAGGCCGTACGCATGCGGCGGTGGTTCATCGGCTTTCAGGCGGCGGCCTCGATGCTGCTGCTCATCGTGGCGGCGCTGTTTCT
>CAZJTG010000256.1:0-1254 GCA_964548865.1 uncultured Solibacteraceae bacterium
TCAGCACGCGACCGTTCGAGGGCGCGGCAATGGCGACGTGTCCGCGCAGCTGCTCCATCGCGACACTGGCTCCGACGATGACGAGGCGGCGATCGACGCGCGCGCGCAGCTGCCGATTCTCGGCCTCGAGCCGCCGCTGCCGCAGGGCGTTCCTCACCGCCAGGACGGTCTTGTCGATCGAGAGCGGCTTCTCGATGAAGTCGAACGCGCCGAGCTTGGTCGCCCGCACGGCGGCCTCGACGCTCGCGTGGCCCGAAATCATGATGACTTCGGTTTCCACGCGACGCTCCCGAATCCGCTCGAGCGTCGCGAGCCCGTCGAGGCCCGGCAGCCAGATGTCGAGCAGGATGACGTCCGGCGTCTCGCGCACGAGACGCTCGAGGCAGGCCTCGCCGCTCTCGGCCGTCTCCACCGAGTAGCCCTCGTCCCTGAGGACGGCCGCGAGCGACGAGCGCACGCCGGCTTCATCGTCAACGATCAGGATGGTCGCCATTGATCAGTTTTCAGGCCGCCGGCAGCTCCACGGTGAACGTCGTTCCGACCGGATGCGCGTCGCCGACCTCGATGCCGCCCCCGTGCTCCACGATGATCCGTCGCACGATCGCCAGCCCGAGGCCGCTCCCTCGTCCTTTGGTCGAGTAGTACTGCATGAACAGCTTGTCTCGGTCCGCGGCCGACACGCCCGGGCCATTGTCGCTCACGAGCAGGCGGACGATCCCGTTGCGCTGGTCGTGGAGCGTCATCACGATGATGAGCGGCGGCTCGCCGCCGGGTCGCAGGGGCGCGGCGGGACCGCCGAGCGCTTCCATGGCGTTGTCCACGAGATTGATGATGACTTGACGCATCTGCTCCGTATCAATCCGGACCGCGGGCAGCTCCGCGGCCAACTGGCGCTCGATGCGCAGGTGCCCCTGCTGCAGCACGCCCGCGTAGAGACCGAGCGTGTCGTCCACGACCCGGTTCAGGTCCGACGGCACCATGCGGGGGCCGCGCAACCGGGCGAACTGCGCGAACTCATCGACGAGCCCCTTGAGCGCCTCGACCTCCGCGATGATCGCATCAGTGCACTCCCCGACGAGCGCCGTGGCCTGCGGCGGCACGGTCGACGACGTGTTGCTGAAGTGCCGGCGGAGCCGCTCGGCGCTGAGCTGAATCGGCGTCAGCGGGTTCTTGATTTCGTGCGCGAGCCGTCGCGCCACGTCGCGCCAGGCGGCCACGCGGCTCGCCGCAGCGAGACGTCGGCGCGTGATCGCG
>CAZJTG010000256.1:1264-5704 GCA_964548865.1 uncultured Solibacteraceae bacterium
CGCGAATGAGAGGCGTCACATCGTCGAGCACCAGCACGGCGCCGCCCGCCCGGCCGTCCTGGCCCACGAGCACGGTCGCGGCCGTGGCCAGGTTGATCTCCCGGCCGTCGCGCGTGAGCGCCACTTCCTGAACGAGCCCGCGCTCGACGCGCTCCTCCACTGCGGAGACCAGCGGCGAGAGCGGCAGGAGATCCTCGCGAGCGAATACGTCCCGGACGGACCGACCCACGACGGACGCCTCGATGCCGAGCAAGCGCAGCGCCGCGCCGTTGATGGTCTGGATGCGGCTGGCGGCATCGAGCGAGATGACGCCGGTGGCGACTCGCTCCAGGATCGTCTCGATGTAGCGCCGTCGGCCGTCAACTTCGACGTTCTTTCGCTCCAGGTCGTGACGCGACTGCTCGAGCTTGCCTCGGTTCGTTTCGAGCTCGGCGGCCATCATGTTGAACGCCTCGACGAGCGCGCCCAATTCGTCGCCGGTCTCGGGCTGCAGCCGCACGTCCAGGTGGCCGGCCCCAATCGCGCGCGCGCCCTCGGCCAGCTGCTGGACAGGCCGCGTGATGCGTTTCGCGAGATACAGGCCGAGCCAGGTGGCGGCGATGAGAATGAGCAGCGTGACCGTCAGAAAGATGGTCAGGTAGCTCGCGAGAATCGGATCCTGCCGGACGAACAGTCCCTTGTAGCGCTCGTACGCGGCGGTCGCCCGCCTGGCCTCGCGCTCGATCTCGGCCTCGAGGTGGGTGGAGACGACGATGGCGCCGACGACCTGGCCGTCGGCGTCGGCGACGGGGGCGGCGGTCCTGAGCAGCACTCCGCCACTGTCGAGCAGATCCTGCGACGTCTGGTCCGACCGCGTCTCGACCGCGCGCAGCGCCAGCCGGTCGGCGGAGGCGCGGACGTGATCCCGTGGCAGCGTCGATGACTCGACGGCCGTGACGAGGACGACGTCGGTGCCGCCTCCGGCCTGCCGGCGATAGAGCTCGATGAGGCCGCCGCGCATCGAGGCGAGCTCGGCCTTCAACGCCGCGGTGAGCGCCGCTTCGTCGCCGGCGGACACCGCCGCGGCGGGCAGGGCGCGCGCGAGCTGCTGCGCGCGGCGCGTCACTTTCTCCTGCTCGTCCTGATAGAAGCGGCTGACGATCTTCTGCGCCCCGCTCAGCACGGCGTCCACGGGTTCGCTGAACCACCGGGCGGCGCTGTTGCTGATGATCTCGCTGCCGCTGATGAGCACGAGCACCGCGGGAATGATGCTCATCGCGAGCAGCGCCCCCACGAGCTTGGCGCGGTACTTGGCGAAGGGCGCCGCGCGCCGGTGATCCCACCACAGCTTGAGCAGGTTCCGCGTCAGAACGAGCCCGAGCGTCAGCAGCAGCGTGATGCTGAGGGCCAGCAACGGATACAGCAGCACGTCCGTCAGGACGCGCGTATCCGTCTGCGTGGCGCGCCGCGACAGCCAGAACAGCCCGCCCACCAGGCCGACGAGCAAAACGAACGCCACCGCGAGCACCCGCGGGTTGTCCAGGATCTTCTGGCGCCCGTCGGCCGCCCGGTGCGGCGGCTCAGTCTTGGGAAGGGTCTCGAACATGCGCCTTAACGGAGATAGGTGAACGGAGCGCTGCGGCCCGCGGCGTCTTCCGAACCGCCAGGCAGCACCGACCACAGGGAGACACTTCGCCGCGGGTACTTCAGGAGGCGCACCTGCACGTAGTACTCCGTGTTGGCCTTGAGCGCCGACTCCGGGCGCAGCTCGACCGGCTCATCGAATACGGTCAGCCAGTCGCGCACCTCGCCCTCGGCGTCCCGCTTCTCGGACCTGAGCATGCGTCCGTCGCGGTGTCGGGACACGGTGTACTTGCCGGTGAGCGTGTCGAACTTCGCTTCGGCCTTGAGATTCGTCTGCGCGAGCGTCTTGTCCCACAACGTCGCCGGCCGGCGGAGCTCCACGTAGTAGTCGTACGTCACGACCGAGCCGAACTGCAGGGTCTCGCGGCTTTCGATGGTCCAGGTGTCGATCGCGTTGAATGTCGCGACCACGCGCCCCTCGGTCACGACCGCCCTCACCCTGACCTGCGGCGCTGCGGCGAGGAGGCCCGTGCCAACGAGCGCCACGGCCACAGCCAGGAGTACGGGCCCCCTCGGATGGCCTCGGTGGCTCATTCCTTGTTCCTCAGAAGCGCGTTCAGCTCGTCCTTGAATTCGTCGAGGTCACTGAAGTTGCGGTACACCGAGGCGAACCGGACGAACGCGACCTTGTCGAGGTGTTTCAGTTCCTGCATCACGCGAGCGCCCACGGCCTCTGTGGAGATCTCGCGCTCGGGCGTTTCCTGGAGAATCCCTTCGATGCGGTCGGCGATCGCTTCGAGAGCCGGGGTCTTCACCGGGCGCTTCTCGCACGCCTTCAGCAGTCCCGCCACCAGTTTCTGGCGCTCGAACCGCTCGCGCCGGCCGTCCTTCTTGACCACCATGTAGGGAATTTCGTCGATGCGCTCGTAGCTCGTGAAGCGGCGACCGCACTCGAGGCACTCGCGACGCCGCCGGATGGCATCGCCTTCCTTGCTCTCGCGCGAATCCACGACCTTGTCGCCGAGGTTGCCGCAGTAGGGGCATTTCATGGATCAATCCGAGGGGCTTCGCCCCTGCGGGCTCCCCGACGGCGTCGCTCGCGGGGGCCCCGCACGCCCCGCGCCGCGCCGCCGGCTCGCTCGCGCTCGCTTGCTCGCGCGTCACACACGGCCGCTGCGCCCTGGCGTCGCATCTCAGACGAGTGTAGGCCCAGACACACCTGGACGCTCACGCCGTCGAATCCCCGGCTGCCCGCGCCTCGTCCTTCATCTTCCTGAGGCCGCCAAGCGTCAGCCCGTCCTGCCACATGAAGAACAGGCCGAGAAACGTGATCGGCACGAACGAAATCGCATGCAGGATGATGGCCGCCGCGGCTGCCACGGACGGATCGGCGCCGAAGAACTGCGTGAGCGCGAGCAGATAGAAGTAGTGGAACCCGCCCGCCCCGCCCGGCGTCGGCACCGAGACGCCGACGGCCAGGTAGCCCACGACGAGGAACGCCCCAACGAAGGACAACGTCAAATCGAACGCGGTTGACGTGAACCAGATGCCGACGGCTATCGACACCCAGACGGGGATGGACCAGAGAACGGCCGCCAGGAGATCCGAGGGGCGCCGCATCACGACGAGTCCCTCCGCGAACGTCTGGACCAGATGGGTCAGCAGGCCTGCCACTTTGCGTGGCAGGCGCGCGCCGAGTGTCCCCGCCCAGCGGCCAAGCCGCTCGGGATGGCCGGCCATCAGGAAGAGCAGGACCAGCGTGCCGACGGCGCCGGCCCCGACGGCGATGCTCGCGGCCTCGAACTCCGGGCCGATGTCCACGGTGAGCAGCTGGATCGAGATGGCGAAGAACACGAGGACCGTGGAGAGGTCGAGCAGCCGCTCGACGATGACGGTCGCAAACGTCGCCGTGAATTTCAGGCCGTCCTGTTTCGCGAGAATGAACGGCCGGAGGATCTCGCCGACCCGGCCCGGCAGCAGGAACGTTGCCGTGAAACCAATGACCGTCGTGCGAAACGAGGTCCGGAGACGCGCGGGTCCGAGCGGACGGAGCAAGGCGAGCCACCTGATCGCGCGCAGCGTATACGTGCCCATCGTGACGACGACGGCGGCGAACAGGTACCCGAAGTGGGCGCGCGTCACGGCCTCCCACGCCCTGTCGAAATCGATGCGGCGGAAGAACAGCCAGAGCAGCGCTACGGTAGCGGCCGCGATGATGATCGTGTGCCAGGGAATGCGTGACGCCGGTGTCGTGGCGGTGCTCATAAGAGGCGTGACGAGTCGGCAAGGACGTCGACCGAGCGCCGCGTTGTAGTTTTCTACTATAAGATTGGCGGCAAGTCGATGGGAAAGCGGGAGTTATTCCTCATCTGCGCCTTCGTCGTGATCGGCGCCGTCGCGTACCACTTCACGGCTCCGCCTCCCAAGCCCGGCGACCGGGACTTTTCGATTTCGCAGATCTTCAGCGGTATCAGGCGCGAGATGAGCGCCAACGCCTCGTCGGCGCGCATCACCAAATCGGGCGTCCTGCCGCTGCCGGCAGGCATCAGGGACCTCCACATCCTGACGGCACGCAGCGTGCCTGTCACCGTGGTCGGGGAGGCGCGCGAGGACATCGCGTTCGATATGCCCGTGCGATCCAACGGGCCCGACGAGGCGACGGCCAATCAGTGGGCGAACAAGGTTGAACTTCGCCAGGACACGGTCGGGGCCACGATGTCGCTCAGCACGTTCTTCCCGGAGGAAGGGTCGCAGAACGCGGAACTGACGCTGCGAGTACCGAAGGGCCTGGCTGTGAGGCTCGAAGGTTCGACCCGGATGCAGGTGTCGGGGGTCGCGGGCGTGGATTTGCGGAATCCGCCTGGGGAAGTGACGCTC
>CAZJTG010000257.1:0-5694 GCA_964548865.1 uncultured Solibacteraceae bacterium
CAGGTGACGACAGGTGACGACAGGTGACGACAGGTCCTGAGGGGCGAGCTGACGCTCGCCTGCTCTCATTCAGCCAGCCTGGTAAGAAAAAGAGTCGCATTGCGTGGGTCGCGCACGGGACCCGTCGTCACCCGTCGTCACCCGCCGTCACCGGTCGTCACCCGCGGAGCAGTCGGCCGTCGAATGGAAGGGGCAACAGGGTCGCGAGCTGGTGCGCGCCCTTGATCTCGGTGAGGTTGGCGAGCACGACGGGTATATCGCCGCAGTATTCCCAGAGCAGTTGCCGGCAGGAACCGCACGGGGGTGTGGGCTCGCTGGTGTCGGCCACGACCGCGATGGCGACGAAGTCCCGGTGTCCGTCCGACAGCGCCTTGAGGAGCGCGACGCGCTCGGCGCAGACCGTCAGCCCGTACGACGCGTTCTCGATGTTGCAGCCCGTGACGACCCGGCCGTCGCCGATCAGGAGCGCAGCGCCGACGGCAAAGCCCGAGTACGGCGCGATGGCGCGAGTGCGCGCGTCGCGCGCCGCCTCGACGAGCGCGGCCCGATCAAAGCCTCGCAATGACACCCTCCAGAAGACCGATGAACGCCTGGCGCACGCGACCGGTGGTTTCGATGACTTCTTCCTCGGTCAGCGGCTGCGGCAGGATGCCGGCCGCCATGTTCGAAATGCACGAAATCCCCAGCACCTCGAGACCCATGTGCCGGGCGACGATCGCCTCGGGCACCGTGGACATGCCCACCGCGTCGGCGCCCCACGTCCTGAACGCGCGAATCTCAGCGGGCGTCTCGTAGCTCGGACCGGACACGGCCACGTACACGCCGTGCTCGATGGCCAGCCCCTGCGCGGCAGCGACGTCATCCGCGAGGCTCCGAAGCCGCTTGGAGTACACCTCGGACATGTCCGGAAAGCGGCGGCCGAACCGATCGTCGTTCGGGCCGACGAGCGGGTTGGCCCCCATGAAGTTGATGTGGTCATCCATCAGCATCAGCACGCCGGTGCCGAACTTGACGTTGATGCCGCCCGCCGCGTTCGTGACGATGACCGTCCGCACGCCGGCGTGCCCGAGGACGCGCACGGCGAAGGTGACCGTGCCCAGGTCGTGACCTTCGTAGGCATGCACGCGACCGGAGAGGGCCAGCACCCGCCGGCTGCCGATGACGCCGGCGACGAGCTTGCCGGCGTGACCCACAACGCGGGACGCGGGCCAGTTCGGAATATCGCCGTAGGGGATGACGGTCGGGCCCGCCAGCGAGTCCGCGAACGCGCCCAGACCCGAACCCAGAACGACCGCCACGTCGGGCACACGCCCGAGCCGGCGCTCGAGGAAGTCGGCCGTTTCGTGGATGCGATCGAAGTACGTCATGTCGAACTCGCGAACGCTACAGCAGCATCGCCGCAATCGCGGCGTTGATCATCGTTGCGAGAAACCCCGCCAGGAGCGCCTTGCCGCCCAGCCGCGCGAGATCGCCCCGCCGCGCCGGCGCCATCGCGCCGATGCCTCCGAGCTGGATGCCGATGGATCCGAAGTTCGCGAACCCCGTGAGGGCGTACGTGGACAGCGAGTACGCCTGTTCGCTTATCTGGCCCTTGTACTCGGTCGTGAGCTTTACGTAGGCGACGAACTCGTTGGCGACGAGCTTCGTGCCGAGCAGGTCGGCGACCGCCGGGACGTCCGGCATGGGCACGCCCATCAGAATGGCCGCGGGCGCGAAGATGCGGGAAAACAAGTGCGCCAGCGTGAGCGCCGCGCCATCGGCATTGATCCCGCAGCCGTGGGGGCAGCCTCTGCCCAGCAGGAAGTCCACCATCGACAGGAACGCGAGGAACGCGATCAGCATCGCCGCCACGTTGATCGCGAGCATCGTGCCGTCGGAGGCTCCGGCCGCGAGGGCGTCCACGGCGTTGGCGTGCGACTTCTCGACCACGGTCTTGGCGGTGCCGAGCGTTTCCGGCTGGTCAACTTCAGGCAGCAGGATTTTCGAGAGGTACAAACCGCAGGGCGCCGCCATGACGCTCGTCGTCAGAATCGCCACCGGATCGGCGCCAAGCGAAATATAGACGGCCATGACGCCGCCGGAAATGGTCGCGAGGCCCCCGACCATCATGGCGAGGAGTTCCGACTGCGTCATCCGCGGCACGTAGGGCTTGACGATGAGCGGCGCTTCGGTCTGCCCCATGAAGACGTTGGCGGCGGCCGAGAGCGTCTCGGCCCCGCTCGTCTGCATCAGCTTCATCATCACGCGCGCCATCAGCCGGACGATGAACTGCAGAATGCCGAAGTAATACAGCAGCGTGAAGAACGCCGACACGAAGATGATGGTCGGCAGCCCGACGAACGCGAAGATGAATCCGCCCGGAAAGACCTTTGACATCGTCGCCGGATCGGCCAGCCCGCCGAACACGAACTGGGAGCCCGCGTTCGTGAATTCGAGAAACTGCTTCACGCCGCCCGCCACGCTGCTGAAGAAGTCGTAGCCCGGCCGGCGGCCTCCGATTTCGAACTTCAGGATGAACAGGGCCAGCAACCACTGAATGGCGATGCCCCACATGACGGTGCGCCAGTTCACCGCCCGCAGGTTCGACGAGAACGTCGCCACGACCGCGATGAAGCAGACGATGCCGAGGCCGCCGCGCACGTTCGGGTGCAGGACGTCACGGAGCAGGAACACGCCGACGCCAATGACCGACGCGATGCCAAGGGCGAGCAGCCGGAGTGACCGGTCGGATTGGGTGGTGGTCGTCATAGTGATGGGGATCCGGAGCCGCTAGCCCGCGGTGATGACGTCGAGGATGAGCGGCTGTGGAGCGGGGGCCGTGTCGCCAATACGAACGGCATTCTGCAGCAGCGCGCGCGCGGCGTCTACCCGGCCGCGGTCCCGGGCGCGAAGCCGGAGGACAGGTTCGCCCCGGGCGACCTGGCTGCCCGCGGGCACGAGAATGTCGATGCCGGCCGCCGGGTCGACCTCCTCCTCGGCGCGGCTGCGGCCGGCGCCCAGTTCGACCGAGGCGCGACCGACCAACTCGGCGTTCATCTCCACGACGATGCCGGACGCCGGTGCCCGCCAGTCGTCCGTGACCTGCGGTTGGGGCAGGCGGCCGTAGTCGTCGAGCGCGCGCGCATCTCCACCCTGCGCTTCGACGATCGCCGTGAAACGCTCCATGCCCCGGCCGTCATCGAGCGCCCCGCGGGCCAGCGCCGCGCCCTCCGCATCGGTCGCGGCCTGCCCCGACAGCACGAGCATTCGGCCCGCAAGCGCAAGCGAGAGGCGCAGGACGTCGGCGGGGCCGCGGCCCTTCAACGTCTCGACCGCCTCCACCACTTCGTTGGCGTTGCCTACGGCGAGGCCGAGCGGCGCGGACATCGGCGTGAGAAACGCGTGCGTCCTGACACCGCTCGCCGAGGCGATCCCGGTCAGCGACGTCGCGAGCGCCCGGGCATCGTCCTGGGTCTTCATGAAGGCACCCGGCCCGACTTTGACGTCGAGGACGAGGCCGCCAATCCCCTCCGCGATTTTCTTGCTCAGAATGGAGGCGCAGATGAGCGGAATGCTTTCGATAGTGCCGGTCACATCGCGGAGCGCGTAGAGCCGGCGGTCCGCCGGCGCGATCTCCCGCGTCTGGCCGATGAGCGCGCACCGCGTGAGACGCAGGACGCGTCTCATTTCGTCAAGCGTGAGTTCGGTGCGGAACCCCGGAATGGCCTCGAGTTTGTCGAGCGTGCCGCCCGTGTGCCCGAGTCCGCGTCCGGACATCATCGGCACGAGGCCACCGCAGGCGGCAACCAGGGGCGCAATGACCAGGGAGAGCTTGTCGCCCACGCCGCCGGTCGAGTGCTTGTCGACGGCAACGCCGCCGAACTCCGAGAGGTCGAGCCGTTGTCCGGACGCGACCATCGCCGCGGTCAGCTCGACCGTTTCGGCCTCCGTCATGCCACGAAGGAAAATCGCCATGAGGAGAGACGAGAGCTGATAATCGGCCCACGTCCCGTCGGTGGCGCCGCGCGCGAACGCGCGGATGTCTTCGCGTGACAGTTCCGCGCCGTCCCGTTTTCTACGAATTACATCGACCGCGCGCATCGCGGCGCAAGTATATTGGATTCGTGCCGGAGACCACCCGCGCCCTGATCGCCGCCGCGGCTCTCGCGGGCTCCGGACTCGCGGTGTTCGTGTGGAGGATCTCCCGCCTCGACGCTGCCGGTCCCGAGCGACTGATCGCCGAGCTGCGATTCTCGCAGTGGATGTCGCTCGTGCTCGCGGCGGTCGGCGGCGCGTGGCTCGGCGGCGCTGCGATCTACGCGCCGCCGGGCTACGGTGCCGTGGAGGTCACCCTCGCAGTCACCACCATCGTCTTCGCGGCCTGGACGATGCAACGCGAGACACGGCAGAGTCTGATGCTGCTGTGCGCGGCGTTCCTGGTGCACGCCCTCCTCGACGTGGCGCATCGTCCGGGCTGGCTCGCCGACGGACTCGTGCCGCGCTGGTTCACGATCGGTGGTGCGGCATACGATATCTACCTCGCGGCCCTGTGTTTCTGGGTTCAGCGACGATAGACCGCGATGAATCTTCTGACCTCCGCCCGGGTGGCGCTCTGCGGCGTCGCGTGCGCCGCGGCCACGATCACCCAGACGCCGGCCGCGACACCGCCGGCCGCCGAGTCACCCCGCCTGCTCGTCGTGCTCGTCATCGACCAGTTCCGATCAGACTACATCGACATGTACGGCCGCCAGTGGACGCGCGGCCTGAGACGCCTCATCGATGGGGGCGCGGTCTTCACGGAATCCGCCCTTCCCTACGCGGCCACGTACACCTGCCCCGGCCACGCGACGATCGCCACGGGCGCCTTCCCGTCCGCGCACGGAATGTCGAGCAACGACTTCTACGATCGGGCACTGCGGCGCATCGTGCCGTGCGCATTCGATCCGACCGTGACCTCGGTGCCCTTCGACGGCGCCGCCGGTACCGCGCGTCTGGGCGGCCGCAACCTCCTGATGCCGACGTTCCCTGAGGAGCTGCGCCGTCAGCAGGCCGGCACACAGACGCGCGTGGTGTCGGTGGCGCAGAAGCCTCGCTCGGCCGTGACGATCGCCGGCCGCGGGCACGCGGACACAGTGGCCGTGTTTGGAGAAGACGACGGGGCGTGGGCCACGTCGACCGCATTCACTGCCGCCCCGTGGACTGACGTCGGCGAATTCGTGCGGGCCCATCCCATGCGGGCGGCCTACGGCTCCCTCTGGCGTCCCATCGTGCCGTCCTCCGAACTTCGCTGGGTGGATGCGGGCGTGGGAGAGGGCCGTCCGGCACCCTGGACCCAGACGTTTCCACATGCGCTGACCAGCTTGCAGGGCGCGGCCGGCGGCGATTTCGTCAACGCCTGGATACGTTCGCCCCTGAACGACGAGTTCCTGACGAACCTCGCCATCCACCTGCTCGCCTCGCGCCGGCTCGGCCTGGGATCCGGGACCGATGTTCTGACGCTCGGACTCGCGTCGCTCGACCACACCGGCCACGAGTACGGTCCCCGCAGCCATGAAGTGCAGGATGTCCTGGCGCGCCTGGACGTCAACATCGGCCGGCTCCTCGACGCGATTGAAGCGCAGGTCGGGCGGAGCTATGTGGTCGGCCTGTCATCTGATCACGGGGTCGCGACGATTCCCGAACAGGCGCTGGCGGACGGGCAGGACGCCGGACGGA
>CAZJTG010000258.1:0-5691 GCA_964548865.1 uncultured Solibacteraceae bacterium
TCGCTCCCGATTGCAGAGGCGGACAAGGCGGGGATTCTCGGCGGGAACGCCGAGAGACTCCTGACGAGGTAGCGGAGACGGGCGGGACGTCAGTTCCGTCCCATCGCTCGAACGGTGGCCTTGCCGCCGCGGCCGAAGGTCTTCGCGTCGTACCAGAAGTCGATGGATCGAATCACGCGGTCGCGCCCGTCGATGTCGATGACCCGCGAGGAGCCACCGGATCGGATGGTGTCGCGCAGCTCCACCTTCTGGTCGTCGCCGTTACGGAAGTGAATGACGACGCGATGGAAATCCACGGCGTGACCGGAGACGTCGAACCGGACCGCGGTAAACGTGCCCTTCGCCGCCGTGACCACAATCGTGTCGTGATCGGCGCGGTCCGTCACCACACGCTGCCCGAGCAGTTCCCAGCGCGGCCCGCGCTGCGCCTGTGCCACCGCGCCGACGAGGAACACTGCGACGATTGCGAGTACTACCCGACGAACCATGCCGCACCTCCTACTTCTTCCAGATCAACGAATCCTGCCGGATGTGCCACCGCTCGGGTGCAGCCGCCGTCGCGCGGGCGGACACCTCGAACTGGTCGCCGGCCACTGCCAGCCTGGCGTCCAACAAGCCACTCTGAGAGGTTTGACCGCCGAGCTCGCCAAACGTCGCAGCCCAGCGTCCGTTCTTTCGACGGAACTCACGCTGCGCATAGTAGATCGCGTGAAGGCCCCCGCGAACCGGCCATGACGGGTCAGCCGCGAACGCGGCCGTTCCCGGCGCGGCGCTCGAGAACTGCACGTAGCCCCATGTCTCCGGCCGGTGCATGTCGATGACGCCCTGAGGCGACCAGACCCAGTTGTGTTCGTCGATCAGGCGGGGGGCTCCGCCCCCGCGCCGCCCCCCTGCGCGCCCACTCGTGGGGTCCCCTTCGCCCCACTCCGTTCGCGCGGGCTCGCTCCGCTCGCTCGGTGTCTTTGTGCGTTTCCGATACACGCCGTCGATGACTTCGAGCTGCCACTGGACGCGGGAAAAATTCACGCGCCACTGGTCGCCGTCCTGCGGGGGCGACGCGCGCCGGGCGAGCTCACCGAGCGCTTTCCACGGCAGCGCGAGCTCCACCGTCCAGGCCCTGTCGGTATCGCGGGGATTGTTGAGGGTGCCGTCCAGGTGTACCGCCGATTTCAAGCCGGCGATCTCCCACCCATTCACGGCCTTGCCTTCATCCCTATAGGGCTTCGGCAGCAGGAGATCCCACGTCGTGCCAAGCGCGTTAATCTCGAGCTCGTAGTACTCGTGATTGTCGCCGTTGGGATCGATGAACACTTCGAAATCGTTGTCGCGGAAGATCACCGAGTCGTGCTCGGTCAGCGTCGCCCAGAGATGCGGCTCCTGGAGTTCGGCGCCGACGTAGAAACAGGCCTGATCCCACAGCATCTTCACGCGCGTCTGGTGCGCGGGCTTCGGGCGAGCGTCGCCTTCAATATCGACAAAAGCCTCGGTCCATGGCGCCGCCTTCCAGGGGCCGTCGTCCAGCTTCCCGTCCACCGCAATCGACGAGGCGGCGCGATACGCGACGTAGCCGCGGGGATGTTCGGCGCCAAGGGAATCGACAGGCCTCGGGGGCGTGACGGTCGCGCACACGAACGCGACGACGGACATCACGATTCTCATCGCGCGGCTGTCGCCCTCGCGAAGAGCGCCCACCGGGCGGGGTTCATCGCGCCGAGATCGAAGATCGACACGCCGGCTGCGCCGTTCGAGAGCGCCTCCTCGATGGTGCGCGTGAATTCCACGTCGCTCATCGGTGGGACGTACATGCCGCTGAACACCGGCGCCTTCACGGCTCGCACTGCCTCAGCGGTGTACGTGCCGACCCACGCCGGACCCTCCTGATAGAAGGAGTGGTACAGCATCGGGTAGTACCCGTCGAGCTGGAACCGTCCCCAGTCCTGGCGCACCATCGTCCTCGCCAGGCTCGGGCCAGGAAACACCGCGGCGGAAATCTTCTTGCCGCCGGCCCGCGCTGCCGGCACCAGGTAGTTGTTGACGAGATCGACGACCGAATCGAGACGGTACTGAAGCCACTCGCGGCTCGACTCCGGGTCCTTCATCTCAATCGGATCGACGCCGTATTTCGCCTTGAAGAGCTGACGGCTGTGAGGCGTGTAGCCGTAGTCGTACGCGGGATAGACCCGATCCTGGACGATCTTGTACGTCGCCCAGAGATTCTTCGGCAGAATCGCGTCCGGATGGCGGATGTAGTCGAGGTGAATGCCGGTCAGTCCGGCGACCGCGGCGAGGTCACGCACGATGTCGCGGATGAATTCACGGACCTCCGTGCGGGCGGGATCGAGAAACTTGTAGTAGTCGACGTAGGCCGGCTTGTCCACCGCGGACTCGCCCTTCGCGTTGACGTTGTACCAGTCCGGGTGCTGCCGGATCACGTCGTCGATGAGGCAGGGCATGCACCACATCCACGCGTGCACTTCGAGACCGGCGGCCGCCGCGATCGGGATCGCGGACTCGAGCCAGGGCGCGCGCACCGCAATCCGCGTGCTGCGGAACAGCGCCTGGCGTCCGTTGTACACCTCCGGAATGATGCCCGTGACACCGGACGCCTTCATGAGATCGAACTCGCGCTTCCAGTCGTCGAGCGGCCGGGACACGGACGGACGCATCCACACGAAGTTCCTGGGAAGAAGCGGAGGAAGGGCCGGAGGGACGGAGCGGAGCGACTGGAGGGAACCTGGAGAACGAAGGGAACCGACCGTCAGCGACGCGGCGGCGGCCTTGAGAACTTCCCGTCGAGTGACCACGGCGTCGCTTTCGCGCTGGCTACGCGAATGGACGCGGCCTCCGCATGACGGAAGCCGCGTCCGAATCGACTAGATCATGCTGTTCAGCGTGCGGAGAGCGCGCACGCGGACCTTGCGGCTCGCGGGCTTCGCCTTGATCATGATCTCCTGCCCCGTGAACGGGTTGCGGCCCTTGCGCGCCGGCGTTGCCGGCTTCTTCACGGTTCTGAGCTTCATGAGCCCGTTGAAGTTGAATTCGCCCGCGCCCTTGCCGAGGTCGGCTGCGATGATGGACGTGAGCGCTTCGAACACCGCCCGAACCTGACTGGTCTTGAGCTCGGTCGCCGCCGCGATCGTCTTCACCGTGTCGCCACGCGAACGACGCTTCGAGGACGCTGTGATCTTGAATGCCTTCTTCTTTGCGGTTTTTGCCATGTGGGAAATCCTGTCGCTAAATGCTTCGTGCGGCCTCATGCCGCCAGAGCGCTGACAAGTGTACATCCGATTTCAGCAAGTTTTACGGCTTTTTTGACCGGTGACGACCGGTGACGACACCCGTCGTCACCCGTCGTTACCCGTCGTGACCCGTCGTCACCCGTCGTCACCCGTCGTCACCAGTCGTTACCTGTGCTCGGGCTCGAGTCGCACGAGGTGCGTCGCGTCGCGTACGAGGATTGAGCCTCCGAGGAACACCGGCGTGGACCAGGTCTCGCTGTCGGAGATGTCGTACCGTTTCTCCACCTCAAAGGCGGCGCCCGTACGGCGCACGACGACCAGGGCGCCGGTGTTGGTGAGGAACAGCACCTGCCGGGGTGCCAGGAGCACGGATGCCTGTTCGCCCTCACGCCCCTCGCTGGCCCACCTGGTCGCCCCAGTTGCCGCATCCAGGGCCACAAACTGGCCCTTTCTCTTTGCCGACAGCCCGTAAATGAGTCCGTCGCCGGTCACCGGCGAGCTCATGTACATCGTCACATCCGGGTTCTTCCAGCGCTCGGTGGCCTCGAACCCGCCCGCGGTGGGGGTGATGGTGAACGCCCGCGTGCCCTGCCGAATGCCAGAAACGACAATCGAACCCCAGGAAACCACGGGTGTCACGATGTTCTCGTGCCATTCGTCGGCGAACGGGACGGACCAGGTGAGCGCGCCGGTTCGTGGATTGAGGCCGACAATCGTCCGGTTGGTGAGCGTGACGAGGTGATCGGCACCGCCGGCGGTGAGCAGCACAGGCGACGCATACCCTGGACCATCGCCCTTCCACTGCCATCTCTCGGCACCAGTTGCGGGATCGAGCGCGACGACAAGGCCGCCCCGGACGTCACTCCCGACCTGGATGACGACTGACCCGTTGACCAGAATCGGCGATGCGGCGGTGCCGCAGAAAAGCTTGGAGGTATCCACCATCGCCGAAAAGTCCTTTGACCACAGGCGTTTCCCGGTCGCCGCGTCGAGCGCCAGCACGTGGCCGGCGGCGCCGAGGGCAAAGAGGCGGCCCCCGGTCACGAGCGGCGTGGCGTTGGGTCCCTTCTTCATCTGTGACGCGTATCCGTTTTTGTTGATGGGCGCCTGATACGACTCGCGCCAGCGAATCGCGCCTGTGGCGATGTCGATCGCCGTCACGGACTCCTGGGGATCCTGCCGGCTGTGGATGAAGGTCAACCCTCCGGCCACCACCGGCGACGAATACCCCTCGCCGATCTCCACGGCCCAGGCCCGGTTGAACGATTCCGGCCAGACCGAAGGCGCCTGCCCTGAAGCCAGCACCGCGTGCCGGCCAGGTCCGCGAAACTCAGACCAGTCTGCGTGGGTCTGTGACGGGCCGAGCTGGGCCATTGCGGCGAGCACGACGGCGAGCTTGAGTGGCTGGAGCATGTTCGAATCCTCGAATCGATTAGACCACCGCTCGGGCGGAGCGGATGGCAAAACGGTGTCTAAAGGCGGCTATGATCGCCTCATGAATGCTGCGGATTGCATCCTGTTCAGCGGCGGCGCGCCCGGCGCCGAGGCCGCTTTCGGCGCCTGTGCCGAACGCCACAGCGTGGAGGAAGTGAACTTCACCTTCGAAGGCCACCGTATGGCGCGCCACCGCGGCGTCCGGGTCCTCAACCACGAAGAGTTACAGGCCGGCGACGTCAGTCTGGAATACGTGGCGCGGCTCATGCACCGGCGGTATACCGACGCTCCGACCATCAGGAAAGTCCTGCAGACGCTTTGGTACCAGGTGAATAGCGGCCAGGAGATCTACGTCATCGGCACCATTCTCGACGACGGCACGGTGCGCGGCGGCACGGGCTGGGGCGCGGAATTCGCAAAGCTGTGCAACAAGCCGCTGTTCGTCTACGACCAGGATCGGGACGGCTGGTTCCAGTGGAACGGCTCTGCCTGGGAACCGCGGTCGGGCTCCGGCGCGCCGACCATCACGCATCCACACATCACGGGCACCGGCACTCGAACCCTCACCGTCAATGGCCGGGCCGCGATTGAAGAACTATTCGAACGATCGTTCGGGGGTTGATTCGTGCCGAGTGCCGGCTGCGGAGTGCAGCATGCCCGTTAACGCGCAGCTGACAGTGGCCCGGTCGCTCAGGAACGACGTCCGGCAGCGGCAGGTCTATGTCGAGCTCGACGGCAAACGCATCGCGACGCTTCTCGTTGACGAGGAGGTCGTGATGGAAATCGCGCCGGGCAAGCACACCGTCCGGCTCGACAACACGCTGGTGAAGAAAACGATGGCGTTCGAAGCGGCCCCCGGCCAGGTCATCGAGTACCGGTTTGCCAATACGGCGGGCCGCTTCGCGATTCCATTCCTGGCGCTCATGGGCGTGGCGCCGCTGTTTCTGTCGGTGGAGAGAGTGACGGCACTCGGCACTACTTGACCGTCTCGAGCACCTGTCGCCAGCTGAACTTCTCG
>CAZJTG010000259.1:0-5375 GCA_964548865.1 uncultured Solibacteraceae bacterium
ATGCCCCAGGCGCCGAGCGTCGGCGACTCCCAGTTGTCTTCTTCGAAGCGCACGTCGTGCGCCCGCAGATCGATGCCGCACGCTTCAAGACTCTGCAGGTAGAGGTCCTGCACGTCGTCGGGAGCGGGCTTGAGGATGACCTGGAACTGATGGTGCTTGAACAGGCGGTTGGGGTTCTCGCCGAAGCGGCCGTCCGCCGGGCGCCGTGAGGGCTGCACGTAGGCCACGTTCCAGGGTTGCGTGCCGAGCACGCGCAGGAACGTCTCCGGGTGCATCGTGCCGGCGCCCATCTCGAGATCGAGGGGCTGCTGAATGAGGCAGCCTTGGCCGGCCCAGTAATCGGAGAGCTTCAGTATCAGGTCCTGCAGTGTCACGGTCCCGGCCTCAATTCCTTCATCACGCGCGCCGAACGGAGCTGCTTGTCGAGGTGCATGGCGATCAACCGCTCGTGCGCGCGCTCGAGCTCGCGCAGCACGCCGGCGTCCACCCGCATCGCGCCGGCATCCGCCGGCCGGTGCCGGCCCGCGCTCCCGAGAAACGCCATCGCCCGGCTCGACAGCGCCACACCGCCGTGCGAGCACGCCTCGCAGAAATAGGCCCGGTCCACCGGCGAGAGGACCGCGCCATCCGCGAGCGGCCGCGCGCACCGCGGACACGTATCGATCGCGGGATACACCCCCTCGAGCCGGAGCAGCCAGTACTCGAAGTAGCGGCCGAGCGTGTCCGCCGGCCCTCCCTCGCAAAGCGCCTGGCCGACCGACGCCCCAAGCCGGAACAGCCGCTCGTTGGCGGCGTTCTCCGGCGCCCACTCGTCGAGCAGCTCGGCGAAGTAGGCCGCATACCCGAGTACCTCCGCGGCCGCGGCTGGCGGCTGACCCGCCGCCGCCGCGAACGGCGACAGCCGGGGCTCGATACGATCCAGCCGGACGAGTTCCCGTGACTCGTACTCCACGTAGGCCGCGCGGCCGCGCGTCAGGGGCTCGAGCGCGGCCCCGAACCTCCGCCGCGATTTGGTCGCGTTCTTCGCCACACCCCGCTTCTTGCCACGGTCCTCGGTGAGGAACACGACGATCCGGTCAGCCTCGCCGTACCGATAGGTCCTGAGCACCAGCGCATCGCCTGAATACGATCGCATGGCTACCGCGCTCGGGAATACGGGCCTTCGCGGCTGGCGCGCATCTTGCGAATGATATACGACCCAGGGAGTGGTTTCCCGATTGAAAACGGACGCGGCCACCGCGGCCGTTCGTTACGGATGGAGAAACCTCAGGAAAATCGTCGCCAGTCCAAGGAAAGACAGGAAGCCGAACACGTCGGTCAGCGTCGTGATGAACACCGATGATGCCAGCGCCGGGTCGACCTTCAACGCCCGAAGCCCCAGCGGGATCAGCGTGCCGGCCGTGGCCGCCACGAACATGTTGATGATCATGGCCAGTGCCAGGATGCCGCCGAGGACCCAGTCCCGGGTGAACAGACCGACCACGACACCGGCGGTGACGCCGCAGGCGAATCCGTTGCCCAGGCCGACCAGGCCCTCCTTGAGCAGGGCGTGGCGGGCGTTGGCCCAGGTCAGTTCGCCGAGCGCGATGCCGCGCACGATGACCGCCAGCGTCTGCGTGGCGGCGTTGCCGCCCATGCCGGCGACGATGGGCTGGAACACCGCCAGCAGCACCACCTTCTCGATCGTCCCCTTGAACAGTCCGACCACCGACGCCGCCAGGAACGCCGTCGCCAGGTTCACCATCAGCCACGGCAGGCGCTTCCGCAGCGACTCGCCGCTCGGGGTATCGACCGTGTCGTCCTTGGCCACGCCGGCCAGGCGCAGCACGTCCTCGGTCGCCTCATCCTTGATGACGTCGATGACGTCATCGACCGTGATGATGCCGACGAGCTTGTTCTCCGCATCGACAACCGGGATCGCGAGCAGGTTGTAGGACGCGACCTGGCGCGCGACTTCTTCCTGGTCGGTATCGACGCTCGCGCTGTAGACGTCGGTCGTCATGATGCGCTTCAGGGGCGTGTCCGGCGAGACCAGCAGCAGACGCCGCAACGACACGACGCCCACGAGGTGGCGCCGGTCGTCCACGACGTACAGGTAGAAGACCATCTCGACGTCGCGGGACGTCTGCAGGGCCGTGATCGCCTCGCCTGCGGTCAACTCGTCAGGCAGCGCGAACACGTTGGGGTTCATCAGGCGGCCGGCGGTCTGCTCCTCGTACTCGAGCAGTTCGCTGACGCCTCCCCCCGGCTTCGGCCGGATCAGGTCGAGGACGATCGCGGACAGGTCATCGGGCAGCTTGTCGAGGAGGACCGCCGCGTCGTCGGACGGAATCTCCTGCACCAGCCGGGCGATGTCCTCGGCGGACCGCAGCGCGAGCAGCTCGGCGCCCTTGTCGGGTCCGATCTCCGACAGGGTCTCCATCGCCAGCTTGCCGTTCTTCTCGACGAGCGTGTTGAACGCCGCGTGCCGATCCCGGTCCGGCAGTTCCGAAAAGATCTGCGCGAGGTCGGCCGGGTGCTGCTTCTGAAGGAGGTTGAGCAGGTTGGGCGTGGCGCCCATCCTGATCAGGCGCCGCACGGACTCCATGGCGACGTCGATTCTGCGCTGCGGGGCCATGGTGAACTGCTATTTGTAACACGGAGACCGCGCGGGCTCCCACGACTTCTTCGACGCTAGCGGCCCCGCAGCCCCATTTCGTCGAGCAGCCGTTCGTCGTCGCGCCAGTCCGAGCGGACTTTGACGTGCAGCTCCAGATACACGCGTCCGGCGAGCATGCGCTCGATGTCCTGCCGCGCCTCGGTGCCGATGCGCTTGATCATGTCCCCGCCCTTCCCTACCACGATCGGCTTCTGGGAAGCCTGGTCGACGAGGATCGACGCAAAAATGCGGGTGAGCCCCCCGGGGTGGGCCGGTTCCTCGAACTGGTCGATGAGCACGGCGGTCGTGTAGGGCAGCTCGTCACGCGTGTGCGCGAGCACATTCTCCCGGACGATTTCGGCCACCAGATGCCGTTCGGTCTGGTCGGTCAGATAGTCGGCCGGGTACAGCGGCTCGCCCTCGGGCAGCGCCGCGGCAATCTCGCGCACGAGCTCCGACTCGCCCTCGCCGGTGCGGCCCGACACGGGCACGATGGCCTTGAACGGAAATTCCTTCGCGTAGCGCTCGATCAGCGGCAGCAGCCGCGGCTTGTTGATGCGATCGACCTTGTTCAGCGCCAGCAGGACGGCCGCCTGAGAATGCTTGAGGAGTCCCAGCACGAAGTCGTCACCGGCACCGGGCCTGGTACTCGCGTCCACGACCAGCACGACCACATCGACCTCGCGGAGCGTGTCCGTGGCGGCATCCACCATGCGCCGGTTCATCCGGTGCATGGGCTTGTGGATACCGGGCGTGTCGATGAAGACGATCTGATGATCCTCGCCGGTGTGGACACCGATGATGCGGTGGCGGGTCGTCTGGGGCTTGTCGGAGACGATCGCGACCTTCTGGCCGACGAACCGGTTGAGCAGCGTGGATTTGCCGGCATTCGGCCGGCCGATCAGCGACACGAACCCCGATTTCATTCGCCCGGGACTCCTGCCGGCGCAATCGCGCGCCGGATTCTCACTTTGTGAATCCGGCGGCGCTCCGCCTCGAGCACCTCCACGTCGAGTCCGTCGAAGGAGAAGGTCTCCCCCGCGGCGGGCACGCGGCCGACGCGCGCGAGGACGTAGCCCCCGACGGTCTCGAATTCCCCGTCTTCGATATCGACATTGAGGCGCTCCACCATGTCGCCCGTCGCCACCTTGGCGCTGAACACGAAGACGTCGGCGCCCTCCTGGACGATGGGATCAGCCTCGCTGTCGTACTCGTCGCGAATCTCGCCGACGAGTTCTTCGACCACGTCCTCGACGGTGACGAGCCCCGCCGTGCCGCCGTACTCGTCCACCACAATCGCGATCTGCACGCGCTTCTGCTGGAATTCCCGCAGCAGGTCCATCACGCGCTTGGTCTCGGGAACGAACGTCGCGGGCCGCATGATCTCGGTCACGCTCCGCGTGCCCTCGAGTTCCTCGGCCCGCTGAATCAGGTCCTTCACCACGACGAGGCCCATGATGTTGTCGAGGTTCTCGGAGTACACCGGAAGGCGCGAGTACTCCTGATCGCGCACGAGCCGGCGCAAATCATCGACGGTGGAGGTCGAACGAATGGCGACGATGTCCGGCCGCGGCGTCATCACCTCCCGGACCAGGGTGTCGCCGAAGTCCACGACCGATCGCAGCAACCGGCTTTCCTCGGCCGCCTCCCGCTCCGCCTCGACCGGCGCCGCCGCCGGCGCGGCGCCGCTGCCGTTGGCTGCCGGCTTCCCGTCGTCGGTGCCGAGGAAGCCCGTGATGAGGGCGGTGAGCGGACTAATCACGTTGGCGACGAGCGTGAACAGCGGCAGCAGGAGCTCGAGCACCCGTTCGGCGCCGACGGTCCTGACGACGACAGCCGGCAGGAACTGTCCGAGCCCAATGGCCAGCAGCAGGCCGGCGCCGAAGAGTCCCGCCCAGCTCCAGACCCCGGGTTGGACGTGCTGCGCCATCAGGGCCATGGCGAGAATGAGCAGCGAGCCCCGCATCACGCGGGCAGGGACGAAGAAACGCGCCGGATCATCGAGGTAGGCCGGCAGGACGTCGTCTTCGCTTTCCCGCTCGGCTTCCAGCCGCTCGGGCAGACGCATCAGGCGCGTGAACGCCATCTCGACGAGGGCAAAAAACAGGAGCCCCGCGGCCGAGACGAGGATGAGGAATGTGCTGAGACCAGTCGTCACGAGTGCTCGTTAGCGCCGGGCGACGAGGCCTGCCGGGAGGCGCGCGCGTCGCCGCAGCCGCTCCTCCAGGCGCCCCATTTCGCCCCGGTCGGTCTCGTGATCGTACCCCATCAGGTGCAGGAGGCCGTGCAGCGCGAGGATTCTGAGTTCCGTCGGCAATGAGTGGCCCAGGTGACGGGCCTGCCGGGCGGCGACACCGCGCGCGATCGCAAGATCCCCCAGGAAGCGCCCGCCGGCCGCCCGGCGTCGCGCGCCCGGCTCGGGCGGGAACGACAGCACATCCGTGACGCTGTCCTTGCCCCGGTAGCGGCGATTCAGCCGCCGCATGGTGGCGTCCGGCACGATGGCGATGGCGACCGCGCCGGCCACCCGGCGGGGCGCGGCCGCAGCGAGCCAGCGCCCCAGGCCCGCCGCGGCGGCCGCCCGAATCCGAACCCCGCGCGCGTCGGTCACGACCACGCGCAGCCGCGGCGCAGGCCGGCGCGCCCGCCGCGTCATGGAGTCGAGGTTCCGGCCGGCTTGCCCTTGAGCGCGTAACTCTCGTAGGCCTTCACGATCTGCTGCACGAGTTGATGGCGC
>CAZJTG010000259.1:5385-5642 GCA_964548865.1 uncultured Solibacteraceae bacterium
AGCACCGTGCCGATGCCCTGCACGTCGGCGACGACCTTCAGGGCCTCGATGAGGCCCGACACCCGCCCGGGGGGCAGATCGATCTGCGTCACGTCGCCGGTGACGACCGCTTTGGATCCGAAGCCGAGGCGGGTCAGGAACATCTTCATCTGTTCAGAGGTCGTGTTCTGCGCCTCGTCCAGGATGACGAACGCGTCGTTCAGCGTGCGGCCGCGCATGAACGCGATGGGCGCGACTTCGATGACGCCGCGCTCGAG
>CAZJTG010000260.1:0-5624 GCA_964548865.1 uncultured Solibacteraceae bacterium
CCGCCGCCGCGGCCCTCGCGCCCGCCGCGACCACCAGCCGCTGCAGCGGCGCGCCCCTTCAGCAGCGCCACCCACTGCGAGGACTCCGCGGCCAGACGGAACGAGGCGATCTGATCAACCGTCGTCACCTGCCCACCAGGCAACGCCATGATGCCAACCGAGTTGCGGTTCGGCGCGGGCGTCGCGGCGGGAGCCGGCGGCGCCGCTCCTTCGCCGGCCGCCGGCGCGTTATCCGCGTCCGAGCGAGGCGGCACGATCGTAAAGACGACGAACTTGCCGTCGGCCGTGAACTGCGCGCCGTTGCCGCGCGGGTGCTTGAACTCCTGCCCGGACTTGACGTTACGCACGACGAGCAGCGGATCGTCGGCCTGCGACGTCAGCGAATACGCAAACCACTCACCGTCATCGGAGAGTCGCGCGCCGGCAATCGACTTCCAGGACTCGAAGACGTCGTAGGTCAGGGGCTTCTTCGCGCGAACCTGCGCCGAGACGGGCCACGTCGACCATGCGACCGCGACAAGGGCAACCGACAGAAGCGCCACGAACCGACGCTGATGGATTCTCATAGCAACCTCGGGAGAAACAGGGTATGGATTCGCCGGATATTATGCCCATTGTTCCGAGGGCGCAAGGAGGCGGTATGCGAACACGGCTCGTGACGACGGCGGCATTCCTGGTTCTGGCGAGCGGCGCCACGTCCGGGCAGAACCGGCCGCGCGCGCGCGACCTTGGCATCGCGCCCGGTGCCGGCGAGCCCGGCGCCCTGAATGCCATCACGGACGTTGCCGGAGTCGCCGTCGGTCACGTCACGCTGGCCGCGGGAGATCGGATACGCACGGGCATCACTGCGGTCGTGCCGCACGGCGGCAACCTCTTCCGGGAGAAGGTGCCGGGCGCGGTCTTCGTCGGCAACGCCTTCGGCAAGCTCGCCGGGAGCACGCAGGTCGAGGAACTGGGGACCATCGAAACACCGATCATCCTGACCAACACGCTCTCGGTCGGCGCAGCGCTCGACGGCCTGGCCCGCTGGACGGTGGCGCAGCCGGGCAACGAGAGCGTGCGGTCCGTCAATGGACTCGTCGGCGAGACCAACGACGGCGGGCTGAACGACATCCGGGGATTTCACGTCACGGCCGACCACGTCGCTGCGGCCATCTCCTCAGCGAAGGCGGGCGTGGTCGCCGAAGGTGCCGTGGGCGCCGGCACCGGCACCATCGCCTTCGGCTGGAAGGGCGGCATCGGGACGTCATCGCGTCGCACGGGCGGCTGGACGGTGGGCGTGCTCGTGCAGACGAACTACGGAGGAAGGCTGACGATCGCCGGCGTGCCGGTCTGGAGAGAACTTAGACCGGGTACGGCAGGTAACGACGGGTTACGACAGGTCAGGACAGGTCCGCCCGCCGCACGTGATTCTGCCGACGGTTCCTGCATGATCGTCGTCGCCACCGACGCGCCGATGGATGCGCGCGATCTGAAACGACTGGCGGCGCGCACGATTTTCGCGATGGCGCGGACGGGCTCGACCTATTCGAACGGAAGTGGCGATTTCGCCATCGCGTTTTCGACACACGCGGCCAATCGACTGACCGCGACGAACGGACCGCAGGCCCGGCAGATCCTGCCGACGGATGCCGTCTCGGGACTGTTCGAGGCCGTGCTCGACGCCACGGAGGAAGCGATTTACAACTCGCTGCTGCAGGCCGTCGACACGACGTCGAACGGGCGCACCGTCCGGGCCATTCCGATTGAACAGCTCCGGACGGTGCTGAAGAAGTACGGCCGCTAGCGGACGGTCACCGAACGCGCGTCGACGCCGCCGCGCGTGGACTCGACTTTCACCGTCACCGGACCCGGACCGCGTACGGTCCACGTAAAGGACCGCATCTCACCCGGCTTGAGCCAGCCGATGTTCTGGGCCTGCCGCGGCGTGGCGGGCCCGCCTCGGCCTGCGGGACCGGCGCCGCGTCCGCCCCCGCGTCCACCCGCTCCGGCCGCCGCGCCTCCGGCCTGCGTCACCATCTGACCGGACTGGTACTCGATGGCAACGACGTCCTCTCGGACGATCTTCACGCGCTTCGCGATCTCGAGCGCGGTCGGCAAGCCGCCTTCGTTCGTGACCGTCGCGATGACTTCGAACGCTCCCTCTCCGGCGGGTCTGGCTGCGAGCGACGTAATCCGGACCTGCGGCAACTGCTGAGCCAGATACAGATTGAACATCGCCTCGTTGCGCGCCCAGGTTTCGATCATTTCTGGCGGAGGGTTCTGTGACCAGAACTTCGGATTCCAGCCGCCGACTTCGACCGCCCCGAGGGTCGGGTGCACGGCCTGCGTCCAGGGCTGGAAGTCATTCTTGCCCGGGCGATTCTTGTCGAGCCACTGCAAGAGCTCGAGGTCATCGGTCGTGCCGTCGCCGTTCGCGTCGGCTTCGCGCAGACGTCCGCCATTCCAGATCTCGTTGACGTACCAGATCGCACCGTAATAGAGGTAGCCGAAATCCGGCCCGTGCCCGAAGAGCGGCGAGCCCTGCGCGTTCGGTGGCGGAGGCGCGCCACCGCGGCCGCGGTTCGCGTACTCGAAATAGGTATCCCCGGCCCACGGATAGCCCGTGATCCTCAGGCCTTCCTGATCGAACTTCTTCAGGTACACGAGATCCTCGGGAAACACGGATTCCTCGGACTTCGACGTGGACGGTCCGCGCAGGATCATCGGCACGGTCGTATCAAGAGAATTGACGACGCTGATGTGCGGCCGGCGCATCAGGAAATCGAACACCGCCTTGGTCTCGGGTTCGGAGAGCGGATACGCGCCGGCGCCGCCCTGGGTCCAGCCGCGGCCCGTGTCTTCGGTCATCGGCCGCCAATTCTCGGGATAGTTCCTGTGGAGGTCGAGCCCGCCGATGCCGTCCTCGTTCAGCCGGCCGTCGCCGTCGTTGTCGTGGCCCTCCGAGCCGAGCATCACGTAGTCGCCCTGGCCCTGCGGCACGGCGCGCATCAGGCGTCCCCGCGGATCCCGATCGTCGATGACCTGGTTGCCTTTTCCCGCACCAACGAATTGACGCATCTGCCGGACGAAGCCATCGCCATCGAGGTCCTCGCCTGAGTCCTCGTCGACGAGGCCGTCGCCATCAGAGTCGTACGGCCGCACCGTCGAGCGAAGCGTCTGTGCCGTGTAGTGGTAGAGGGACGCGCCGTCGGGATTGTTGTGCGGCTTCACGTAGAGGGCCTTGGTATCGACGAGCTTCGTGATCGCCGGATCCTTGCCGTAGTTCGTCAGGACGTGATTCCCGAAGTACAACGTCGCCTCGATGCCCGAGATCTCGCCGGCGTGCCGGCCGCCCTCGATGAAGAACGCGGGCTTGTCCACGGCGCGTCCCGTCTTTTCATTGGTGATGGTGATCTGCCAGAGCTCCCGTCCCTCGAGCGACTGCCCCACCGAGTAGAGCTCCACGAGGTTCGGATACCGCGCGGCCCACATGCGAAGGATGGCCGTGGCCTCCTCGTAACTATGGAAGTGCTTGAAGTCCACTTCTCCCTCGCGCAGCGGCTTCATCTGCGCGTAGTCCACGCGCGGGAACACCGACGTGCCGTCGCGCGCGCCGCCGCCCACGCGATACATGCGGCTGTCGCCCGCCGGGCTCTGCGCCAGCACACTCACAGCCGCCAGCATCGCCAGGGCCAGGGTCACGGTTGTTCTCGCTCGTCGCATCACGACCTCCGCACTCAATCGCCAAATCAACAAGAACACCAGATCGCCGGATCACCACTCTCACGATGTGTCCGGTCCGTCTCAGTCGTTCGGCCCGCCGGGAAGCAGGGCTTCCACGGCTTCCGACCTCGGGCCTTTTTCGTCGCACACCGCGTAGCGGCCGCCCTGCGAATAGAGCGCCACGCCGGCGTGTTCACCCTTCTTGTTGAGCACGTAGAAATTGACGTTGAAGTTAGGCTCGCCCCGCTTGTTCAGCAGGCGCGGCGCGACCGTATTGGCCCTGATGCGCCGGCAGGCTTCGAGCCCCGCATCCTTCGGATGCCTTCCGCGCCGCATTTCCTCGACGACCAGGAACGAACACAGGCCGAACAGGTTGGCTTCGCCGCGGCCGGTCGAACCGGCGGCGCCCACCTCCCCATCGACGTACAGCCCCGCGCCGAGGATCGGAGAGTCACCCAGCCGGCCGGGGATCTTCCACGCGAGGCCGCTTGTCGTCGTCGTGCCCGACACCTCGCCTTTCGCGTTCACGCCATTGCAGTTGATCGTGCCGTAGACGTGGTTCTCGTTGACGAGCCCCTCGTTCACCATGTCCAGCATGACGCGTCGCTCGGCCGCGGCGCGGGCCTCGGGGTCCTTGATCCATCGCACGGGATCAGTACGCTTCTTGTACTCGAGCCAGGCCGCTCGCGACCGCGGTGTGTTGAGGTCCGGCAGGATCTCGAAGCCGAGATTGCGGGCGAACGTCTGAGCGTCCTTCCCCACCAGCAAGTGGTGATCCGTCCGCTCCATCACCGCTTTCGCGACGAGCGCGGGCGTTTTCACGCCCTCCAGCGCGCCGACCGCGCCCGCGCGCTTCGTCGGGCCGTGCATGCACGAGGCGTCGAGTTGCACGACGCCGTCGGCGTTCGGCAGCCCGCCGTATCCCACACTCGTGTCCGCCGGATCGAGCTCGACGATGGTCACGCCATCGATCAGGGCGTCGAGCACGTCACCGCCAGCCATCATCTTCTCGAAGGCGGTTTCGATGCATGTCTTCGTTCCGCCGTTGCGGTAGCGATGCCCGTTGTCCGACGCAATCACCACAGGCCGGGCGCCGCTCTGTACTCTGATCGCGGGCCCGGTCGATGCTGCCTCGGCCTTCGGGGCGGACGCCAGGCCTGAACGCGGCTGCGCCGCCGCCAGAATCCCCGCGCCCGCGGCAGTGGTCATGAAGTCCCGACGGTTGATGTCCATGGTCCGGTAAGTCTAGACCCGATCGCCCGGGGCATCGAGGGCCCGGCAGCCTCGGGCCGACCTGATCTACGATCTCAGGTCGCACGCATGACTCGGAACATCACCGTCAATACCGTCCGCGCCGCCGTACCCCGCATCGCGGGCGTGGCGCGCCGAACTCCGCTCGTCCGGCTCGATCCGGTGTCGAGGGACGCTCCGGAGATTTTCCTCAAGCTCGAGATCTTCCAGCCGATCTCCTCGTTCAAGATTCGCGGCGCCATGAACGCGGTGGCCCGGCTGTCGCGAGCCGATCTGGCCGGCGGCGTGTGGACGGTCAGCGCCGGCAATGCGGCCCAGGGCGTGGCGCTGGCGGCGCGCGAGGCCGGCGCTCGCGCCACGGTCCTCGTAATGGATACGGCGCCCGCCACGAAGCTGGCCGCGATCGAACGGCTCGGCGCCTCGATCGTCAAGGCGCCCTACGACGAGTGCTGGCAGGCCGTCGAGACGCACCGGTCCGATCGCATGCCCGGCCGGCTGGTGCATCCCTTCGATGACGACGACTTCATCAGCGGGTACTTCGGGTCCCCGAAGGCCACCGTCTCGCCCCGATCGAGGTCGACGGCGATGATGCGGAGGCGGGTCGGCAGTTCCTCGAACTCGTTCGTCTTGGCGACGCGCGCGAAGAGCCCCTTCAGGAACTCGTCGAC
>CAZJTG010000261.1:0-5621 GCA_964548865.1 uncultured Solibacteraceae bacterium
GCCGGCTCGGCGGGAGAGGATCGGCGGCTCCTCGTCCGGGACCTGCAGTCGGGCGCGGTCATTCGAGTGCTGGAAGCGCACACCGATGGTATCGTCTCGCTCGACAGCACTACCGACGGACGATATGCGGTCTCGGGCGGGCACGACCGGCTGGTCAAACTCTGGAATCTGGACTGGGACTGGACGTTTGACGCGTAGGAGGACCCCATGGCGCTGGCGATGTGCGCGGGCTGCTCGAAAATGTTGTCGATCTCGCGGCTGCCGGGCGGCAACCCGATGGCCAAAGCCTATCCCGATATGTTCGCGCTGGCCTACGGCACGTGCGATCGCTGCGACAAACGGTACTGCGACCAGTGCATCGGAAGCGCCGGCGGCAAGTGCCCGGGCTGTGGCAAGCGCCTGGCGATCGAAGGACCGCCTCCGGGCGAGACGGCTGAGCTTCCCGAGAACTACAAGCGCCTGCTCAAGGACCTGGACAGTGGAAAGCTGACGTCCAGGAAGGCACGTCGGTCGAAGTCCTCGTGGGCGAAGGCCGTCCCGTGGGCGATCGGCCTCGTGGCCCTTCTCGCGATCGTCTCGATCTCGACCACGCCCGGATCAGCCGTCCAGCGTTCGGCCCGGCTCGCCATGCACATCTCGGCCATCGGCGCGCTCTTCTTGCTGGTGGCGCCCGGTCTCGGCGCGGTCCTGACGACGATCGTGGCCGCGGTGCTGGCGAAGGTCATGGGCAGGTCCGCGTTCGTGAGCCTCCGCGTGGTGTGGTTGCTGATGTATCTCGGCGTCCTCGTGATGAGCCCGTTCCTCGCGTTCTACGCGCGGCAGGCCTGGGGCTGGTCCGGATGGTCCACCGCGTATCTGGTGGCCGGAGTCGTCGGGTCGGCACTGGGAGGCCTCCTGTGGATGGTGAAGATCGTCGAGGACCTGCGCAAGGGCGCGCGGTGAGCCGCGCCGAACTCACCTCGCCAGACGTCGAACCCACCTGACCCACCTCGATCAACTCACGGCATCGGGACCGACCGATCCGCGCGCAAGTCGTAGAGCCGGCTGACCATCGCGGCGTTACGGCGCACGGGCTGGCCGACGTCCGACTGACGGACTTCACTCCGCGTCCAGCAACGACCAGTGACCCGACGCGACAATCGAGTCGCGCCGATGGATTTCGACAAATTCGTTCAACGCTTCGCCCGGAGGCACCGCCTGCTTCTCGCGCGAATCAGCCGGGCCGAGGAGCTTGCCGACGGTCTGGCCTGCGATCTCGCGGTCCTCGAGCAGACGATGCGCGTGGGTCGCCCCGGCACCGTCGAGGCCGGACGCGCCCGAGTGCAGCTGCGCGATCTCGCGAAGGGCTCGGGCAACGTTCGCGCCGGGTCGGTTTCGGTTCGCCGCCGAGCCGACGACTGGGGGGTGATCCAGATCGATCAGGGCAGCGAGTTCACGCTGCCGCCGATTCTGACGGACCTCTTCGTGGTGCTCAGCGCCGAGTCCGGCGAGAGCGACGACGACCTCGTGGCGTGGAAGCCGCTCGAGGACGTCGCCAGGCGAATGGGGAAGAAAGCGGGCCGACCGTTCAGCCGGCACTCGGTGACGCAGCACGTCCACCGCCTGCGGCGCGAGCTGTTCGCTCGCGGCGGCGCGAGCCCGCTTCTCGTGCAGACCAACCGCCGGCTCGGCGTCCGGCTGGCCGTCCAGCGGCCGTCGCGCCGGGAGCTCGGCGGAGGAGGACCGATCCATGGCTCATCTGTGGGTGCGTGACCGGGATTCTGGCGAGTGGGCGGTGGTTCCGCTCGGCCGCGAGCCCCTGATGCTCGGCGACTGGATCTTGCCGACGGCCGGCTGGTTTCATCTTCCCGCGGACGCGCGGCGGTCGCGCCTGCGCATCGATCGTCGGCCCGAGGACGACATGCCCGTGGCGTCGATCGTGTGGTCGATGCAGGACGGACGCGACTCATGGGCGCTCATCGCCACGCCGTGGCACGTGCGTCTCAACGGCGTCATGAACGCTCCCGGCCTCCGCGCCCTGCAGGACCGGGACGAGATCCGGATCGGCGGCTTCGAGAAGTTCTACTTCTCGATGGAACGGCTCGCTGTGGTCGAGCCCTGCCCGCCGTCGGAGCGGGCGCTGGCCTGCCCGCGGTGTCGGCAGCCGATCGAGCCCGGGGTAGAGGCCGTGTGCTGCCCGGGCTGCGGCGTGTGGCATCACGAGACGGCCGCGCTGCCGTGCTGGACGTATGCCGAGCGCTGCGCGCTCTGCCCGCAGGACAGCAGTCTCGACGTCGGGTACCAGTGGACGCCGGAGCTTCTGTGAGCAGCAGGCACGTCGTCATCGTGGGCGCGGGCGGCAACATCGGATCGCACCTCGTGCCGCACGTCGCGCGCATGCCAGGCGTCGGGCGCATCACGCTCGTCGATCCGGACGTGTACGAGCGCAGGAATCTCTCGTCGCAGGACATCTGGGTCACTGACCTCGGCGCCCGCAAGGTCGAAGCGCAGGCCCGCCGCATTCGCAGGCTCGCCGGTGACGGCATCGAGGTCGTCGAGCTGGATGCACGGGTGGAGGACGTGGCGGTCGGCCGGCTGCAGGCAGACGTGATCCTCGCGTGCCTGGACTCTCGCGTGGCGCGCCAGCACGTGAACCAGACAGCGTGGCGGCTCGGTGTGCCGTGGATCGACTCGGGCGTCGCGCCCGACGCGTGGCTGGCCCGTGTCAACGTCTACGTGCCAGGCCTCGACACCGGGTGCCTGGAGTGCGCGTGGGACGACCGCGACTACGCCGCGATCGAGCAGGTGTACCCGTGCGACGGCCACGCCGCCGGCCCGCCGACCGACGGACCGTCGTCTCTCGGCGCGCTCGCAGCCGCACTCCAGGCCATCGAGTGCCGGAAACTCCTCGAAGGCGATATCGCGCGGCTGGCGGCCGGGCGCCAGATCCTCATCGACGCGGCTTCGCACAACCACTACGTGACGGCCTTTCCGCGCCGGACGTGCTGCCGCATGTGGCCTCACACGCCGCTGGAGATCTTGCAGCTTGATTCGGGGCCGGACCGGATCACCCTCGGCGCCCTGTTCGAGCGCGCGCAGGCCGACGGACTCTTGCGCGAGGGTCTGGCCCTCGAGATCGACGGCCGGCGGCTCACCGCGGTGGCGACATGCCCGAGTCCGGCGTGTGGCCGGCCGCTCAATGTCTGGCGGTTCGGCCGCCACGGCGCCGCCCGAGTGCATCGCTGCCCTCGCTGCGGCGGGCCGGTCACAGTCCGGGGGTTCGACGTCGCCGAGCGGCTCCTCGCCGACATCGTTCCGGGCCGGCTGCTCGGTCGCCGGTTGCGCCGCCTCGGCGTGCGCGACGGCGAGCTGTGCACGCTCGGCGCCGCCAATGGCCGCCGCCACTACGTCGTGGGAGGCGACCAGCTGTGATGCGCCGTCGACGAGCGACGTCACGCTCACGCGAATCAGCCGACCGACCGACCGCCGGCTCTGTGATTCGCGTGCGACGAACCTGCTGTGAGCGAACGGCACGCTACGCTCGATTCGCAGCCACGGTCCTCGCAGCCGGCGTCGTCATCGGGAGCGTCAACGCCGCTGCGCAAACCGCGGCACCAGCGTCCTCCGCGCAAAGAGGACCCTGGACCAGGGAAACCGGCGTGGACGTGGGGTGGCATTCCGCGAGCGGCGTCGTCGGTCGGGGCCGCAACGCGCCGGGTGGCGAGCCGATCGTGGCGAGTCTCGGCGGCGGTCCGCTGATCGGCGTGCGGACCGGCGTGTTCGGATGGGCTGGCGGCGTGGAGGTTGGCGTGGCGGTTGGAGCGGCTCGGCTGCACGTGATGAACGACGCCGGCACGACGTTCCCCAACCACGCCGAGCGTCCCGTGATGTTCACGGGCCTCGGGAAGGCTTTGCTCGCGAAGGGGCGGGTCAGGCCATTTGTCGCCGCCGGTGTGTCGGGTGCCCTCTTGGCCGCCGATCTCGACAACGCGGACGGCTCGACGTGGCGGCTGTTGCCGGGCTGGAGCCTGGGCGCGGGGATGACGTGGACGCTCGGGCAGCAAGGCGGCGGGTACCTGATGGTCGAGGTCCGCCGGCAGCGGTTCATGGGCGTCCGGCCGTTCTCCGACGCGGGCACGACGGCCGTCACCATCGGCGTGGGGAGTCGGTACTGAAAGGGAAGCGTCTGATGATCGATTCGGTCTACGGCTCGTTCCTCGCGCGCCAGCTCGAAGAGGGCCTGGCGCTGGCCGGTTCAAGCGACCTCGTCGACATCGCGCCGTGCGACGGGCCGCCGCCGAGTCGGTACCTGATCGAGTTCCGCTGCAGGGGGCTCGTCGCGCGCGGACGCGGAGACGTCGCCGAAACGGATCGGTTTCTCGTCGGCGTGTCGTTTCCGTCCGACTACCTGCGCCGCGCGCATCCGGCGGAGGTGCTGACGCTCATCGCGCCGTGGAACGTGTTCCACCCGAATATCCAGGGCAGCGCGATGTGCGTCGGACGACTCAAGCCAGGGACGCCGCTCGTCGACCTGGTCTACCAGTGCTTCGAGATCCTCACCTACGCCAAGGTGACGATGCGCGAAGACGATGCGTTGAACCGGGACGCGTGCGTGTGGGCGCGCGAGCACAGCGGCCGGTTTCCGATCGACCGGCGGCCGCTCAAACGCCGAGCGCTGGCGATCGACGTCGCGCCGGCCGGCGAGGAACAGGGAGGCGAGCGCGCGTGAACCACAAGCGTCGGACAGACGAAACGGCGATCGGCGACGCGCTGAACGCCTGCGCCGAACGGGTCGAGCTCGCCAGCCCCTTGCGCTGGCTCGTCTCGATAGCCAAGGGCGCGACGATCGCCGTCGACGCGCGCGTCGAGGGTGGCTGGCTGCTGTTCTCCGCCCCGGGCGGCGCGCCCCCGGCGGACTGGCTGGCGGTGGCCGGCTTGAACCGCGGCCTGGAGGCATCGAGCCGAATCGCCATGGCCGTCGACACGGGCTTGCTTCAACTGCGCGCGGAGGTGCAGATCGGCGAGGGGATCAACCTCGACGACCGCGTGAGGGAAGCGTGCGCCGGACTCGTGCGGGCGTCGCAGCGGTTGGCAGGCACCGACCCAGCCGGGGATCCCGGCGGCAAGCCGGCCGACGGCAGCGCGGTCGCGTTGGCCGACGGGTGTCGCGAAGCCGGTTGGTCGTTCGTGGAGCGGCGAAGCGGGACGCTGGCCATCGATCTCGATGTCGTAGATGCCAGCCACCAGGCCACGCTCGCGCCGGCCGGACCGTCGGGGTGCACGCTCGGAGTCGGCGTCGCGCAGTGGGACTCCGCGCGGCCCGCCTGCCGGCAGGCGCTTGGCGTGTTCCTGCTCTCGGCGGCCGGGGCGCTGCGCTTCGTCCGTCCGGCGGCGACCGTCAACGGCGAAGTCGTGGCGGGCTTCGAGGTGGCGTTCGGCGCGCGGCCGGCCGCGCGTGAACTGGACGAGGCGCTGCGGGCCTTGTCAGCGGCCTGTCGATTGTTCGCGCGCGAGGCTCAGCTCTTGCGCGACGAAGGTGTGGCGACGCGGTTTCTCGGATTGCGGGATCCGGGGCGCCGGTGGATGGAGAACGCGGAGATCAACGAGGAGGTCGGGTCATGGAACTGAACGGAATGAACATC
>CAZJTG010000262.1:0-5533 GCA_964548865.1 uncultured Solibacteraceae bacterium
AGGCCGGCCCCAGTTCGGCCAGATACGCCGGGTCGAGGCGGAACGCGAGCGCCTGCTTCTCCTTGACGAAGAAGTTGGTCTTCACCACGTGCTTGATGAATGCCAGACAGCACCGGAACACGGAACGCCGGATCTCGTCGAGGTGCGCGTGACCCGTGTCGTACTCATCAACGGCCTTTGCCATGCTGGCGTGAAAGGCCGCATAGGCTTCCTCGCGGCCCTTCGCGGCCGGATCGAATCGCTGCCGGAAGAGTTCCACGAACCGCGTCAGCAGCGGGACGTTGGCGTGAAAGGCGTTCTGGACCTCGTCCCAATCGAACCGGTCAGGCTGGGCGTGAGCCAGCTGCGTGTGACAGAACGCGACAAACGCCCGGCCCAACAGCGCATCTTCGCCACTCATACGGGCCGTCGCGACGAACTCCCGATACTCCGGCGAGTCGACCGCCAGCATCTGCGTGTTGAACAACTCGCTCTGAAGCCGATCGTGCAGCGACGACCCGGCCTCCAGCACGCCGCCCTTTCTTGGCCGCACCTGCATCGCAAAGAGCGCATACATCTGCACGCCCGTCGCGACCGCCAGGACGTCGGCGCTTCGAATACCGACATCGCATCGATTCAGAATCTCCACAACCTGCGCCAGGTACCCCTTGTGCGGAGGATTCGCGACGGCGAACAGCAGGCGCGTCTCGCCGGATCCGTCGCCCACAGGCTCGATGTCGAGGAAGGCGCCGTCGTTTCGTTCGCAATTCCACAGCAGCTTCAGCGCTTCGGCGACCCGCTGCGGCGAGGAGGTGCGGACATACCGGGCGTTGTTGAGCCACAGGATCGACAGCAGCCGGTCACACGCCTCAAGGTCGAACTTGACCTCCGGCGCGAGCGCGCCGCGGACGGCGGCCCGAATCTCCCCGGGGACGTCCACGCCGGCATCCAGACCGGCGAGCACCGCCGCCGGCTCCTTGCCGTCGAACTCAAAGCGTTGAATCTCCAGCGAGTGCGAGGTGCCGGGCATGGGAGTCGTCGAATGCGCGAACATCGCGTACGAAATCGAACGCTGGACGCTGGCCTGAAACACCAGCCCTTCGTAGAGCGAACCGGGAACGCTCTGCGTCGCCAGAATGAGGGTGCCCGGCCGATCGGCCAGAATCAGGTGCGTGTTCGTGAGCAGGGTCTCGAGCTCTCGTTCAAGAATTGCAATGGCCTGGGGCTCATCCTCCATCGCGTCGAAGAAGAATCTCGTCATCGAGTTCCGAAGCCAAGTCATGCCCTACTCCCGTCAAGACGTGCCAATGCCAACCCAGAAGTCTAACCTTGTCGATTATCGGTTGAAAACTGGTGGTTGTCCGGCCGCTACTCACCCTTCGCGGCCGATCGCAACATCATCGTCGCGGCGATCGTCACAACCACGACCACGAGCCAGCGCATCGTCGTCACGTCCATGCTCTTGACGATGAAGGCGGCGACGAGTACGGCGGGAATGCCGCCAATCGCCAGGCCCAGCGCGGGTTTGAGTGCGTAGGCCTGCTTCTGGACGAAGCGCGCGCTCGCGACCGGCATGAGGAACGCGCACGAGCCCATCATGATGGGGAAGGCCGCCGAGGCGTTCATGCCGAGCAGGCCGACCAGGATCATCGAAGGCGCATACATGCCGATCCCGAGCGTCATCAGGGCGCCCAGCGCAAAGTTGCCCGCCAGGCCCAGACCGAGCTTCATCCCCTGAAGATCGAGGGTTCCGGCATCCGTGCCAGCGCCACCCAGGTTGCGCCAGGCGAACAGGCCGGCCGCCACGAGGAGCGCGAGCCCCATGCCGATCTGGATGTTGCGCTTTGGCCAGCTCGCCACGATGCCGGCACCGAGCCAGGCGCCGGCGACCGCCGCGCCGATCATGAGGATGAGCGTCGTAATGTCAATCTCGATGATCGTGGTGTAGATGAAGGCCTGCGTGATCGTTGGCAGCGTGTGACCGACGTTCAGGGTGCCGGGAATCAAGCGGTCCGAAACCGTCTTGAAAAACTTGAAGATGGCGGTCGTGGGCGCAAACGAACCGATGCCGAGGGTGTCGAAGAAGTTCGTGACGAAGCCGAGGCCGAGCTGAATCGGATTGGGCATCCCACCCCGGACGGCCTCATCGGACACGCCGGGAACGGACTTGGCCCGGCCGATGCCCGTGATCCATGCGTACAGGTAATAAACGGTGAAACCGGCCAGCGCGGCCTGCAGTCCGATCAGTGGTGACATGGCGCCGGATGCTAGCACGGGGAAGGGCAGAGGGCAGAGGGCAAAGGGGCAGTGCTTCGAGGCACTGCCGGCAAGGGGCACAGGCGCGGAGCGCGCGGCCTCGGCTAGCCTGTGATCTTGATCCCGAGCAGCTTCTTCGTCGATTCGGTCGCCGCGGTCGCGGTGATCTCGATCAGATAGTCGCCTGGCGGCAGCGCGCCAAGCGCGACGTCGAGGTCGAAGGTCGAGCCCGAGACGAGCGTGGGATCGGGCATGGCCGCGATTGATTCACCGACCTTGTTGAGCAGCCTCACGGCCAGCCTGGGCGATGTTCCCGCGGGACCGTACGACTCGAACCGGACGAGCAGTCGCTCGGTCCGCGAGAACTGCCGCGTCACCGCAGGCAGCGCGCTGGTGGAGGTTTTCAGTTGCGCCACGTCACGGGCCGTGCGCGCGCGAAAGACGACCGGCGTCGAGATCATCGGCTGCGCGGCGGTGAAGTCCGGCACATCGTGGGACAGATCTTCGTGCTCGATGCGCTGCCCCGTCGCGTTCTCCGTGGTGACCCGGAGCTTCACCAGACCGGCCGGTGCCTCGAAGACGGCCCGGCCCGCCACGCGTCCCGCAGCCCCCGCGTCGGGCGGCACGGGACCTCTGAACAACTCCTGCCCTCCGCCGCCTGTCGCGACCAGGGAGATGCTCGCCACCCTGTCGGCGGGGTCCTGGGACGGAACCGGTGTCGCCTCCCAGGTGACCACCACCCTGGCGTTCTCGGACGGGCCGCGGCTCGATCCCACCCACACGGACACGCCTCGCCTGGCCGCCGGCTCCACGACGCCGGCCAGTTCCTCGAGCGCGTTCGAGATCTCGGGCGCGGGACCTGCCTTGGGCGGTACGCTCGCCCGGCGAACCTCGTCCTCAGTGAACGCCCAGTAGCCCTTGCGGGCGCGCACTTCCACGCCCGGACGCCTGACGCGCACCTGGATCGGATGGAACTTGCCGTCGCGCGGAGCGACCGAGGATGTGTAGCCGAGCAGGTAGTAGGCGCTGAGCTCCCGCACCATCTTCTGCAACTCGGGCAGCGGGTTGTTGCGGTTGACGATGGCGCGGCCGTCGGTCTGGTCGGCAATGGTGCGAAGCGAATCCATCGCTTCGTTCATGACCACGCGATCCGCCTCCAGACTGACGTTGTCGGCCGCGCCGAATTCACTCACGGCCAGGCCACGGGGATCCAGCGTGAACACCGACGTGTTGTTCCGGGTGGCGGCGTAGAAGATCTCGCGCATCCGGCCGATGAGGTCGGCGGCGGCGAAGAACGCCTGGCTGGTGGTCGGGTCGCTGCCGGTGGCCGGCCGGAAGCTTCCGGTCGTACGGACACCCGTCGGCAGCGTGGCGGCCATCCCCTCGCTCACGTAGAGAATCGTCTTGCGGCCTTCACGAAGCGACCCGAGGAACACACAGGCCGACGCGAGCGCGCGAATCGTCAGTTCGTTACGGACCTGCTCGAGGTACTCGGGCGGCATATTCTCGAACTGCCGTTCGTAGTCGGTCTTCACCGAATAGTCGTACTTGCGGCCCGTGAAATTCCGGATGGCGGCGGCCGTGCCTTCATGGTCGCGCGAGAACGTGAGCGCGGTCACCGACGTCATGGGATTCGCCACGGCGACCAGGTCCCGCGGCCCGAGCTGGGTCACGAACTGCGCGAGCTGCCCGCGCAGCGCGAGGGAGTTTTCCCGGCGCACGTGGAAGTCGTCGAGGAAAATGACCATCAGGCGGTTCTCAGGGTCTTCCGTCTCACGCCGGTGATCGGCAAGCGACAGGATGCGCCGATCGGCGACTTTCAGGTCGTCGATCGGATCTGCCGCGATCAGGCGGAAGGTGTCGATCGCCTGCACCTTGTTCGACTCGCGGACCTCGAAGTCCTCGATCTTGAGGTCCGTGACCGGCCGGCCCTGCCGATCGGTGACGCTGACGTCGACGCTGATGGAATCGACACGGCCGCGAAACGTCGGGGCCTGCTGGCCCTGTCCGGCGGGAGGCGCGCTGGTGCCCTGCGCGGCCACGAGCGTGATGGCCGTCGCGACGGAACCGGCGGTCGTCAGGAGTCGGCGGAATATCGTCAAAGCCACGCTTTCAGCGCAGGACCCGAGCCCGCGCAACAGGCCAGATGCGAATGGCCCGATGATAACATTTGCGCCGATGACGTCCCCAGCGATCGACCGTATGCCCTCTCTCACGACCCTGACCGAAGACGAACAGCTCCTGCGAAACAGCGTCCGGGAGTTCGCGCTGGCGCGGGTGCGGCCGCTCGTCCGCGAGATGGACGAACATGCGAAGTTTTCGAAACCTCTGCTCGGTCAACTCTTCGATCTCGGCGTCATGGGCATCGAGATCCCGGAGGCCGACGGCGGCGCGGGTGGAACGTTCTTTCACTCCGTGCTGGTCGTCGAGGAACTGTCACGGGTCGATCCTTCGGTCGGCGTGCTCGTCGACGTGCAGAACACGCTCGTGATCAATGCGATCTTGCGGTGGTCGAGCCAGGAGCAGCGGAAGCAGCTGCTGCCCCGGCTGGCCTCAGGCACGGTGGGCGCCTACGCGCTGTCCGAAGCCGTGTCCGGCAGCGACGCCTTCGCGCTGCAGTCCCGCGCCAGACAGGACGGCGACCATTTCGTGCTGCAGGGCCGGAAGCTCTGGATCACCAACGCGAACGAGGCGGACATCTTCATCGTGTTTGCCACGGTGAACCCGGACGCCGGTTACCGCGGCATCACGGCGTTCCTCGTCGAGCGCGGCATGCCCGGCTTCACAATCGGCAAGAAGGAGGACAAGCTCGGCATCCGCGCGTCGAGCACGTGCGAGCTCATCCTCGAGGAGTGCCGCGTGCCCGCCGCGAACGTCATCGGCGAGGTCGGCAAGGGCTACAAAGTCGCGATCGAAACTCTGAACGAGGGCCGCATCGGCATCGGCGCGCAGATGCTCGGCCTCGCCTCGGGCGCGCTCGACCACACGATCGCCTACACCAAAGAGCGCAAGCAGTTTGGCCGGCCGATCGGCGACTTCCAGGGGGTCCAGTTCCAGATCGCGCGGGCGGCCACCGACATCGAGGCCGCGCGTCTGCTCGTCTACAACGCGGCGCGGCTGCGCGATCTCGGCCAGCCGTTCCTCACGGAAGCCGCGATGTGCAAGATCTTCGCCTCGGAAGTCGCCGAACGCACCGCCTCGCTCGCCGTCAACCTGTTTGGCGGCAACGGCTTCGTGAAGGAGTACCCGGTCGAGAAGCTCTATCGCGACGCCACGATCGGCCAGATCTACGAAGGCA
>CAZJTG010000263.1:0-5523 GCA_964548865.1 uncultured Solibacteraceae bacterium
GTTGATGCGGAAATACGTCGAAAGCTCCATCGGGCACTTCACGCCCTTCGGGACGTACACGAACGACCCGTCGCTGAACACCGCGGAATTGAGCGTCGCGTAGAAGTTGTCCGTGTAGGGAACCACGGAGCCCAGGTACTTCCTCACGAGCTCCGGATGGTGCTTCACCGCTTCGGAGAACGAACAGAAAATGATCCCGAGTTCGCCCAGCTTCGCCTTGAACGTCGTCGCGACCGAGACGCTGTCGAACACCGCGTCCACCGCGACGCCCGCCAGAATCTTCTGCTCCTCGAGCGGAATCCCGAGCTTCTCGAAAGTCTTGCGGACGTCGGGATCCACCTCGTCCATGCTCTTGAGCAGCGCCTGCTTCTTCGGCGCCGAGTAGTACGACGCGGCCTGGTAGTCGATCGGCGCGATCTTGAGGTTGTGCCAGACCGGCTCGCGCATCGCGAGCCACGCGCGGTACGACTTCAGGCGGAACTCGAGCAGCCACTCGGGCTCCTCCTTGATCGCCGACAGGCGGCGCACCACCTGCTCGTCGAGGCCGGGCGGAAAGGAATCGGTCTCGAGCGTCGTCTCGAAGCCGTACTTGTACTCGCGTGACGCGAGTTGTTCGATGGTCTCAGTGCTTGTCGACATGTGTATTTTTTCTTTAGTTCGCGTAAGGGCCCCACCCCCACGCGCCTGTCTACTTTCGTCCAGTGGCGCGGGGCCCCACCCCCGCGCTATCTGCCGCGCTCAGCGCCCTCGCTACGCTCGGGGCTTCGCGGTAAACGCCCGCCGCTCACACACTAAAACTCGTCCCACACCCGCACGTGGCCTTGGCGTGCGGGTTCTGGAAGACGAAGCCACGGCTGAGCAGGCTGGTGTCGTAATCGAGCGTCGTGCCGTCGAGCAGGCGATGACTGCGCGGATCGATCCAGACGCGCACACCTTGCGGGCCGTCGAAAATGAGGTCGTTGTCCTTCGGCGCGGATTCCCACTCGAAGACGTACTCGAACCCGGAGCAACCTCCGGCCTTGACGCCCACGCGAAGACCGGTGGCGTCCTGATGCTGCTTGTCGATCAGCTTGAGAATCTGCGACGCGGCGTTGTCGGTGACCGTAATCATGAACTGCTGCGGGGGGACTTCGTCCCCGCCGCACTCCCCTGACGCGCTCGCTCGCGGGGCCCCCACGCCCCACTCCGCTCGCGCGGCTCACTCGCGTTGCTCGTTCGCACCGGCTACTTCCTCACGAACGCCATCGGCACGCTCGTCGTCTGTGCCGGCGGCATGAGCGAAAGACCCGGCACGAGGTCGGCGACCGACGTCTCGCTGAGCGCGGCGATGATGCGGTCCTTGACCTGCCAGAGCGGGTCGCGAATGTTGCACTTCGAGTACTGCTCGCAGTCGTGATTCGTCTCCGAACACGCCGTCACGGTCAGCGGCCCATCGATAGACTGAATAACGTCCGCAACCGAAATCGACGCGGCCGGACGCGCCAGGCCGTACCCGCCGCGGATGCCCTGGATCGACGTCAGGTACCGCGCCCGCACGAGCTTCTGGAGCACCTTGGCCAGCAGCTCGGGCGGCAGGTCGTAGGCCTCGGCCAGCTCCCTGGCGGACACGGCGCCACGGTCGGCATTCGCCGCAAGATGGCGCACGGCCAGCAGCGCGTAATCAGCTTTTTTTGACAGCCTGAGCATTGTGGTTGCTGTGGGACTTCGTCCCGGACATATATACGACCTAAGAGGTCCCAGTTTAGCCGCCAGCGGGACCCGAACGCAAGGGCACCGGCTCAATCAGGCTGGATCCGAGCTTTCCAGGCCTTGATCCCCCCGGAGAGGTTGCGGGCGTCAAAGCCCTGGATCTTCAGCATTCCGACAGCAATGGCGCTGCGTCCGCCGGACTGGCAGTGCACCACGATGGGCTGGTCTTTGGGGAGGCGCGTGACGTGCGACTGGAGCTGGGCCAGCGGAATCAGGATGGCGCCGTCAATCCGGGCCGCCGCGTGCTCCGAGGGCTGACGAACGTCAATCAGGAAGTGCGGACGCTTCTCTCGTCGCCACTGATGGAGTTCTTCGACAGTCATAGATTCGGGTTCTACGGGTCCAACGGGTGCTACGGGTCCAACGGGTTCGCAGGTGAAATCGTACTCCTGCAACTCCGTGATGGTCGGCCGGTCGCCGCAGACCGGGCAGCCAGGGTCGCGCGCCAGTGAAATCGTCCGGAAGCGCATGCGGAGCGCGTCGTAGAGCATCAGCTTTCCGACGAGTGGCTCGCCGACGCCCGTCACGAACTTGATGGCCTCGGTCGCCTGGATGGTCCCGATCACGCCGGGCAGGACCCCGAGTACGCCGCCTTCGGCGCAGTTGGGAATCAGGCCCGGGGGGGGCGGTTCCGGATGCAGGCAGCGGTAGCACGGCCCGCCGGGCGCGGCGAAGATCGCCGCCTGGCCCTCGAAGCGAAACACACTGCCGTAGACGTTCGGCCGCTTTTCCATGACGCACGCGTCGTTCACGAGAAAGCGCGTGCCGAAGTTGTCCGTGCCGTCGAGCACGACGTCGTACGCCCTGACGAGTTCGCGCGCGTTGGACGCACCGACCGCCTCGGGATGCAGCCGGATGTCGATCAGCGGATTCACGTCAGCGAGTCTCGCGGCGGCAACCTCCAGCTTCGGCCGGCCGATGTCCGCCGTCCCATACAGCACCTGCCGCTGGAGATTCGTGACGTCGACGGCGTCAAAATCCGCCACGCCCAGCGTGCCGACGCCGGCCGCGGCGAGGTACAGCGCCGCCGGCGAGCCGAGACCCCCTGCCCCAATCACGAGGACCTTCGCGGCCTTCAGACGCGCCTGGCCTTCGACGCCGAACTCCGGCAGGAGCGTGTGACGGCTGTAGCGAAGCAGTTCGTCGGGCGAGAGCGGACCGGACATCCTCTACATCTTAGAGTCGTTGCTTGCCGGTTGCCTGGTTGTGGGTTGGCCGAGGTCTGACCCCGCCTGTCAGGGTGGGAGGCGTACAATCGCCCCATGCCGGAAACGCTCGTTGCCGGGCTGATTGGCGCAGGCATCGGTCTGCTGGTCGGCGGCTCGGTCACCGTGCTCTGGATGTCCTCGCGGGTCACCGCGCTCACGGCCGATCGCGCGCGTATGGAGGCGGAACTGGGCGCCGCGCGCCAGTCGCAGTCGCAGATCCGCGAGACGTTCTCGGCGCTGTCGCACGACGCCCTGCTCGAGAACCGCGAGGACTTCCTGCGCAACGCCCGCGACCTGCTCACGCCGGTGCGCGACACGCTCACGCGCGTCCAGGACCAGCTCGCGGCCGTGGACAAGCATCGCGAGGGTTCCTATCGCGCGGTTTCCGCTCAACTGACCGAACTGTCCGGCGCACAGAAGGAATTGCGCGACGCGGCCGACGGCCTGCAGCGATCGCTGCGATCCCCCGCGACGCGCGGCAAATGGGGCGAGTTCCAGCTCAGGCGCATCGTCGAGCTCGCCGGCATGACGTCGAACTGCGACTTCGAAGAAAAGCCCTCGACCGCGACCGAGGACGGGTCGAGGCTCACGCCGGACCTCGTCGTGCGCCTCCCCGGCGATGCGACCATCGTCCTCGATGCCAAAGTGCCGATCGACGCGTACCTGGCCGCGGCCGAGGCCACGTCCGACGCGGAGCGCCAGCAGAAGCTCGGCGCGCACGTCCGTCAGGTTCGCGAACACATCCGCACGCTCGGCGCCAAGGAATACTGGAAGCAATTCCCGCGATCACCAGAGTTCGTGGTGCTGTTCCTGCCGCTCGAGCCGCTCCTGGCCGCGGCGGTTGAGCAAGACAAAGACCTCCTCGATCAGGCGGTCGGCCTTCGCGTGATTCCCGCGACGCCGCTGACGCTGCTGGCGCTCCTGAAGACCGTCGCGCTTGGCTGGCAGCAGGAGAAGATCGCGCGCAATGCCGAGGAGATTCAGGTGCTCGGCCGGGAGCTCTACGAGCGCATGGCGCTGATGGTGGGCCACCTGCAAGGCGTAGGCGACAGCATCAAGCAGGCCGGAGACGCGTACGATCGGCTGGTCGGATCACTCGAGCGTCGCGTGCTGCCCGGAGCCCGCCGATTCAAGGACCTGGGCGTGCAGGCCTCGTCCGAGTTGGAGTCGCCCGAGTTGCTGCGGCTCTCGCTGCGTCCCGTCTCGCGCCAGGGACCTGCCGCGGACGACCGCGACGACGCGGCAGAAGTCAGTTGATCCGGACCGTCACGGTCACCTGACTCCGGACTTCCACCTCGCCCGGACTCACCGGCGTCGGCGTCCCTTCGACCGACGCCGCTCGCGCCATCGACAGCATCGGCATCGGTGGCTGGAAACCGCCGCCGTCCTCAATCCGGAGGATCGGCCCCAGCGCGACGCCGCCGCCAGCCGCGAGCGCCCTGGCTCGGGCCATCGCGTTGCGAACGGCCTGGGTCAGCGCTTCGCGCTCGACGGAGGCGCGATCCTTCACGTCGAACCGGAGGCCCGACATGGACGTGGCGCCGGAACTGCCGGCCGCGTCGATGACCGCGCTCAGCTTCTGCAGATCGTCCACGCGAACCTCAATCTGGTTCCGCACGATGTAGCCCCGCACGCGAGATCGGCCGTCTGTGTACTGCATGTCCGGCTGGAGCGAGTAGCCCGTAGTGCGAATCGCATCCGCTGCCAGGCCAGCCCTGGCCAGCCCCGACTGGACGCTCTTCATCGCCTCGGCGCCGATGCGTTGCGCTTCGGCGGCCGTCGTCGCCCGCGTCTCGGCGGCGATACCCACCCAGGCCTGGTCGGGCGCGCGCTTGATGACGGCTTCCCCCTGAGTGACGATGACCGGAGACTGCGGAGGCGCCTGCTGGGCCGCGGCGGAAGCGGCGCACAACGAGAACAGAATCACGAGTACGGCGGTGCTGCGCATGTCCAAGTCCCTCAAGTACACTCTACGCGGTTTCTGACAGGGACGCCTGATTCGTTGAACATCGCCCTCCTCCTCGCCGGTTATGGCAACGTCGCCCGTCGATTCGTGCAGCTCCTGGACGAATCGCGCGCCTACCTCGATGAGGCCGGCATCGCGCCCGTCATCACCGGCGTCGTCACTCGGCAGCACGGACAGGCGTTCGACGCGCGCGGACTCGACCGGGAGTTGCTCGCTCGCCCGTTGGTTGGCGACCGCGCGGCCGGCGATGCGGTGGCGTTCATTGACGCGAGCCTCGCCCGGTTAAGGAACGCCTCGTTCGACGCGCTCGTGCTGGTCGAAACCACGACGCTCGATGTGGTGACGGGCCGCCCCGCGATCGACCACGTACGGGCCGGTCTCAGGGGCGGCGCGCACGTCGTCACGGCCAACAAGGGGCCGGCGGCGTTCGAGTACCGCGCGCTCGCGAACGAAGCCACCGCCGCCGGGCTGTCGTTCCTGTTCGAGGGCGCGGTCATGGACGGCATTCCAATCTTCAACCTGGTGCGCGAGACGATGCCGGCGGTGACCATCCGCGGCTTCCGCGGCGTCGTCAACACAACGACCAATTACCTGCTTGCG
>CAZJTG010000264.1:0-5478 GCA_964548865.1 uncultured Solibacteraceae bacterium
GACTTATCGGCGGCATCGGCAATGCGTTCCAGAATGCGCAACGCGTGCCCGTGTTCGGTGGTGGAGAACCAGAGCTGCCTTCCGCGAAGAGCGTCGGTGTCAACGCGATTGCGGGTGGTGCGCAGGAGGCCGGTAAGAACGTCTCGCAATATCTGATCGAGCGCGCCGAGCAGTATCAGCCTGTCATCGAGATGCCGACCGGCATCGATGTCGAGATCGTCTTCCTCGACGGCGTCTTCATCCAGAACTGAAAGGGTCGAAACTCATGCTCAATTCAACTCAGGCCGGTCTCGCTGCCCTCTCCATGATGGTCGGCGTTACGGCTACCACATCGGCCCCCGACGTCGCCGAGCTGCTGAAGGCCCGGCTTCCCAAGACGCAGGTAACCGCGGTCGATTGCAAGAAGATCGGCTCGCTCTGCGAGGTCGTCGCCGGCGACAACCTGTTCTATGTCGATTCCTCCGCGCGGTATCTGGTCATCGGCCGCGTGTACGACATGCAGACGCGCCAGGACCTGACTGCGGCCCGCCTGCTCGACCTGAACCCCGACATGCTCGTTGGTGGCGCCGCCAAGGCGGCAGCGGGCGGTGCCGGCGGCGACGCGGCCAGTCTGGCTGCGGGCGGGGCGCGCCGTGAAGTCGAGGCGGCGCCGGCGCAGAAGGTCGATTTGTCGAAGCTGTCGGACAAGGGCGCGATCGTGTGGAAGCGCGGCGGTCCGACGCTGACGGTCTTCTCGGACTTTCATTGCGGCTATTGCCGCGCCCTTTCGCAGCAGCTCGAGAGCATGAACGTCACCGTCGTCGAGCGTCCGATATCGGTCCTCGGCACGCGCGACGTGGCCGATCGCGTCCTGTGCGCCAAGGATCAGCCGCGCGCGGTTCGGGCAGCATACGCGCAGGAGCCGGTGCAGGGCAGCGGCCAGTGCGACACGACGGGCCTCGATGAGAACGAGGCCTTCGCGAAGAAGCACGGGTTCACGGGCACGCCCGTCCTCGTCCGCGCCGACGGCGCTGTCCTCGTGGGCTACCGACCCCGCGCGGCCCTGATTGCCTGGCTCAAGGGAGACGCACCATGAAGCGCAGCGTTCGTCCGTCCGTAATCCGCCTTCCCGCCTGCCCGGTCAGCGAGTGGCGTCGTCGTCCAAGCGCGCAGGCTGTCGTCGGCCTTTGCGGCGCGATCGCCGCGCTGGCGGGCTGCACGACGCTGGGGACCAACATCAACGGCAGCTTCGCCTGCGGAGCGGTCGGACAGGGGACATGCGCTCCGGCCACGGTGATCGACGATCGGGCCCTCGCCGAGATCACCGGCGATGCCAGCTACATACCCGCTGGCCCTTTTCGCCCGGCCCCCGAGGGCCGTCCCGCGGTCGTCGCCGCGAACGCCTCTCAGCAAGTCGCGACCGCCGGCTCGCCGGTGCCCGTGGGCCAGAAGGTGCTGCGGATCGTGTTTCCCGGCCACGTCGATGGCAGTGGGCGCTACCACGAAACCAGCGTGGTGCGCGCAGTCGTCGACAATGGATCGTGGATGCAGGCGAGCGCGACGCACGGCGTTCCTCTCGCCAGCACGGTTAACCTGACGGTCAGCCCCGACGTCCTCGCGCAGCTCGACCAGGCGGCGTTGGACGACGCACCCAAGCAGGTGAGCGCGCTTGATCCGAACATGCCAAGCCCTGCTGCTGTTGCAGCGGCGCGGGCGCGCGGCGCGGCCAAGGGCGGACGCCCGTCCGTTGGCGCCGGCCTTGCCCCCGTTGCGGCAACCGAACCGAATGTCGCTCAGGTCGGAGTGGTCAATCGGCCCGCGGCCTTCAATCCCAAAGTGGAGGACTGACGCATGGCCGCCAAACGAGGGTTCATCGCCCGCCTGCTTGGCGACGATCGTGCGCCCGACGAAGGAACGCCCGGCCACGGCGCACCGATGCTGGCGCAGTGGCTGCCGTACCGCAGTTTCGACCGCAAGACCGAGATATTCTACCAGACCAACTCGATCGGCTTCACGCTCGAGGTCGCACCGCTGGTCGGAGCCGATGAGCGCACCGGCGAGATCCTCGCGCAGTTCTTGTCCGAGGGATTGCCGCCCGCATCGCGCGTCCAGATCCTCGCGTTTCAGAGCCCGCGCGTCGGGCAGACAATCGCCCGCTACGCGCTTCCGCGCTTCGCCGCCGGCGGCGTTCACCGCAAGATCGCCGAGCATCGCTCCAAGTTTCTCGCAGAAGCGGCGTGGACTTCGCTCTCTGCTGACGGACCCTTTCACGTCCGGCAACACCGCGTGATCCTCTCGGTGTCGTTCAAGCTCGGCAAGGGCACGCTCGATGAGCTGATCACGGTCCGCGAAAGCATCACCTCGCTCCTGCAGTCGATCGACATCTCGGTCGCGCGGTTCTCGCCAATCGAACTCATGGCACTGATCGACGATCTCACCGCTCCCGCATTCGACGTGTCCGATCATCAGGTGGAGTATTCCGAGCTCGATCCGATAGCTGATCAGTGTGTTCGTCGGGACGTCCAAACGGTCGTTGGCCCTGACCGCATTCTCGTGTCGGTCGAACCCTTGCGCGCAGTCACAACGCTTGCCGGCGATACCGAGTATGAGGAGATCCGCCCCGATACGTTCGACTACCGCTTTTTCTCGGTCCGCAACTTCCCGAAGCGGTGGGCGCCTTGGGATTCGCAGAAGCTGATCGGCGACATGTTCTCGGACAAGCTCCGTCCGGGCTGCCCGACCGTGACGAGCCTGTGCCTCCGGTATCAGGACGAGGATGCCGCGTCGTCGAAGGCGGGCTACAAATTCATGCGGACCTCAAGCCTTGCCGACAGCAAGTCGGCCCGGTTGCTTCCCCAGCTCAAGGACCAGAGCCGGGAATGGGAGGAAGTGACTCAGCAGCTGCGTCTCGGTCGCAAGGTGGTCCAGGCCTATTACACGGTCGGCATCATGAGCCCGAAAGGGCGCGGCGACGCAAACGAGCGCACGATCAAGTCGATGTATAAGGCGGCGGGTTGGGATCTCCTCGACGAGCGCTTTCTCCAGATGATGTCATTCATGAGCATTCTGCCCATGACCCTTGCCAACGATCTGGATGATGACCTGAAGCGGATGAAGCGCTTTCGCACGATGCTTACCACGACGGCGGCGAACATCGCTCCGCTGCAGGGCGAGTTCCTGGGCGGCAACATGCCGCATCTGATGTTCATCGGCCGCCGCGGTCAGCCGTTCTTCTGGTCGCCGTTCGAGAACAAGGCGGGCAACCACAACGTCGCGGTGTTCGGCAAGTCGGGCTCGGGCAAGTCGGTCGCGCTGCAGGAGCTGTGCGCGGCCCTCGCCGGCATCGGCGCTCGCGTCATCGTCATCGACGACGGACGTTCGTTCGAACACATGGGCAAGATGCTCGGCGGCAATTTCGTCGAGTTTCGCCTGCGCGACGGCTTCAGCCTCAATCCCTTCTCGATGATCGACGTCGCGATGATCGCCGAGGACGAGGATTTTCTCGTCGATGCCCTGGCGATGCTCAAGTCGATCATCGGCCAGATGGGTCGCCACATCGATCGCCTGAACGACACCGAGCGGGGCCTGATCGACAATGCCGTGAACAGGGAATGGGAACAGCACGGTCGCAACGGATCGATCGACGGCGTGATCGCCATTCTAAACGAGATCGGGACGCCCCAGGCCGAGGATCTCGCCACGGCCATGTTCCCGTTCTCGTCGCGCGGGACATACGGCCGCTTCTTCATCGGCGAGGCAACGGTCGACATGTCGGCCGCCATGACGGTCTTCGAGCTATCGGACCTGTCGAGCCGCGAGGAGCTGCGATCGGTGGTGCTGACCGCGATCATGTTCCTCTCGTCGCAGACGATGCGGCGGATCGATCGCCAGATCCCGAAGGCTTTGCTGATCGACGAAGCGTGGCAAATGCTCCGCGGCGGCTCGATGGCCGATTTCGTCGAGACCTACAGTCGTACCTGCCGGAAGTACGGCGCATCGCTCATCACCGCCACACAGTCGCTGAACGACTATTACAAGTCGGAAGGGTCGCTCGCCGCGCTCGAAAACTCCGACTGGTCGGTCATTCTGCAGCAGAAGGCTGAGACGATCTCGGACTTCCAGAAGCACGACCGGTTCGACATGGATCCCTATACCGAATCGTTGCTTCGCTCGCTGAAGCGGAACGGGGTCGAGTATTCCGACATCATGATCAAGGGGCCGGACACGCTCGCTGTCGGCCGCCTCGTCCTCGATCCCTTCTCGGCCACGCTGTATTCGTCGTCGCCGGTAACCTTCGGCCAGATCGAGCAGCTGATCGAAGACGGCTTCACCATGGACGAGGCGATCGAGAGGGTTGCCTTCCCCGAAGCGCAGCATGACTACGCGCTGGAGGCGGCGGAATGAACGCCCCGGCCTTCGTCCTGTCCCGCACCGACAGAGCTGCGCCGGCGCCGAGGATCCTCCCAATGGATAAACCCATGCCGTCGTCGCGATCGGCCTCTCTACGCTCGCCCGCGGCGCGCCGCCTGGTCGCGGACGCCTGCTACATCGCGCTGCGCGTCGCTGGGTGGCTCGCGGTGACGTCGCTGGCGGCGATGGGTATCTACGTCCTGTTCTTCCTCGCTCTGGGCAACATGAGCGCGGAAGGGTTCTTCGCGCAGCTCGCCAATCTCGGGAACCGTTTCACGGCCGCCGACACGCTTCGCCGCGACTCCTTCCTGTCGATCGTCGGGACGGTCTCGACCGTCCTGTTCGTGATCGTTGCCGCCGCGCGCTTCCGCTCGCTGCTGGCCATTTTCGTCACCCCAGCCCCGGCCCGAAAGGACAGGCCATGACCGACACGATGACCCTTTCCCGCGACACGGCGACACCGATCGCGCCGCGTCAGCCCGAACTCGACCTGCCCTCGACGCTCACCGCGCCTGTCCTTCCTTCCGCGCCTAAGCCTCGCCGCGACAAGGGTGCCAAGGGACTGCCGCCGTCGGCGTTCGCGATCGCGGCGGCGGTCATCGTTGCCCTGCTCTGGGGTGCGTGGGTGACGAAGTCGATCATGGCACCGCCCGAAGCGGTGCCGATGGCGAGCGTGCGCTTGCAGCAGCTCGTCGGAGAGTATGTGCAGGCCCAGGCGCGCAGCGCAGCGCCGCCGGAAGCCGTCACGCAGCAGACGCAGGCGTTCATGGCGGCGCTCGGCGGCGAGCTCAAGCGCCGCGGTGAGGATGGCACGACGGTCCTGGTGGGAGAGGCGGTACTGTCGTCGAACGTGCCGGACATCACCGATCAGGTGCGCAAGGCCATCTACGCGAAGGTGCCGATGCCTGCGTCGGCCGCGATGCCGGCGCCCAGCCCGGCATCTCCAGCCCCGATGGGCCTCGGTCAGTAAGCGAGCGAGGGGAGGGGCAAGATGGCCACCGCCGCCGTTTCCGTCGCACCTGAGGGACGCCGGGAGAAGCGCATCCGTCAGTGGGGCGCGGTCGCCTTGGCGGCTGTCCTTATGGCCAG
>CAZJTG010000265.1:0-5476 GCA_964548865.1 uncultured Solibacteraceae bacterium
CGTCGGCGTGGGCGTGGGCGTCGGCGTGGGCGTCGGCGTCATCGTCTGCGTGGGGCAGGCGCCGACGCACACGCGCACCGTGGCGGCGGCGCCGCTCGCGGACAGGCGCAGCGTGTAGGCGCCGTTCGGCACGGGCAGGCCGCTCAGCGTCGCCGATCCAAGGGACAGCCCGTCAGCATCGGGTGACGTGCCATCGGTCGTTCGATGTCGCGTGGCGACCAGGACTCCGGCCTCACTCACGAGGTCAACCGTGTAGTTCGTGACGCCGACGTAGCCGAACGTGTAATTAAGAACCGAACCACCGGGAACCAGGGCATTCAAGGCGGGCGACATCAGGACGATGGACGCCGGCGTCGGCGTCGGCGTGGGGCCTGGCGAAGGCGTTGGCGGTGGCACCCATGCCGTCGAGTTGTTCACGAGGACGGTCACCGGCGGCGACACCAGAGTGTTGCCGTACTGATCGACGCCGTAGGCCTGAATCGTGTGAAGGCCATCCGACGACTGCGTCGTGTCCCAGTTGGACCGGCACGAACCCGACGTGATGTTCGATCCGAAGTTCTGACCGTCAATCTTGAACTGGAGTGAAACGACGCCCGCGCTGTCGGCGACGGTGTACATGCTGACCGTGCCGGAGACATCCTGGTTGCCAATCGGATAGATGACCGACAGGCTGGGGAGCATGTCTATGGCCCCCACGCTCACCGGCATTGTGATGGCGAAGCCGAGGCCAAGGCCCAGCACCATGTTGAGCGCAGTTCCGACGCGGGTCTTACGGACGTTCATGCCGCCCTAAAGGGCAAGGGGCATACCAACCGACAGCGGGCCCGGATTCAGGCGGGCGGGTGGCGTAAGTCATTGATTCACAAGAGCATCAGTGACGCGGGCGCCGCGCTGACGGTTTCGTTGTTCGGGTTTGGCCGAGCGTACCGTTACCGAACTGTGGAGCCAGGCGCACCGACTGTCAGCCCGTGCACTTTCAACGACGCGGAGTTCACGCCCGCCGAGTCTGATTTGTCGGGATCTGCCGAGCTAGGCGACGCGCTCAAGCACGTTGTGGATCGATGACGGGTTCGCCAGCCAGCTGGAAATCTGCCTCGCGATCTGGCGAGGCCCCTCCGTCTTGTGAAGGCGGAGCGTGAGCACGCGACGAGCGGCCCCGTCCAGGGCGATCTGGAGCCAGCGCCGGTCGGGCCCGTCAATTACGCTGAAGACTTCGACGCGCCAGGCGGAACCATCGACTGACACGTGTGTACCGTCGAGTCCTGCGAACAGTTTGTCCGGCGCGACTGGGGTCTTCACGCACGCCTCAGAGGGGCAAAAGGCGGGCCAGATCCCCAGCTATGGATTGTTGGGAAATCAGGCTGAATCGCCGAGCGGCGACGCCTTTTGGGGAACAACTGGCAGACGAAGTACCTGGAAACCTGGGTATTGGGGAACGCCGCGACCCCCGTGCCCGATTACAATCCTCTGCACCATGCTGCCCGTCATCGATTTCATCCACACAAATCGTGATCGCTACGTGTCCGAGCTCAAGAGCTATCTCGCGATTCCATCAATCAGTGCGCTGCCGGTTCATTCCGGTGACGTCAGGCGCTGCGCCGACTGGACCGCCGACGAGATGCGGCGGATCGGCCTCGAGAACGTGCGGCTGGTTGAAACACCGGGCCACCCGATCGTCTACGGCGACTGGCTCCACGCTGGCCCTGACAAGCCGACGATGCTCTTCTACGGACACTATGACGTGCAGCCCGTGGACCCGCTCGATCTCTGGGAGTCGCCTCCATTCGAAGCCACCGTTCGGGATGGCGAGATCTACGCGCGCGGCGCCGCCGACGACAAGGGGCAGGTCTTCATGCACCTCAAGGCCATCGAAGCGCACCTCGCGAAAGGCGGCGCGCTGCCGATCAACATTCGCCTCGTGATCGAAGGTGAAGAAGAGGTGGGTTCCCGCAATCTCGACGACTTCGTCCGTGCGAACAAGCCCTTGTTGTCGAGTGACGTGGTCGTGATCTCGGACTCCGCGATGTTCGACCGTGGCGTGCCGTCCATCTGCTATTCGCTTCGCGGCCTCGCATACTTCCAGATCGATTTGAGGGGCACGAAGAGCGATCTGCATTCTGGCGTGTTCGGTGGCGCCGTCGCCAACCCCGCGATGGTACTGGCGCAGCTCCTTGCCCAGATGAAGGACCGCGGCGGCCGGATCAAGATTCCGGGTTTCTACGACGACGTCCGTGAGCTGTCGGAGACCGAGCGGGAGGCCTGGCGTCAGCTGCCATTCAACGAGAAGAAGTACCGGAAGGATCTCGGCGCGCCGAAGCTGGCGGGCGAGCGCGAGTTCTCGGTGCTCGAACGTGTCTGGGCCAGGCCGACGTTCGAGGTGAACGGGCTGCTTGCCGGTTTCACTGGAGAGGGCGCCAAGACGGTGATTCCGGCCGTGGCTATGGCGAAAGTGAGCATGCGGCTCGTGCCGAATCAGGATCCGGACCGGATCGCCGCGCTGTTCGAGGCGTACGTGAAGAAGATCGCGCCGGGCACTGTCGAGGTGAAAGTCACCCGGATGCACGGCGGGAAGCCGTGGATCACCGAGTACGACAACCCGTTCGTGCAGGCCGCGGGCCGCGCGATCGAGCAGGGCTTCGGCAAGGCGCCGGTGTTCTGCCGCGAAGGCGGTTCCATTCCCGTCGTCTCGACCTTCCAGGAGGAACTTGGCGTGCCCGCCGTGCTGTTCGGCGTCGGACTGCCCGACGAGAACGCACACGCGCCGAACGAGCGGCTCGATCTGTCCAATTTTCACAGCGGTATCGTCGCGTCTGCTGTCCTCTATCAGGAGATTGGCGCGCTCGGGCGATAGCGAGACGCCGCAGCGGATTGCACCTCCGTCTGTGGGCAGACGTTTCCGAAATCCAACCGCGCTGTTTCGCGCACATCGCGCGCCGCGGGATTTCCCGACTGACACTTTCGAAACCCGGTTGCACACTCTGGCCTACGTAGAAACCCGGAGTCCCCCAATTTCCGGCCACTCTCGTGGCATGGAACCTGCTATCTCAAGTGCCGGTCGGGATGAGGAACAACCAGTCGCTGATCGGTCGAATCCGCCACACGCTGGGTCGCGAACAGACGAGCCTCGTGTTTCTGGCGGTCGCCTATTTCCTGACCGGGAAGGCCGGCCTGGCGTTCGCGTATCTGAATCCGACCGTCACCGTCCTGTTTCCGCCCGCGGGCATCGCGCTCGGAGCGTTCCTGGTGCTGGGCTACCGCGTGTGGCCGGTGATTCTGCTGGCGGCGCTGCTGCTCTATGCCTCGCTGCTCGGGCCGGTGGTCGCCGTGCCGATCCTCGCCGTCGCCAACACCGCTGAGGGCCTCTTCGCGGCGTACCTCATGAACCGCTACGCCGGCGGCCGTTCTGCGCTGCAGACACCGCGGCACGCGCTCAGATTCGCCGGCTTGACCGTGCTCACGTCTGTGTCCTGCAGCTCGATGGTCGCCACGATCACGCTCTCGGTGGTCGGCCTCGCACCGATTGCCGACGCGAACGTTATCTGGTTGAGCTGGAGCCTGGGCGCGTTTTCGGGCACGGTATTGGCGGCGCCGCTCGTGCTCCTGTTTGCGCAGGGCCGGACGGATCGCTGGAAGCGCGCGCAAGTCTTCGAGGCCGCCACGGTGTTCGTCTGCGTGCTGGGCGTGGGACTTGTCGTCTTCTGCGGCGTGCCGGTCGAACTGCGCGGCTACCCCCTCGAGATGGCCTGCCTCGTGGTGTTGCTCTGGCCGGCGTTCCGTCTGGGCCGCCGTGCTGCCAGCCTGGGATTGCTGTTGCTGCTCGGCCTGGCGATCGGCGGAACGTTGTCCGGGTACGGCCCGTTTGCCAGTGCGACGCCCATCACGTCGCTCATCATGGTCGTGTCCTATATGAGCGTCCTGGCGGTGCTCATCCAGTCGCTCGCGGCGCTGGCGGCCGAATACGCGGTAGCCGAGTCGCAGTTGCGCGACATGGTGCTGACCGATCCGATGACCGGCCTGCCAAACTACCGGCGGCTGGTCGAAGTGCTGACCGACGAAATCACGCGCGCGAACCGGACCGACTCGACGTTTGCCGTGGTGTTCTGCGACATGGACGGCCTCAAGCAGATTAACGACGAGCTGGGCCACCTGATCGGCAGCCGGGCCGTGTGCCGCTTCGCCGATACGCTCAAGGCCTGCGTCCGCGAGACGGACACGGCCGCGCGCTATGGTGGCGACGAGTTTGTCGCAGTGCTGCCGGGGACCGACGAGGACGGCGCGCGTGAGGTCATCGAGCGCCTGACCACGCGCCTGGCGGAAGACAAGGTCAAACCGGAACTCGCGACGAGCGCCGGCGTCGCCGTCTACCCGCGCGACGGCAGCACGGCCACCACACTCTTGAGCGCCGCGGACCGCGCGCTGTACGCGGTCAAGGCCCACAAAGCCTCCGTCCGCCGCCGCGGAGTGGTCCCGATCAAGGAGTGGACGAACGTCGGCGCCAGGTGATCATTGGACTTGGTGATTGGGTGATTGTTGTGCCGGGTGCCGGGTGCCGGGTTCAGGCTTCGCGCTCCACATGCGAGCAGTTCCGAAGCCCCGCGCCTGAGTTCAGTGGCGCGCCCCGCGTCTGCCAGTTGCAACGTCTCGACAAAGGCCAGCTAGAGTTCTGATTCGTCACACTCCTCGACGACGATGCCGAGCCCTGCCGCGAACTCGCGCCGCGATCGACCACGGCATGCAGCCCGGTAGTTCGCGGCGACACCCGTTGCGGACCGCAGAAGCTGCGGCCGGACCGTTCTGGCGCAGTCGTGAGCCTAAACCAAATCACCAAATCGCCAAGTTCAACTAAGATTTCCCAATGTCTGATCCCCTCGTCCTGGCGCGCACCGCGAGCGGCACCGAACTCGCGCTTCTTCCCGCACTCGCAAATCGGCATGGCCTGGTGACCGGCGCCACGGGCACGGGCAAGACCGTCACGCTGCAGGTGCTGGCCGAGCATTTCTCCCGCATCGGCGTGCCCGTCTTCATGGCTGATGTGAAGGGTGACCTTGCCGGCCTTGGGGCGGCCGGATCGCTGACGCCGAAGATGGCCGATCGGCTGAAGGCCATCGGTGCCGTCGAACCGGCCTGGTCGTCGTCGCCGGTGGTGTTCTGGGATCTGTTCGGCGCCGGCGGCCATCCCGTGCGCGCGACCGTGTCGGACATGGGGCCGCTCGTGCTCGGTCGCCTGCTCGGCCTGAACGAGACACAGCGCGGCGTCCTGTCGCTGGTCTTCAAGATCGCGGACGACAACGGCCTGCTCATTCTGGACGTGAAGGACCTGCGCGCGATGCTGGCGTTCGTGGGCGAGAACGCCGCGAAGTTCAGGGTCGACTACGGCAACATCTCGGCCGCGTCGGTGGGCGCCATCCAGCGCGGGCTGACGACGCTCGACGAGCAGGGCGCCGATCGATTCTTCGGCGAGCCGATGCTGAACATC
>CAZJTG010000266.1:0-5472 GCA_964548865.1 uncultured Solibacteraceae bacterium
CGCCCATCGGCGCCGGTCATCACGCGCTGCTGCGCCGGCCCGGCATCGCGGCCCACAGCCGCGGCCGCGGCGGCCATCGCCGTCTCCATCGCCTGCTGTATTTCCGGGGGCGCGCCGGTCGGCAGCGCGCCCCGCCCTCCGGCGCGGCCGCCGGGCGGGATGAGCGTGACGACGGCTTCAGGGATCGGCTGCCCCGTCGATCCGTCCACGACGCGGCCGGAGATCAACGCGATGGACTTGGGGGGCTGGGTGGACGCTTGAGACGTGGGTGCTCCGGGCGCCTGGCCGACGTCGGCGACAGCGGCCGGGCCCAGCAGCAGGATAGTGCAGAGGACGAGCAGCGCTGCTCGTGTCACACGAGCAGCATAACTGAACTCCCTGGCCGGGGCCTCGGCCCCGACGGTTTCAGACGCGGGGCGCTTCCTGTCGGGATGGCGGCACGACGTCGGCTGGAACACCGCGGCGCGTGGCCGGCACCATCTCGAGGCGCGTCGTCATCATCGAGAAGAGCATGAGGCCGAGCAGGACGAGTGCGATCGCGAGCAGCGACGTGTGGGGGTTGAAGAGGTAGATGCCGGCGACGCCGATCAGGCCCAGCGCCGACAACGTGGAGAGCAGTACCATCGCGGACATCCGCAGCACCGCCCCGCATTCCGAGCACGGCTGCACCAGGCGCCCGCTCATCACGGACGACATCCACCACAACTTGGACCACTCATACCGCGTCAGCGTGACGCGGCACTCCGGGCATTGCCGATGATTCGCGGGTGCGCCTGACATTACAGCTCTCCTTGCCGGGCCAGAAGGCCCGTTGTACGTTTCGCCGGCTCTCGCGCCCGGCCGGCGCTTACCAGTAGTGCCACTCGCGCGTGGCAAGCACGTAGCCGCCCAGTGCGGCGTTCGTCGTCGCGTGCGCGACAATGGCGCCGAACAGGCTGCGGCTCCGTTTCAGCCACAACGCATAGGCCAGGCTCGCCACGATGGCAACCAGCCATTCCGGATGGGCGACGGCCGAGGCCGCCACCATCACCCAGAGAGCTGTTGCAGAGAACGTGCCGACGGGGATCTCAGTGAAATCGGCACGGGTGAGGTATCTCAGGAGGAAGGACCGCCAGAAGATCTCTTCCATCACCGGGACCATGAGTACGAGACCGTAGAGTCTCACCCCCAGAAACGCCGGCCACCATGCAGAACCGTGCAATTGTTCGGGATTGAAGCCCGTGCGCGTGCCGAGGCGGGGGTAATCGATGACCTTGTCGACGCCGACCCAGGCCGCGAAAACCCCGAGCCCGATGACCATCGAGGGCAGCAGCACCCTCGAATCGAAGGTGATCTCACGCAGGGGAGACCGGAACACCAACAGTGTTGTCGTCACGATCACGGCCTTGGCGATGTAGGCCGCGGGGAACCACTCGGGCGGGAGGTAGGCTTCGCCCATCGTCATCGCGCCGAACACGATCATCGGAATCCAGTAGTCGCGCATTCGATGAAGCGATCAGTTCTTCTTCCTGTGGACGATCTTCAGCACGCGCGGCGCCTGCCCGGTGGCGATCTCGGTGAAGTCGATCACGAGCTGGCCCTCCGCATCGATGGACCAGACCTCGTTCTCGACCGTCTTCATGTTGTTGGGATACGAAGTCGTGATGGCGATCACCACGGTGCCGCGCTCGACCGCGGCTCTTGTCAGAATCACGATCTCGCCGCCGCGCATGGCCATCGTGCGGCGGTGCTCGACGCCATCCAGCTCATAGGTTGCCGTGCGGCCGGACGTCGTGATGCTGATCGTCTTGTCGTCCTGCTTGATGACGCGCTCGGTGCCGGCCGCTTTGTTCGGAGGCTGAATAATCCAGGTGCCCGAGAAGACGGGCTGCTTCTGGGCGGCCCCGAGGGCCGCACCGGCCAGGAGCGCCACAATCACGCCGGCAAACCGAACGCGCGTCATGAAAAGTCTTGCCTGAAGTGGAGCTTCTTCATGTCCCGAATCGCCTGGCTGGCCATCCTGCGCAATATCGGCAGTTTCACGTCCGACAATCGCTTCACGTAAATGCACGACATACCGGTGGTGACTTTTCCGAGCGCCTTCAGGTTCGCCGCGTGCCTGTGCAGGCCCGGACAGATATACACCGTGAGATTCGACTTGCGTGGCGAGACGCCGGTGATGAACCAGTCGCCTTCGCGACCACTCGCACCCTTGTAGCGGAACTTGCCAAATCCGACGATGGCCGAGCCCCACATCTTTGGCGGCTGCTTCGTCGCGCCCTTCATCAGGGCAATGACGGCGCGCACTTCCTCGCGACGGTCTTTGTCTTTGATGGACGCCAGGAACTTCGAGACGCTCGCCTGAGTCTGCTGAGTCTTGTTCTGGTTCTTCGCGCTCTTGGCCATGCCGCGTATTGTCACCCCGAACCCCGCACCCCGCACCTGACGCTATCGCGGATATCCCGGCACGCTCTGGCCGAGCGTGATGTCGCGGACGACGCTCCAGCCCCCGCTGGGTTCCCGGACCGGCGTGACCAGCCCGGGTCCGCCGCGGCCAGTCACGAGGCTTCTTCGATTCTCCGGGGTCAGCCGCGGATCGTCCGAGAACACCATCTCGTCGATGTAGTACGTCGCGCGGCCGGGCTCGATCACGTGCAGATGCACGTGCTGAGGAATCGTCGTATTCGGATAGCCGCCCGGCCGAATGGTGTCGAACTGATAGCGGCCGGCGGCGTCGGTCTTCACCCAGCCGCGAAGCCGGCCATGACGCGTCGTGGACGGCGGGTAACTGCCGGCGGCGTCGGTCTGGTACGCATAAACGATGATCCCGGCCGCGGGCCGATTATCGCGGTCGCGGACGGTGCCCGTGATCCGCATAGGCTCGCCTGTCTCGCCTGCCGGCGCGACCCGGCCGCGCCAATCGAGCGTGGCGGGCATGCCCTCAAACACCACCTCGCATCCCTCGCAGGGAAGGCCGACGACGGGCTCGCGGCGGGAGGACTGATCGGCGCCAGCCGAACAGGCCGACACCGCCACAACCAGAACCGCGGATCTTATGATGGGACGCATGACCAATTGGACGACGGGCCCGAAGGGATGGTTGCGGCCGTACTACGGGTGGGGCATCGTCGTCGTCGCCGCGGCCGCCATGGTCGCGACGCTGCCGGGGCGATCGCAGGGACTGGGGCTCATCACCGAGCCATTGCTCGCCGACCTCGAGATCGACCGCGTGACCTACGCGACGGTCAACTTCTGGGCGACCCTTGCCGGCGCGCTCGGCGCGTTCGGGATCGGCCGTCTCATCGATCGATTTGGCGCGCGCGTCGTGCTCACGTCGGTTGCCGTACTGCTCGGCGTCGTCGTGGCGGCGATGAGCCGCGCGGACGGGCTCGCCGATCTCGCGATCGCGCTCGCGCTCACACGGGCGATCGGCCAGGGCGCGCTGTCGGTCGTCAGCATCGCGATGGTCGGTCACTGGTTCAGGCGACGCATCGACACCGCGATGGCGGTGTACAGCCTCGCGCTCTCCATGGGGTTCATGATCGCGTTCCCCGTGGTCGGGTCGCTGGTGCAGTACTGGGGATGGCGGAGAGCGTGGATGGCCATCGCCGTGGCGCTCGTCGCGGGGCTCGCCCCGCTCGCGTGGCTGGTCGTCCGGAGGAGTCCGGAGTCGGAGGGCCTAATTGCGGACGGCTCCGCTGATGTCGATCGCGAGGGGCCGCGTCCTCGTGCCGAGGAACTCGAAGGCGCGACGCTGCTCGATGCGTTCGCCTCACCCGCGTTCTGGGTCTTCGCCGTTGGCGCGGCGCTCTACGGCCTCGTGGCCTCCGGCATCGGCCTGTTCAACGAATCGATCCTCGCGGAACGCGGGTTCGATCGCGACGTGTACTACCAGACGCTCGTGATGACGGCGATGACCGCGCTCATTGGCAACTTCCTCGGCGGATGGCTGGCCGGCCGGGTGGCGGTCACGCACCTGATGGCGGCCGCGCTCGGCGTGCTCGGCGCAGGCGTGGCTGCGCTGCCGCACGTTTCGACGATGGCGGGCGTCATGGCGTGGGCGACGGCGATGGGGCTCGGCGGCGGGCTTGTGATGGTGTTGTTCTTCAGCGTCTGGTCGCGCCTGTTCGGCCGACGGTACCTCGGACAGATTCAGGGAGCGGCTCAGGCCGCGACGGTGCTGGCTTCGGCGACCGGGCCGTGGCTTCTTGCGCGTTCCGTCGAGCTCACCGGCAGTTACGCCGGGATGTTCAGATTGCTGGCGGTCGCGATCGGTGCGGTCGCCGTCGCGGCGGCCATCGTCAGGACGCCTGCGCCGGTGCCCGAGGCGGGCGGCGTTCCCTCGTCCGCAGAGGCGTAGAATCGCCGAATGCGGGACGCGCCGGCGCCGCCCATCCCGTTCTTCATGATCTGAAAGCGCGACGGGCCCAGCGCGCCGTGGCGCTACATCGCGGAATGACTCGAGCGGCGTCTCTCGATCTCGACCTCAGGCGACGTGATGCGTCTTGCGGTCATAGACGTGCATCCCGCGCGACTGGTAGTTCCTGAGCGCCGCGGGGTGATCCAGGGTGCACGTATGTACCCAGACCCGACGCGCGTCCCAGGACCACGCGCGCGTCAGCGCATCGGTCAGCAGCACTCCCCCGAAACCGCGCCCGATGAAATCGGGCGCAAGGCCGAAGTAGGCGATCTCGACCGCGTGGGCGTCGTCCCGCCAGAGCTCGTAATAGCCCGCGGTGGCTTCGCGCCACGATGCGACGAACGTCCGAAGGCGGTCGGACGCGACGTAACTCTCCCACTGCTCATCACTCCATCGCCGCTTGTCGGTCCACGCCCATCGCTCGCCCACCAAGACGTACAGGGAGCGATTGAGTTGCCATCGACGCTCGACGGCTTCCCGCACCGTGAAATCTGGGTCCGGCGAGCGGGCCGGCACGAGCTCGGCGAGCGCGCGCATCTCGAGGTAGGTGGTGGCGACTTCCGGCATGGCGCTGTCAGCGATCTGCGGAAGTCTCAGGGCTTTCTTCGAGCGTACGTGGTCTCAACGGCCTTCGCTTCCTGGCCGTCAGGCATGATGTTGAAAGCCGTGATCGTCAGCCGGTCATGGTCGAGGAGTTCATAGACGGTCTTCCATCCCCACTGCGGAGCATCCGGCGCGAATTCATACTTCCCTGTCACGGCGAACCCGCGCGCGGTGGCGTCCCCCTCGGAAAACATGATGGCGTAGTTCATGTGGAAATCGTCGAACCACGCGACCTGGAAACGCTTCGTCACTGCATTGATGGCGATCGTCTCCTCGCCATGCCGCGGTTTCCCCTGAATCGTGCCCCGGTACGTATGGCGGACGAACCGGCCGTCGAGCACCGGGACGAACTCGCCGGTGACGTTCGACTCATCGGCCAGGACGCCGGGCTCAAACCAGGTGCGGCACGTGCCCTTCCAGGCACCTGCAAGCGACTTCAGCAGCTCATCCGACAAGGCCAGCCTCCGGGC
>CAZJTG010000267.1:0-5385 GCA_964548865.1 uncultured Solibacteraceae bacterium
CATGCCGCCCACGAGCACGCGGCAGACGATGCTCTTCTCGGCGACGATGCCGGAAGAAGTGATGCGGTTCGCGCACGCGCTGGCGCCGAACGCCGTCTTCGTGCAGGTCGGATCGCGGCGCGGCCCAGCGAAGACCATCACGCACGAGGCGCGCATCCTGCCCTCTCGCGAGAAGCCGGCCTTCCTCGCCAAATACCTGCGCCGGCACGTGGAGCCGGCAATCGTGTTCGTCAACACGAAGATCGGTTGCGACCGGCTCGCGCGCACGCTGGCCTCGAGCGGCCTGCGGGCCGCGGCCGTTCACGCGGATCGCTCGCAGGAGCAGCGGACCAGGACGCTCGAGGACTTCCGCATCGGCCGCGTCAAAGTGCTCGTCGCCACCGACGTCGCCGCGCGCGGCCTCTACCTCGTGGACGTCATACTCATAGTCAAATACGAGGTCCCGCGCGGGCTCGACTCGTACGTCCACCGCGTCGGCCGCACCGGCCGCAACGAATCGACCGGCCACGCGCTGACGCTTGCGGACCCAGCCGAGCGACGGGATTTGGAGCTCGTCGAGAAGGCCTTCGGTCTGAAGCTGCTCGAGCAGCCATGATTCGAGACATCCGGGAGGCCCTTCGGCAGCTGGGCTCCAATCCCGGCTTCGCGGCGGTCGTCGTCTTCACGCTGGCGATCGGCATCGGCGTCAACTCGACCATCTTCAGTGTGCTGCACGGCGTGCTGCTCCGGCCCCTGCAGTACGCGAATCCAGACGAGCTGGTAGTGCTGTGGGAGTCGAACCCCCAGCTGGGACAAACGCAGGAGGACGTCGCCGGCGCCACGTATCTGGACTGGCGGGCGCGGTCGAAGACGTTCGCGGGCATCGGCGCGTATCGCTATCGCGGGTTCACGCTCACAGGCGCGGGCGTGGACGGCACCGCCGTGCGCATCTCCAGCGTCGATGTGTCACCGGCACTGTTCGAGGTGCTTGGCGTGCCGCCGGTCAAGGGCCGCACGTTCACCGCCGAGGAGGAGCGCCCCGGACACGAACGCCTCGCAGTCATCAGTCACGGCGCGTGGCTGCGCCGCTTCGGGGGCGCCGAAGACGTCATCGGGCAATCCCTGCGCCTCGACGGCGTTCAGTACGAAATCGTCGGTGTCATGCCGCGCGAATTTCAGTGGCCCGCCGGCGATCCGGACGTCGAGCTCTGGTCGCCCCTGACGCTCGACCTCACGTCGCTCGCGTCGCGCCCGCATCGGATGTACAAGACGATCGGGCGGCTCGCCTCCGGCGCGACGATCGATCGAGCCCGCCTGGAGATGTCCCAGATTGCGGGTGGCATCGCGCGCGAACATCCGGACTCGAACGCGGGCTGGGGCGTCTCGCTCGTGCCCGCGCACGAACAGGTCGTCGGCGACATCGGCGCCACGCTCTGGATCCTGTTCGGGGCCGTCGTACTCGTGCTGCTCATCGCGTGCGCGAACATCGCCAATCTGTTGCTGGCACGCTCGGCGATGGCCTCGCGGGACTTCGCCGTGCGCGCGGCCTTTGGCGCGGGCCGCTGGCCGCTCGTGCGACGGTCGATCGCGGAGAGCGGCGTGCTTGCCGTTGCCGGCGGCGCGGCGGGCCTCGGCCTGGCGTGGATTGGCATCCGCGCGTTACGACCGTTGATTCCGCCGACGGTGCCTCGTACGGACAGCATCGCGCTCGACGGGGTCGTCCTCCTCTTTACCGTCGCGATGGCGATTGGCGCGGGCATCGTATTCGGCGTTGTCCCGGCGTGGCGCGCCATGACACCGAATCTGCTCTCGACGCTTCAGGAAGGCGGCCGCAGCAACACCATCAGCCGCCGATCGCGGTGGCTCTCGGACGCGATGGTCGTGTCCGAAGTCGCCGTGGCCCTCGTGCTCGTCATTGGCGCCGGCCTTCTGCTGCGCAGCTTCGTCCGACTGACGTCGGTCGACCCGGGTTTCCGGACCGCCAACGTCATCGCATTTCACGTGGTGCTGCCGGATGCACGCTACAAGGGCGGGCCGCCGAAGCGTCAGTTCTATGCCGACCTGCTGCGCCGGATGCGCGCGCATCCGGCGTTCACGAACGTCACGGCGGTGTCCGTGCTGCCGATGAGCCCGCTCGGCGTCCAGTTCGATCTGGACTTCACGATCGCCGGGCTCGCATCCAGGTCGCCGTCCGAGCGGCCGCGCGCCGCGTACCGTGCTGCCATGCCTGGGTACTTCGAGGCCATGACGATTCCGATGCTCGAGGGCCGCGCGTTCGACGACTTCGACGGCCGCGAGGAAGGCCAGCGGGCGGCCATCGTCAACCAGACGCTCGCCCGCCGGTTCTTCGGCGACGCCAGCCCCATCAATCGCAAGGTGTCGCTGCCGATGGCTGGCGAGTTGACGATCATCGGCGTCGCCGGCAACGTCAAGCACGATGGACTCCAGTCAGAGGCCATTCCGGAAATCTTCGTTCCCTACGAGCGACTGGCGCTTTCTCAGATGCAAGTCGTGGTCGTAACGGAGCTGCCGCTGGCCGACGCCTCAAGGGCGGCAAAGGCCGCGCTTGCCGCAGTCGATCCCACGCTGCCGTTCGGGAAGATCTCGAAGCTGGAAGATTTGGTGTCTCAGTCGATCGCACAGCCGCGGTTCAACATGCTGCTGATTATCGGGCTCGCGCTCTCGGCGGCGGTCCTCGCCGCGGTCGGCGTCTACGGCATGGTGACGCATGCGGTCACTCGCCGCACGGTCGAGATCGGCGTGCGCGCGGCCCTCGGCGCCCAGCCGGCGCAAGCGTTTTCACTTGTCGTGATCGCGGCGCTGCGGCTTGTCATCGCCGGCGTCGTCGTCGGGCTGGCTGCCGCCAGCCTGCTCGGCCGGTCGCTCGAGAGCCTCCTGTACGGCGTGTCGGTCTTCGATCCGGCGACGTACGTGGCCGCCGGTCTCGTCGTGGTGATGGTCGGCATTGCCGCGGCGGCCGCGCCCGCGCTCCGGGCTTCACGCATCGACCCCGTGCGCGCGCTGCGGCAGGGGTGACAAGGCCTGACCCAGAGCCGTGCTGGCGGCGTGGTAGGATTTCCTCCTCGTGACGCTCGTCGCCGCATTCCGCTTTAGCCCCTGCTTTCCTTTCGAGGTGAGGTGGGTGGCGGTCTGATCTAACGGCGAGACAACCGGCAGATTTCAAGGCCCGCCCCCACAGGGGAGCGGGCCTTTTGTTTTTTCGGCTAAGGAACACGGCATGAGCAGCAGCGAACGAGCAACGCGAGAGAGCCGCGAGAGCGGAGCGGGGCGACGGGGGCCCCGCGAGCGAACGCGTGAGGGGGGTGCGGCGGGGACGGAGTCCCCCCGCATCTCTGACGAGGAGCTGGAATACCGCAGAAGCCGCATCGATCGGATCGACCGCACGATTACCGCGCTGGTCGCCGAACGCGTGCGCGTGACCTACGAGATTGCCGATCTGCTCGCCGCCGATGCGGCCTATCAGGGCGCGCCGGGGGCCTTCAGCGAGGAGGCCGCCTTCGAGTTCGTGGGCCGCGCCGCCCGCCTGCTGCCGTGCCAGACCATCGCGGAGGTCTTCGACGCGCTCGCGACCGGCCGGGCGCGCGTGGCGGTCGTGCCCATCGAGAATTCGCTCGCCGGTGAGGTGCCGGGCTGTGCGGAGCTGATCGCCCGACACGCCGTGCATGTCGCCGACGAATGTGTGCGTCCTATCCGGCACGCCCTGATCGGCGGCCCAGGGGCGTCCATCGAATCGATTCGGACGGTGCGGTCGCATCCCATGGCGCTCGCGCAGTGCCGACGCTTCCTTGCTGGCCATCCGCTCATGGCGCCTGTTCCGTCCTTCGATACCGCCGGTGCCGTCGAGGAGGTGGTCAGGCTGGGCCAGCCCGCAACCGCGGCGATCGCCAGCGCCCGCGCGGCCGGGGTGTACGGGGCCGTCGTCCTGGCCGACGACATTCAGGATCGGGAAGACAACCGAACGCGGTTCCTGCTGATCAGGCGCGGGGTCTGCTAGCCGCGTAACGCAGTACGCCCTGCACCATTCATTCCTTCGTTTCACTGAACTCCGTCGCCAGCGCGACGAACTCCCCGTCGGGCGCGAGGTCGCGGTACTGCTTCCAGTGCGGACGCGCCTCGGTCGATCGGCCGAGTTTCTCCAGCGTCACGGCCAGATAGAAGTGAGCCTCGGGGTACGCGGGATTGATCGCGAGGGCCTCGCGGTACGCGGCAAGCGCTTCGGGATAGCGGCCGAGGTCGTGGTGGATGTTGCCGAGGTTGAAGTACGCCTCGAAGCACTCCGCATCGAGGCGGATGGCCTTTTCGTAGAGCGCCTCGGCTTCGACGAGCTCGTCGCGCTCGTAGTAGATGTTGGCGAGATTCACGACGGCCGGGACGAGATGCGGATCGAACAACGCCGCGCGCCGGTAGGCGCCGGCCGCCGCCGCCAGATCCCGATTGTCGCCGTCGTCAAGCTCGGCACCCTCGAGGAAGTACTTCGCCGCGAGCGCCTGATTGGCCGCGGCCAGTTCGGCCGCCCGCGGAGAGGCCGCCGCCGGCGCGTCGGCGCGCAAGGGGCTCGCCGCTCGAAGCGACACCACCCTGGCCGGCGCGCGCTCGGCCGCGCGGGTCGGCTGGAAGTCCAGGGCGAGCTGGCCCCGTCGTTCGGCGTCGAGGGCCCGGAGCACCGCCGGCAGAGCGGCGCCCCGATCGATCTCCGCCACGGCGTCGCGGACCACGTGCAGGTCCGAGAATGAGTACCGGCCCGCGACGGGCCCGATGAGTCCCCACTTTTCGAGGTAGCGAAGGTGCTCGTCCTTGAGCGACGGGTACATCGCGCGAAGGTCCTTCGCCGCGTAGTACCGCGACTTGAGGGTCGCGAGATCGGGTAGTCCGGCCTCGCGGCAGAAGGCGTCTTCGTCCAGCACGCGGCGCACCGCGGGCGGCAGGTCGGCGACGGGCGCCGCGGAGACCAGGACGGTGGTGCGAGGCGTGACGTCCGCCGTGAAGACACCGCCAAGCCGCTCGACGAGCGCCCGGAGATCCCGCCGCGAGAACAACGTGAGCTTGCCGGTGGTCGCGACGTGGTCTCCGGCGAAGGGCTGATGCGTAGTCGTCACGAGCGAAGTCACATTGAATCGCTCGCGGCGAGAAGTCAAGTCAATGGCTGCGATTTTCCGCGTATGATTCGGCCGATGCTGCTCGCAGCGGACGTCGGGGGAACCAAGACCCTGGTGGGGTTGTTCCGCCAGGGGCGCGAGCGCCCGGAATCCCAGGTCATCCGCGAGTACGCCACACTTGATTTCGACAACCTCGACGAAATCGTCGCGGCGTTCCTGGAGGAGACCGGCACCCGCAATGTCGAGGCGGTCTGCATTGGCGTCGCGGGTCCGGTGTCCGGCCTCGTCG
>CAZJTG010000268.1:0-5383 GCA_964548865.1 uncultured Solibacteraceae bacterium
ACCGCGGTCTCGAGCGAGATGACGCGGATGCCGTTGATCTTCGTGAACTTCCCGGCGGCAACGACCTGCTCGGCCTTCTTCCAGTCGATGATGTGCAGGTAGTCGAAGTCGAGCTTCGACGCGCCCACTTCAATCGGCGGCTTGCCCTGCTCGATGCCGCCCGTGGCCATCTCGACGTTGTAGGAGTTGATGAACGCGAATCCGTCGCTCGGGCCCTTCCCCGCATCGGCGAGGTCCTGCGTGTACGGCGGCAGCTCGATCTGGAAACTCTGATCGAGCATCATGCGGCCGGTCTTCGGATCGATTTTCAGGAACGTCGAGTAGCCGCGGTAGATGTCCGCGTACTTGTTCAGGTGGTCGTTGAGCGAGACGCCCTGTCCCTGGCTGGCGTTCCATGCCTTGAGCGCGGGGACCTTGGACGAGATGTGCACGTACTCGGTGTTCGGCGTCGCGAACACGCCGCCGTGCGACGTCTGGAGATTCGGCACCTGGAGCACCTGCTTCGTCCGGAAGTCGCCGAGGTCCGCCATGCCGATGCGGCCGTGCGCGCGGTCGTTGATGTAGATCCAGCGGCCGTCGTACTTGCCGGCGGTCTCGCTGAGCGCGGGGTGATGCGAGTCGCCCCAGCGCAGCGAGTCCTGTTTCGCCGCGGACGGTCCGCTCTTCTGCACGCCGTTGTCGGTAAGCGCGACTTCAGACCAGTCGGCGCCGTAACCGTAGCCCTGCCAGGGCTCGGGTGTGAACACGGCGATTGTCTTCAGCAGCCGCATCGAGGGCACGCCGATCACGTGGATTTGCCCGGAGTGGCCACCCGAGGCGAAGAGCAGGAACTCGTCCCGGCCGCCGGGCGGGACGAACGTCTTCACCGCGCGGGCCGCGTCTTCGGGGCTGAGCCCGCGCGACTCCGCGAGTGACAGGAGTGTCGATGAGCCGGAGCCCATCGACTGGCACGCGCCGATCAGGGCGGCACCGAGAACAACAGCGGGAACGAGGACGAACCAGAATCTCTTCATCACAGCCTCCGTGGGCATCGCGCCATCAGCGGAAGTCTCCGCCGGTTGCCGAAGGCCGCCTATGACGGCCGTCATATGTGCCGGGGACGACCCCGGATTGAATGGCGGGGAGCCGGAGCCGCGCCACCGCGCGGCCCCGAAGCCCAAGAAGGAGCGTGTCCCGTGAATGTTCGGACCAGGAGAATTGTGGCGGTGGTAGCGGCGGGCGTGGCGGTCCTCGCGGCAACCCGGTATACGGCAGCAGAACAGGCGAAGCCCGCCGCGGCCGCGCCGCGCCTGGTCGCCATCACGGCCGGTGATCCCGTCGGGGAGAAGATGACCTACAGCCGCACGACGATCACGGCCAAGCCCGGCGAACGCATCAAGCTGCGGCTGGTGTCGATCGGCCAGTTGCCGCGTACGGTGATGACGCACAACTGGGTGCTGCTCAAGCTCGGATCGGACCCGAAGAAGTTTGCCGAGGCCGCCGCCATGAGCCCGGCGACCGGGTACATCCCGACCGCATTGAAGAGCCAGATCCTGGCCGAGACCGGCATGGTGGGCCCGGGTGAGACGGCCGAGGTCACGTTCACCGTACCGGCACGTCCGGGTTCGTATCCCTTCCTCTGCACGTTCGCGGGACACTTCGCCGCCGGAATGGCGGGCACGCTTATCGTGAAGTAGTCGAGGGCGCGATGGGATGGCGCGACGTCATCCCATCGCGCCTTCGAGCGCGATCGCCCGCGCGAAGAGCACGTTGTTCTCGAGGTGGACGTGCTGGTGAAGGTCGGCCTCGAATCGCGCGAGTTCCCCGTAGCAGGCACGATAGGTCGTGCAGCCGTCCTCGGGCGGCGCGTATCCACCCGTGAGCAGTCGCAGCCGCGCGAGGAGATCTCCGGCCGCCCGGTGCTCCTGTTCGAGCGCGCGGATGGGATTAAGGATCGTGCCGAACGGGCTCGGCGGCCGGGATTGGCCGGCTTCGCTGGCCGACCACAGCGTGTCGATGAACGGAAAGAGAATCTGCTCCTCTTTCATCATGTGCTGGAGGAGTTCGGCCGCCAGCTCGTCGAACGCCGCACGCACCTCGTGGAGCTCCGGGTGCCGGCTGCCGTGCTTGCCGGTCAGTTTGTCGAGCCAGGCCTGCAGAATCGGCACGTGCTGGCGGACGTACTGATGATGCGTGCCGACGATGTGTGCGAGGAGAGCGTGCAGATCCGTCCACGCGGACGGGCCGCCGGCGGCCTCGGACCGCGGGCCGAGCGCCTGAATTTCCGCAAGGACCTCCGAGACCGGCACGTGATGCTCATGGGAGGCTTCCTGCAGCGTGCGATGGCCCTGGCAGCAGTAGTCGAGTCCAAGCCGATCGAACAGCGGGGCCGTGCGCGGATCGTCGGTGACGATGTCTGCGAGACGGGCCTGAAGGACGGAAGAGGACGGCGAGTGCATGGCTCAACCTCGTGTTGGCGAAACTGGACTCACACGAGGGAAGGTACGCCCGCCGCCGCAGGGGCGCCTATGACGGGCGTCATACGGGCGCGCCGCCGGGGTTTACTGCCAGCTTCCGTACATCGGATTCGGCAGGATGAACCAGCGCACCCCGAACTCGTCGAACGCGCGGTCACCCTCGGCCCGCAGCGACTGGCGGCCCGCGGGGAAATCGAGGATGTTGTCGCCAACGAACGCGAGGATCTCGAGGGGGGCGGCGCTCACAGGCGTGCGGCCTTCGGCGATGGCCGTAAACCGCGGCCGCTTATCCGCCACGGCGCCGTCGTCGGGCGGCCGGCACAGCACCGCATCGACGTCGAGGCCCAGCAGCCGCAGGTTTTCGCGGGTGTCGTCGCACTCCACGGCCAGGCGATTCGTCACGACCGCGATGCGGCCGCCAAGGGCGCGCACCTTCTCGAGGAACGACCGCGCGCCGGGGACGGGCGTTGACGCGCGCCGCCTGACCCAGGCGGTGAACCGCTCCGGCGTGTGCCGGACGCCGTCGCGCGCGAGGCCGGCCTGGTACGGCACGTTGTTGATGATGGTGTCGTCGGCGTCAACGACGACCGCCCAGGAGCGAGGGGCGCGACCGGCCGCAGCCTGCTCGACTCGCGCGGCCGCCACGCGGAAGGTCTGAATCGTCGAGGCCGCGTACTCGGCGGAAGTCTCGACCCACCGGATGCTGTCGGGCCACGAGTTGGAAGGTGGAGCCTGGCGTTCGCCTGGCATCGCCGAGCCCGAGGGCCGGCCGGCGGCGCAGGCGGCCGTGAGCAGGGCCGCCGCCGTGAGGGTGTAGAAGCGTCCGGTCATGACCCTGACCTTAGGACATCCGACTTCTGCGGGCAATGTCCTCGCCGCCGCCGGGGAGCTGCGGACATTTGCGGTTCCTGCGGAAGACTCCGCAACCCTCGGCATCTCGTCGGCCGGCCCTCGCGATTCCCGGGGGCGTGCTGGCGGCCCGCGCCGTGGCGTTGCTCTTGCCTATCACCCAGCAACGGGCGTGGACCGATCCGCGTGCGGCAGTGTTCGCTTCCGCGACCGGCAACGCACCAGTCCGTGACAGCCGAAACGGGGGACGTGACCCATGCGCACCACACGAACCGTGAAAGACCTGATGAACCCCGACATCATGACGGTGGCTGACGACATGACGACCGATGCGCTGGCTCGGTACCTCATCGAGCATGAGATTTCCGGCGCTCCGGTCGTGGACAGTCAGGGACACATCATTGGCGTGGTCTCGATGACCGATCTCGGCCGCAACTTGTCCGAGCCTGCCGATGCCGACTCGCCGCGGGGCTCAGGTTTCTATCGCAACGATGCCTCGGAGTTCACGCTGGAGGATCTCGGGCAGCTGTACGTCGAGGAGCGCGCGTCCACCGTGCGCGACGTCATGACCCCCGTGATCCACCAGGTGCCTGTGACGGCCTCGGTGGCGGAAGCCGCCCGCCTGATGGTCGATCAGCACATCCACCGGCTGGTCGTGACACAGGGCAAGGAACCGGCCGGGATCATTACGAGCCTGGACCTCCTGAAGGTCCTCGCCGAGCAGCGCTAGGAGGCCGTGGGCGCTGCCGTGCTCCTGCTGCCATGGCCATCGATCCTCGGTGCGCAGGCGCATTCGACCGATCAGGTTGACCGGTTCAGTCGGCGCGGGATGGCGGACGCACGGTCGATCCGTCAACCTCGAGCTGGTCGAGACCGGCGCCGAGGACCAGTTCATCGGCGAATTCTGCGGCTGGGACCCGGAAGAAGAGGCTGGGCACCAGCGTATTGACAAACGTGTAGATCACGAGCGCACCCAGGAGAAACGGAGGCGCGCTGAACGTCTCACGGAGAATGTCGACGAGCACCAGGGTGAATACCGTCGTCGGCAACATTGAGACGCCGACGCGTAGTCCCAGGCGCCACGGCTCACTGAACCTCATCCAGCGGTGCAGTGCGACCGCACCGAGCCGAAGGGGAATCGCGGCAGCGAGAAACGCGGTCGCAGCACCGATCGCAAGCGGGCTGAAGTAGTCCGCCGACAACGCCACCCCGGCGTGAAAGAAATAGAACGGAACAAACAGCGAGGCAAACGCCTCGACGGTGTTCATCATCGGCGCCGAGGCGAACGACGGCAGCTTCTGCCGGAACTGCAGAGCAGCCATCCCGACCGCGAACGCGCCGACGAGGTAGTAGACGCCGAGACTTCGCGTCAACAGCGCGCAGGCCACCGCCACCATGATGAGAAATCCGAACTCGGACTTGGGCGCGTGCGGCACCACGACCTTGGCGAACCAGCGGAAGACCGCCGGCAGGATCGCGACCATCGCGATAAGCGTGAGTCCCGCGATACTGAGGCGAGCGAGGCTCGTGGACTGCAGAATCACGAACAGAATCCCCAAGGCGACGAGTTCCGTTGCGATCGCCTTCGAACGAACCCAGAAACGCTCCTGATCCGACAGGCCCCATCTCTCGAGGGAGTCCAGAATAAAACCGGTCGAGGGGGTCAGCAGCGCCAGAGCGACCAGCAAGGTCGGCCTCCACTCCAGGGAGAACGTCCAGGCCAGAACCAAGGTGCAGATGCCGAGCAGCAGCAGCCGCGCCAGGATGTGTTCCCCAATCACAACCGCGCCCCGCCGAAGCTCCGCCACGTCCACATCCAGGCCGGCGAAGAGAAACAGCGCGACGATCCCGAGCGTCGACAGCAGTCCAATGGTTTCGTCGTGCCGAAGCAACCCGAACCCCATGCCGGCGACCGCGCCGAAGGTCAGCGCCGTCAACGCGCTCGGTATCCGGAAGCGCTGCAGAAACTTTGGTACGACAAACAGCAGGAATAACAGGACGACGTAGACGACTTCCGTCGACAGCCACGCGGGCAGATTCATTTGCCGAATTGTAGACATATCTCGTGGCCCACGCGC
>CAZJTG010000269.1:0-5298 GCA_964548865.1 uncultured Solibacteraceae bacterium
CCGCTTCGCGACCAGGCCGGCGGCAATCATGACGCTCGGATTCGAGGTGTTCGTGCAACTCGTGATCGCCGCGATGACGACCGAACCGAGATCGATCCCGGTGTCGACGGCTGCCAATTCAGCCACCGCGGCGCCGCCACCGCCGCCGGACGCGGCGGGCAGCTTGATGCCTTTCTTCAGATCGGGCAGCGCCGCCGCGAACGATGCCTTCGCGCGTCCGAGCGGCACGCGATCCTGGGGCCGGCGGGGTCCCGCGAGACTCGGTTCGACGGTGGCCAGGTCGAGTTCCACCGTGTCCGAGTACCGCGCCTCCGGCATGTCGTCCGTGCGGAAGAGCCCCTGCGCCCGGGCGTACGCCTCAACCAGACTCACCTGCGCCTCGTCCCGCCCCGTGAACCGCAAGTACTCCAGCGTCATGTCGTCGATGGGAAACACCGCCACGGTCGCGCCGTACTCGGGGCACATGTTGCCGAGCGTCACCCGATCCGCGATCGTCAGGTGCCGCAGGCCCGGTCCGAAGAATTCGACGAACTTCCCAACCACGCCCTTCCTGCGCAGCGCCTCGGTAATCGTCAGCACCAGGTCGGTTGCCGTCGTACCTTCCGGCAGCCGGCCGGAGAGCCGGTAGCCGACGACCTGGGGAATCAGCATCGAGCTCGGCTGGCCCAGCATCGCGGCTTCCGCCTCGATGCCGCCGACCCCCCATCCGACGACGCCCAGACCGTTCACCATCGTCGTATGGGAGTCGGTCCCGAACACGGTGTCCGGATACGCAACCGTTCGGCCACTGATGCTCTCCCTGCAGATCACGCGCGCGAGATACTCGATGTTCACCTGGTGGACGATGCCCGTTTCAGGCGGAACCACGCGGAAGTTGCGGAAGGCGGTTTGTCCCCAGCGCAGGAAGACGTAGCGCTCCCGGTTCCGCTGGTACTCGAGATCGGCGTTGAGCGCGAGCGAGTCGGCCCCGCCAAAATGGTCCACTTTCACCGAGTGGTCGATCACGAGCTCGACCGGGCACAGCGGGTTGACCTTCGCAGCATCGCCGCCGAGCCTGCGGATGGCGTCGCGCATCGCCGCCAGGTCCACGACGCACGGCACGCCGGTGAAATCCTGCAGCAGAACGCGCGCGGGCATGAACGAGATCTCGGTGTCGCCGGCGGCGCCGCCGGCCAGCGCGCGGATGTCGGCCGCGCGCACGAACGCGTCGTCTTCGCGGCGAAGGAGATTCTCGAGGAGCACCTTGAGGGAAAACGGCAGGCGCGCGACCCCCGCGAACGCCGGCTCCGCGTTCTCGAGCGCCCTCAGGCTGAAGTAGTCGAAGGCGTCCTTGCCGAGGACGAGGGTCCGTCGGGTCTTGAAGGTATCGAGTGACATGGCTCAGAACCCAAATACCAGATGAGCGGCGCCGGACGGACCGAACCGGACGCCCTGTTCTCCCAGCGAAATCCCACCCGACCGAATCAGCGCCCGGCCTTCCAGCCGCAGCCCGACCCGCTTGACCGCGCCCTTGCCGTTCGCACGCCACCACTGGCGGAAGCCGAGACCGCCGCCGCCGATCACGCCGTCCCCGGTCAGCGTGTTTCCGCCGTGAGTCTCGCGCATCCACCCTCCGGTGACGCGGAAGAACCACGACCGCGATCCCTTTTCGCGAAAGTACTTCACGATGCCACCCTCGAGTGTGAAGCGCGACATCGGCGATGAGATGGTCTCGTCGAAGGCGTTCTCGAAGTCGTTCCGAATGTCGGTATTCACATTGGCGCGCGTGAACCCGCCGCTGACTTCCACCCACAGGGCCCGGCCGATCTGGACGCCGATGTTCGACTCGAGGCCGAACCCGGTCGCGAGGCTGTTGCGGGCGTTGAACAGCGTGACCGACGCAGACCCGGCGCCGTTCAGCAGCTCCGCAGACGCGGAGCCGACGGACGTCGGCCCCGTCACGACACCGGCGACCAGGAACTCCTTGGCGCGCTTCGGCTTGGGCTGAGGCCTCGCGCCGGGCGCGCCCTGACCGTGTGCCGTCGTCGCCGTCAGCAGGGCCGCGGCGGCCAGCGCCGCGACGGCCACGATCGTCCGCCGCGTGCCGATCACTTGGACCTCACTTTGATCTCGATCGAACCGCTCGTCCCGCCCTTCGGCACCGCCACCTGCTTGCTGAAGTAGGTGGCGCGGAAGTTCAGGTTCGGCGGCGAGTCATCGTCAAAAAACCCGTCGGCGTCCGCATCGTCCAGCGGCTCGACCCGGACGATGTAGACACCGGGTTCGAGCGCAGAAATCACGAAGTCGCCGGCATTGTTGAGCGTGAAGGTGCCCACGAGATCGCCCGTCGCCATGTTGAAGGCGGTGACGTGCGCGCCGAACACACCGGACCCGTTCAGCGTGACCCTTCCGGAGATGCCGCCCAGATCGCGGCTGGCCTGCGAGCTGCCGTAGATGTCGGTGATACCCGCGATGTCGTCGGTCTGCAGCGTGCGATCGAGGATGCTGCCGCGCGGATAGGCGATCGGGAACATGACGGCCCGTTTGCCCAGCACCGTCCGCCCGCCGCCCGCCCGCGGTTCGGTTTCGCCGAGCGCGGAGTGGCCGAGACCGAGGAGATGGCCGATCTCGTGCGTCATCACCGACTGCAGGTCGAACCTGGTCGAATCACCGTTCGGCGCGACCGACCACTCGAAGAACGAGTTGATGAAGATGTCCGCGCCGATGAACTGGCCCGACACCGCATCGAACTCGAATGATGCGGCGCCCAGCGTCCGATCCAGATCCGGACGGAACCGGAAGCCAATGACCGTCTGCCGGTCCTGTGTGGCCGGTTCCGCGCTCGTGAAGCCCAGAAACTGGGACGAGATCCCGACGTTTCGCGGGCTCGCCCATACGCCGAGCGACGCGGCGACCGTGCTCTGAAGCTGGGAGGCGGTCACGCCGGGGATATCCCGGCTCGTGACCCGATAGGCCACGGGCGTCGTCCACTCCAACCCCACCAGGCGGCCGTTCAAGGTGTAGCCGAGCTTGAGGTAGGCGTCGAGCGCCGGGGCGGCTCCGCCTGCAACCGCGAGAACGACGAGCGCGACCGGAATGAAGCGGCGGCCGGCGCTCAACGCCCACCTCTGCGGGGCACGGCGGCGGTTCCCGATGACGTCATGACAAGCCGCACGAGACCCTCGAACTCTGACACGGGCATCAGCTTGCGCCTGGCGTCGCCACGCACGGCGACGCCCGATCTCGCCTCAGTGACGCCGCTGATCAGGGGCGGCGCCACAACGGATCGGCCCGTCCTCGGCTCCGGCTGAACCCGATAGATGCCCTGCGACAAGCCGACCGGTCTCATCGTGGAATCGGCGCCAGTCGACCGCAGGAAGAAGACCGCCCGCTGCCCGGCCTGGAACGTGGGCGCGCCCGTCATCACGACCCTCGACCGACCGAGCTGGCCGCCAGGCACGCGGACGTAGACGAAAGAGTCGGCATCTCCCTTGATCCTCGACTCGACCGCCACGGTCACGATCGACTCCATCCCGTGCCCCGGCGCCATCTCCGATCGGACATCGGTGACGCGGCCGCGAACGATCAGGCTTGATTCGCGTACGATTTCGCGAAACTCGGCGGGGATCACGACGTTGGCGTGAACGGTCAGGAGAGTACAGACGAACGCGGCCAGGGTGGCGATGATCGATCGCATCGCTAGATTGTAGTCCTGAGTACCGCCGCGGCCGCCCGGGCCGAGGCGCCCGGCGCGCCGAGCCTGGCCCGGACGGCCGCCAGGGACTGGCGCATCTGAGCCGCGCGCGCGGGGTCGGAGAGCAGCGGCACAACCTCGCCGGCCACCGACTCCGGCGAAAACCCGTCCTGGATCAGTTCAGGCACGATCGTCGTCCCGGCCACGAGGTTCACCATTCCATACTGCTGCACGCGAACGAACCGCCGCGCGATGGCGTAGGTCAGCGGCGTCAGGCGGTAGACGATCACCATCGGCTTGCCGTGCAAGGCCGTCTGCACGGTCGCGGTCCCGGAAGCGGTGACGACGACGTCCGAGGCGGCCAGCACGTCGTCGGCAGCCTCGCTCAGCATGGCGACGGGAACGCCCCGCTGCCGAAGCGCCTCGATTGGCGCGAAGAGATCGTCGTCGAGCGAAGGCGCTCTGGCGACGAGAAACTGGACGCCGTCCACCCGCGCGGCCACCAACGTGGCGGCGTCCGCGAGCGCCGGCAGGATCTGGGACACCTCGTTCCGCCGGCTGCCGGGCAGCAGCGCGACCACCGGCCGGTGGGGATCGAGACCGGCACCGGCGAGCGTATCGAACCGATCCCGGGTCGGCACGGCCAGATCGACCATGGGGTGCCCCACGAATTCCACGGGCACGCCGGCCTGCTTGTAGATCTCTGTTTCGAACGGGAAGATGACGAGCATCTGACGCACGTACTTCTTGATCGTGTCGATGCGGCTTGCGCGCCAGGCCCACAACTGCGGACTGACGTAGTACACGACCGGAATGCCGAGTTCGGCCATGGCCGGCAGGAGCCGGAAATTGAAGTCCGGAAAATCAATGGCGACAAAGACATCAGGCCGCAACCGGGCGGCCTCGTCGCGCAGGTGACGCAGCATCCGCCATGATCGCGGGAGCACGCGCAGGGCCTCGACGAGTCCGGTGACCGAGAACTCACGGAACTCGCCGGAGAGCCGCGCGCCGGCGGCCGCCATGCGGGGCCCGCCAAACCCGAACACGTCGACGTCGGGTTCGAGGTGCCGAAGGGCCGCGACCAGGCCGCCGGCGTAGAGATCGCCGGAGGCCTCGCCGCAGGAGAGCATCACCCGCGGCCGGTTCACGGCCCGGGCGGTGGGGCCGGCGGCCGGCCGCCGCGCCGAAGGGTCGGCGAATTGAGATCGAGCTCGGCGAGCGGGATGCGTTCGAACTCCGCGAAGCCGAGCGACTTCAGCTGACCAGAGAAGGCCGAGAGATCGCCCACCAGGACGATCGCCAGCTGCTCGGGCTTCAGAAACTGTTTCGCCACGCGCTGGACGTCCATCGTGGTCACGCGCTCGACGCGATCGCGATACGTCTCGATTTCCGACAGGTCGAGGCCGAAGAACATGTGGGCCAGAACCTGCTGGGCGATGGCGCCGGGCGCCTCGATGGTGAGCGGAAAATTGCCCGCGAGAAAATCCTGCGCGCCGCGCAATTCGAGTGGGTTCACCGACTCGCGCTGGAGCCGGGAGAACTCGTCGACCATCAGCCGCAGCGCTTCTCCGGTGGCCGGCGAGCGGGTATCCGTTTCCGCCACGATCTCGCCCGTCACGGCCGCC
>CAZJTG010000270.1:0-2605 GCA_964548865.1 uncultured Solibacteraceae bacterium
GCAGGCTGTAGAACTTGTCCCACACGCCCTGCGTCCGCTGCCGAATCTCGTCGGCTGACATGACCGGGTGTGGGGTGTAGACCTTGGGACGATTCGCCTGCGGAATCAGCCAGTGGCGCGTGATGGGCACGCCCGCGATCTTCGTGGTGTCGTTCGCGAGCGACTTCTCCCAGGCGGCGAAATCGAGCGTGCCGGGAAACGGCGTCAGCATGACGAACTGCGCGAAGGTCACGCCGGCCGCCTGGGCGAGCGCCGCCGTGGCGTCGAATGTGGCCGGGCCGTCGCTCGGCAGGCCGAAGATGAACGACCCCAGCACGTGCACGCCGCTTTCCTTGAACGCGCGGAGCCGCTTCGCCAGCTCGTCGCCGGCGTAATTGAAGTCCTTGTAGATGTCTTTCAGGCCGGCCGGCGTGACGGCTTCGACGCCGACGAGCGCGCCTTTGATGTTCGCTTTCTTCATGGCCGCCAGGAACTCCGGATCCTCGGCCGCTTCCATCGTGATCTGCGTGAAGAAGATCGTGTCCGATGGCAGCTTCGCCAGCTTCTCCATCAGCTCGAACCGCTCGGCGCGCATGGCCTCGAGCTCGTGCAGATGCGTCTTGTCCGCGCGCCGCGCGGCCATCTCGAGGTCCTTCTTCGCGACCGGATAGAAATTGTCGTCGGCGAGCGCCAGAAACCGGAAGCCCTTCCGCCGCAGCTCGACAATTTCATGGAGGACCGCGTCCACGTTGCGCATGCGCGGCTCCTGGCCGTCGGTGCGCCACACGGAACAGAACGAGCAGTGCTTCGGGCAGCCGCGCACGGTCTGCACGGACGCCCACATGTATTTGCCGGCCGGCAGGAGGTCCCACCGCGCCGAGAAGAACTGGTCGCCGGGAACGCGGCCGCCCTCGTACTGCGCCTGCAGATTGCCCGCGACCGCATCCTCGATCACTCGACCCCACACGAGGTCGCCGTCGCCGCGCACGATGGCGTGGCCCTGGCCCACTTCGCGCGCTTCGTCCGGGAACAGTGTGGCGTGAATGCCGCCGTAGACGACCGTGGCGCCCGCGGCCCTGGCCGCGCGACCCACTTCGTAGCCGCGGAGGGCGTTGCCCGTATGCACGCTGACGCCGACGATGTCGCCAGGCTTGACCTGCGACATGTCCATCCGCTCCAGCGTCTCGTCCACGAGCACCGGATCGCCGAACTTCCGCGGCGTCGCGGCCGCAAGGACGAACAGCCATCGCGGCGTAATGACCGCGATGCCGAAGGACACATTGCTCGGATTGACCAGAAAAACCTTCATTGCTCCCCTTAACTCACACTCTTGATCAAACCGCCGTCGACCTGTAGTGAGGCCCCTGTAATGTACCGCGCCGCGTCCGAAAACAGAAAGACCGCGGCATTGGCGAATTCCGCCGGTTCGCCGTAGCGGCCGAGCGGTATCGTCTTCGAATAAGACGCCCGGACGTCATCGGCGGACGCGCCGGTGGCCTTGCCACGGATCGTGTCAAGTTCGATGATCCGGTCCGTGGCAATGCGCCCCGGCAGGAGATGATTCACGCGGATGTGGTCGCCGGCCAGCTCGTTCGCCAGGGTCTTTGACATCGCCGAGACCGACGACCGCACGATGTTCGACAGGGCGAGATTCGGAATCGGCTCCCTGACCGCCGAGGACGTGGACACCACGATGGCGCCGCCGCCGCGCGATTTCATCGACGGCACGGCGAGCCGGACCATGCGAATGGCGCTCAGCACGAGCAACTCAAAGGCGCCCTGCCACGCGGCGTCATCGAACGACAGCGCCGTTCCCGCCGGCGGCCCGCCCGCGTTCACGAACAGCAGATCGACGCCGCCGAACTTCGCGATGGTCCGCTCGTGCCAGGCGCTGATGGAATCAGCCGACCGCACATCGAGGGCCGTCGCGAGCGCCTGCGACCCGGTGTCGGCGGTGATGCGGCCGGCCGCGGCCTCAATGGACTCTACGGTGCGGGACGCGATGGACACGGACGCGCCCTCGGCGGCGAGCCCGCGCGCGACGGCATAGCCGAGCCCGCGGCTGGCCCCCGCCACCATCGCCACCTTGCCCCTCAACCCGAGATCCATTCCGCCCCCTGCTGCTTCGCGGTCCACTGCAGCACGCGATCGAGCGCCGCACGCGTGGAATCGTCGAGCGCCGCGCCGGGCGCGCGCGTCGACCCATCGGCAAGCGCGCCACGCCTCCGGAAGACTTCCTTGCGAATCGCCATCCCGATGCCTTCCTGAAACTCGAAGCGCATCAACGGCACGAATCGATAGAACACGTCGGACGCCTCATCGATCTTACCCGCCCGATACAGCGTGACCACCTTGACCAGGACTTCAGGATACGCGAAGCCCGTCATGACGCCGGCCGCGCCGGCCAGGAGTTCCTCGATCAGAAACACGCCGCCGAGTCCCCCGAGAATCGCGACCTTCGTCTCACCCGCCGCCGCGAGGATGCGCGTGGTCTTGAACGGGGTCGGCGGATCCTCGAGCTTGATCGTCCGCGCGCTCGGCACTTCCTTCGCGATCCTGGCGAGCAGGCCGGCCTCCATCGCGAATCCGGAAATCGGCGGATAGTCCTGCACGACGATCGGCAGAT
>CAZJTG010000270.1:2615-5270 GCA_964548865.1 uncultured Solibacteraceae bacterium
GCGCCTTGTAATGATTCACGACCGATTCGGTGTTCAGCTTCAACGCCCGGGGCGGACTCACCATCACGGCGGCGGCACCGAGCGACTTCGCCTCGCGGCTGTACTCGACGCACGTCCTGACGCCATCGGCGGACGCACCCACGATGACCTTCGCGCGGCCGGCCACCTGCGTCACGACGGTGTCCACGACCAGATGGCGCTCCCGTTCGGTCAGGCGCGACACTTCACCGGTCACCCCGAGCGCCGTGACGCCATTCACCCCGGCGCGGACGATCGTCTCGACGACGCGCTCCAAACTGTCAGTGTCTACGTCGCCCCCTGCGCGGAACGGAGTCGGAAGTACTGAGAACACGCCCTCAAACGCCAATCATTGCCTCCAGGACGACTGACTAGCGTATCACGGCGGTTGGCGCGACAGGTGACGACAGGTAACGTCGGGTTACGACAGGTTACGACAGGTGACGACAGGTTATGACAGGTGACGACAGGTCCGACGGGGTTACGAGTCGCGTAGAATTCGCCGGTCATGCCTCTTGTCATCGGCGTTGCGGGCGGATCCGGTTCCGGCAAAACGACGGTCGTCCGCCGGATCATGGAGGCGCTGGGCGAGACGGATGTCACGGTGTTGGAGCACGATTCGTACTATCGCGACTATCCGGAGCTCCGGCTCGAGGATCGCGCCGCGCTCAACTACGACCATCCGAACTCGCTCGACACCGACCTGATGGTCGCGCACCTGCGCGAACTGCGCGAGGGCCGGTCGGTCGACATCCCGGAGTACGACTTCGCACTCCACATGCGCAAGGCCGAAACCGTACCCATGCGCCCCGGCTCAGCCATCATCGTCGAGGGCATCCTGATCTTCACGGATAAGGCGCTGCGATCGCTCATGGACGTGAAGGTGTTCGTGGACACGGACGCCGATACGCGCTTCATCCGCCGGCTGCAGCGCGATGTCGCCGAGCGCGGCCGGACCGTGGATTCAGTGATCGATCAATACCAGGCCACCGTGAAACCGATGCACCTTGAGTTCGTCGAGCCGAGCAAGCGCTACGCGGACGTGATCATTCCGGAGGGCGGGGAGAACCGGGTGGCGGTGGACATGTTGCTGACGCTGATCAAGAGCTTGGCGAGATAGTTACAACGACGCCAACGACGCCAACCAAAGGCGCTTGTCTTTCCTGACAAGCAAGCCCTAACTTGGCGTCGTTAGTGTCATTCGCGTCGTTTGCGTCGTTCGTCGATTACTTGATCACGTTCAGCGTCACGTCCAGCTTGATCACTTCCCCGCTGGTCTTGTCCGTGGCAGCCGTGTACTGCACAGTCTGACCGTCGCGCAGAATCAATCGGTTACTGGATGTGAACGACTGATAGCGCGGGAGACGGACGCCTTGAGCGTACTGCGCCTGCTCCGGCGTATCGCTGAGCAGTTGGCTGTCGGTGACGTTGAGCCACACGCTGTAGGCGTTCGATCCCGCGTCGAGGAGCCTTCCGGCGGCACTGATGTTGGTGCCGAACTGCTGATAGCTGTAGGACGTTTGTGGTGTGGTCGCCGCACCGCCGGAAACGGAGGCGGAAAATGTTGTCTGCGGCACAGGAACGCGGGCGCCGGCCTGCAGTTCGGTGCGTTCACCGTCACGTTCGCCCTGTCCGGGGATGACCATGAGGCTGAACGGCAAGTTGCCGGTCTTCTTCTCCCCGGTGAATCTGGAGATCACCACGGTCAGTTTCAGGGTCACCGGTACGACAGCCTGTCCCGCTTGGGCGACCGCGGCTGTCGCCGACGGCATCGAACCGACGGCAACCAAGAGAACCAGACACGCCGACACGAGTAGTCTCGAAAACTTCACTTTGAGCTCCTTTCCGCCGAATCGGCGGCGATACGAAGAATGAAGGGCGAGAACCCGACGGGCACCCGCGGAATAGGCACGACGAACAGGGAAACCGGACTGACTTCGACCTTCGGCACGTCGAGCTTCGGCGCCTCATACATCCTCTCGGGCTCGGACGGATCGACGGCGATGTCGGGACGCTCGACTGCTATCACCAGGCGGCGCAACAGTTCGGGTTGATCGGTGATGACTTCCAGAAACGGATCGCGCCCCGAGGTCGCTGTCTCGGCCTGTGCTGAAAACGCAACCTGCCTCGGACCTGCAGCACTCTTCGTCCTTGCGACAGTCACCGGCGACGCCACCCGAGGCCCGGAGGAAGACACAACGGGCGGCGCCGCCGGCTCGGCCTTCGCAACGACTTCTGTCTGAGCAGGCGCTGGCGGCTCCACGCCGCGAGGCCACAGCACGATGGCGGCGACAACCGCCGCCAGTCCCGCAGCCGGCACGATCCATCGCCAAGTCAGCCCCCACGACGAACGGAGCGGCGCTTCGACACGCTGGCGGACACGCACCGCAAACTCAGGCGAAACGTTCAGGTCGGCCAGTTCGGCGCGAAGCGGTTCGAGCTCGTCGGTCAGTCGCTCGCGTACGCGTTCGGTAAACGATTGCGACACCGACACGCGTCTGAGTTCCTCTCGAAGCTGCTCGATTGGATCGTGCGTGTCCTGGGTCATCGCAATAACTCCTGCAGCATCTTCCGAGCTTCGAACAGCCGCGACTTCACCGTGCCCTCGGGCGCCTCGACGATCGCCGCGACTTCCTT
>CAZJTG010000271.1:0-3874 GCA_964548865.1 uncultured Solibacteraceae bacterium
GAGATCGTGCGCGGCGGCGAGGGCGCCACGAAGCTCGTGACCGTCGAGGTTACGGGCGCGGCGACGCGCGGCGATGCCTGGCTGGCCGCGCGCACGATCGCGAATTCGCCTCTCGTGAAAACCGCGATCCACGGCGGCGATCCGAACTGGGGCCGGCTCGTGGCGGCCGCCGGACGATCGGGCGCGGCCTTCGTGCTGGACAGGGCGTCGGTCGCGATCGGGCCCGTGCAGGTGTTCGTGGCGGGCGTGCCGCACGACGATCGGGCCGGCCAGGCCGCGGACGTGATGAGGAACAGCGAGATGACGGTGTCGGTCGATCTCGGCACCGGCGGCCATCACGCCGCGCGTATGTGGACGTGCGACTTCAGCGCCGAATACGTGAAGATCAACGCGGAGTACCGGACATGAGCACGCAGGCGCGGAAGGCCAAGGTGGGCACGTTCCCCGTGCCGGTGTCGGACCGGACGCACGTGCCGGTCGCGACGAAGGACTTTCTCTCGGTCCTCGATCTCTCGCATGCCGAGCTCGAGCGGGTGCTCGACCTGGCGGCGGAGCTGAAACGCGATCGCGACGACCTCGCGCGGCGCGCGGCGTTTCAGCCGCTTGCGGGCAGGCACATCGGCCTGGTGTTCGAAAAGCCGTCGCTTCGGACGCGCACGACGTTCACGATTGCCGTGCGCGAACTCGGCGGCGAGGTCATCGAGCCGCGGTCGAACGTCGTGTTCGAAGGGCGCGAATCGATCGAGGACGTCGTCCGCAATTTCGAGCGGTGGCTTGCCGGTCTCGTCGTTCGCACGTTCGGGCAGGACCGGCTCGAGAGAATTGCCACGGTGGCGCCGCGCCTGCATGTCGTCAACGCGCTGACCGACCAGGAGCACCCGTGCCAGGCGCTGGCGGATCTGATGACGCTTCAGGAGCGCCTGGGTTCGGTGGCCGGCCGCACGGTCGCCTTCGTGGGCGACGGCAACAACGTCGCGGTCTCGCTCGCGCACGCCGGCCTCATGCTCGGCGTGAACGTCCGGGTCTCGTCACCGGAGGGCTACACGCTTCCCCCGGCCATCGTCCGTGCGGCGCGGAAGGTGGCGCGCCACGGCGCCGTCATCGAACTCGTCAGCGATCCCCGCGCGGCCGTCGAGGGCGCTGACGCCGTCTACACGGACACCTGGGCGTCGATGGGCCAGGAAGGCGAGGCCGCGGCGCGCAAACTCGTGTTCGCGCCGTACCAGGTCAACCGCAAGTTGATGGCCGCCGCCGGCCGTCGCGCGCTGTTCATGCACTGCCTGCCCGCGCATCGCGGCGAGGAAGTCACCGACGACGTGATGGACTCGGCCAACTCGGTCGTGTTCGACCAGGCCGAAAACCGGCTGCACGTCCAGAAGGCGCTGCTGGCGCTGCTCATCGGACGGTAACGCGCCTCGGGAGGCCGGGTCCTCAGACCCGGCGAACTTTCGGCAGTTCGGGGCGGAGTGACCTGTCGGGACTCAGGCCTCAGCGACCCGGAAACCGTTCGCTCCCCGGGCCGCTTCGGATTAGTCCCGGCAGGTCACACCGCCCCGAACTGCCGACCTGTGGCTCAACCGGATATTGCGTACCTCCGTCCACTGGCGTCGTTATTGTGATTGGCGTCGTTGGCGTCGTTTGGATAGATACTCTCCCCGTGCACTGCCCCGTCTGCGGTACGGAGTACGCCTCGTTCGAGAGGAAATGCGCGCGCTGCGACGCAGATCTGATCGACGACAGTCCGGACGCCGATCTGCCGGCGGACGACCTGCCGACAAGAGTCACGCCGGACGCGCGCATCGTCTCTGTCTTCAAGACGTCCGACCCGGCGGTGCTGCCGCTGGCAAAGATGGCGCTCGAGGGCGAAGGCATCGAGTACTTCGTCAAGCACGCCAACCGGGCGGACTCGCTGCAGTGGATGATGTCGCAGGATCCGACCAACCGGCCGATGGCGGTCGAGATTCACGTCGGATCGGACGTGGCCGGCCGGGCTCGCGATCTGCTGGTGGATCTCGAAACTGCCGCGCCGCTGCTTGTCGCGCCCGCTGCCGCGGACACCGCGGCCACGCCCGCCGAACCGCCGGCCGCCGTCCTCGAGGACGCGGTGACCGGCGACGTGATCGGCGTCGTCACGGAGTCCGATCTTCAGGAGATCACGAGCCGCCTCGAGGAAGCGAGTCCCCGCGAGTACTTCATCACCGGTGAAACCGTGGACATGCTGCAGCAGGCCGGCGCCCGCGCCGGCCTCGTGGACCTGCTGCGGCGCGCGGTCGGTGCCGACGCCAGCGGACGCGCGGTCCGCTGGGTCGTGCGGTCGCAATAGGCGGCGGGCCGAAGCCCGCCAGCCCTCTGACGTCCTGCGCTAGAATTAGCCCCCTCAAAACCCGTCTGGGAGGAATCCGTGAATCGAAAGCTCCGACCCGTCCTGCTCGCGGTCATGCTTGGTGTGGCCGCGTTCATCCCGACGTCCGTTGCGCCCCTGAGCGGCCAGGCCGCGCAAACCGCCGGCGTCGTCGCCATCCGTAACGCGACGCTCATCACCGCCTCGCGCGGCACGATCAACAACGGCACGATCGTCATGAGCGGCGGACGGATCGCGGCGGCCGGCACCAACGTCCAGATTCCCGCCGGCGCCCGAGTCATCGAGGGCAAGGGCAAGTTCGTGTCGCCCGGCATCATCGACGCGCACTCGCACATCGCGAACGACGCGATCAACGAGGGCGCCACGTCGGTGAGCTCGATGACCGACATGGGCGACGTGCTGAACCCGCTCGACATCTCGATTCAGCGCGACGTCGCGGGCGGCGTGACGACCGCGAACATCCTGCACGGCTCCGCAAATCCGATCGGCGGCCAGACGGTCGTGATCAAGCTGCGCTGGGGCGCGACGAAGGGCGACCAGTTGCTCTTCCAGGGCGCGCTCCCGGGGATCAAGTTCGCGCTCGGGGAGAACCCGAAGCGGCCGGCGGCCGGCATCAACCAGCAGGGCCCGCGCCGCTATCCGACGACGCGGCAGGGCGTGGAGTACGTGATCCGCGACGCGTTCACGCGCGCGAAGGTGTACCAGAAGGCGTGGCAGGACTACAACAAGGCGAAGACGGCGAACCAGGACGCCATGCCGCCGCGCCGCGATCTGCAGATGGACGCGCTCGTCGAGATTCTCGAAGGCAAGCGGCTCGTGCACTGCCACAGCTACCGGGCAGACGAGATCCTCATGATGATCCGTCTCGCCGACGAGATGGGCTTCAAGGTCGCCACCTTTCAGCACGTGCTCGAGGGCTACAAGGTCGCCAAGGAGATGGCTGCGCATGGCGCGGGCGGATCGACGTTCTCCGACTGGTGGGGCTACAAGATCGAGGCCGAGGACGCGATTCCCGGCAACGCGTCCGTCATGACGGCGAAGGGCGTGAATGTGTCGATCAACTCCGACAGCGCGGAGCATGCCCGCCGGCTGAACACGGAAGCGGCCAAGTCGGTGCGCTGGGGCGACATGAACGACGACCAGGCCATCGCGCTCGTGACGCTCAACCCGGCCAGGCAACTGCGGATCGACGCGCGCGTCGGATCGCTCGACGTCGGCAAGGACGCGGACGTGGTGATCTGGAATGCGCATCCACTCAGCACGTACGCGACGGTCGACATGACGTTCATCGACGGCATCGTGTACTACGACCGCGAGACCGAACTGGCGCGCGTGGCCCAGGTGGAGAAGGAAAAAGCCTCGATCGGTGGGCGCGGCGGCGCGATCACGCCCGGCAACCTGTTCAACATCGAGAGCCAGCCGATCGACGTGAAGCTCAATGCGACCGGCGCCACGTGGTCGATCACGAACGCGCGCATCTTCCCCGTAAGCGGCCCGGTAATCGAGAAGGGC